>CAJLFQ010000047.1 GCA_905205975.1 uncultured Eubacteriales bacterium | reverse complement strand
ATCGAATGACACATCTTGAGATACCCAACAATATCTTTAACTAAGGGAAACGGGGTGCGGCGTCCCTGATGTTGAAACGCTGCCCATTCTGGTGGATGTTTTGCAGGCGAATGTCAAAGCGCTTCTGTCCGGCTCGCTCAATGAGGCGAAGTCCGCCAGCGGCAATCTGCGCCGCGTCTGCTTTTTTGTCTGTCCGGTCTGCGGGAATGTCATCGCCGTGCGTGACGACGGCGAATGGTACATCACCTCGCCGCATGAGATGACGCGCAGCCATCACATCCGGTTCCTCTCGGCGGTCAGCTCAGATACCGTTTGCCTCCGGCATCTTTATCCGGAATGGACGCTGGAAACGCGTCTGCCCATGCTGCCGCATGCAAAGCTCATCTGGTATTGTACAAAGCACGGGTTATTTGAGCAGCCACTCGGATAAAAACCGTTTCATCCGGCAGGAAACCGGCTGCGTTTGATTTTGAAAACGCCAGCTGGAATGACAAAAGGGAGAGGACAGCAAAGCTGTCCTCTCCCTTTTTATGTTGCTGGAAAGCGATTCGGTTCGCTTACTTCATCCAATTGCAGTAACGATGGAGGATTGCCGCGACCTGACCGCGCGTTGCGCTGCCCTTCGGGCTGAGCGTCGTCTTGCTGGTGCCGTTGATGATGCCGGCACCGCCGGCCCACTCAAAGGCCTCGATGGCATACGGGGCGACCTGTTCAGCATCGTCAAAGCTGAGGATGTTGGTATCCTCGCCGACGCTGACGTCGCAGCCCTTGTACTCTGCGTAGCGGTACAGGATGGTAACCATCTGCTCACGCGTGATGGTATCGTTCGGTCTGAACGTACCGTCGCCGCAGCCCTTGACAATGCCGTTTTCAGCTGCCCATGCAACTGCGTCGGTATAGTACATACCGGAGGCGACGTCGCTGAACGTGATGTTGGCGTTGACGGCCGGTTTGCCTTCCATCCGATAGAGGGTGGTGACAATCATGCCGCGGGTCATGACGGTTTCAGGCGAGAACTTGTTGTTGCCGGTGCCTTCCATCAGGCCTTTTTCGTAGACATACTTGATGTCTTCATAGAACATATGGTCTTCGGAAACATCGGTGAACGGGAATTCCGGTTTCGGATCAACCGGGGTCGGGTCAACCGGGGTCGGATCAACCGGGGTCGGGTCAACCGGGGTCGGATCGACCGGGACAACCGTCGGGCGGGTTCTCAGTTTGACTTCGAGGGTGCTGGAAGCCGTGTTGAAGGCGTCGCAATCCTCAAGGGTCTTGATGGTAACATCCGTTTCATACGGGCAGTTGTGCTTGTCATAGGAGAAGACGAGCGTGCCGACTCTGCCGTTGACAACTTTGCCGGAGGCATAGGCGAATTTCGCCGAGCCGTCTGCGCCGTTGCCGCTGACCATAGCCAGATTACCGTTTTCAACGCCGATGAACGTCAGCACGTCGCTGTCGTATTCGACTTCGATCAAACCGTTGGTGGAAGCGTCAGCCGTGATATCGAGATAAACGCGGCCGGAATCCTGAACGGTAACGCCGGTGGTTTCGTCTTTGAGGAGGTTCTTCGCCGCCTGGACAGCGTCTTCCGTGACCTTCACGGCGTTCAGGCTGCCGTTGGTCTTGTCGTCGGCTTTCAGGTGTGCGCGGAGTTCGTTGGCATCGACGAGTTCAGCCTTGGCCTGGATTGTCTCGCCGGCTTTCGGGGCGGAAGCGACTTCGGTCAGTTTGATCGCGCCGGTGTCAGCCGTTGCGTTGTCAAGCGCTTCGTAGAGCGCCGCCGGCCAGACGTTCTCGCCGACGTCGCCGATCTTCAGACCAGAAATCATCATGTTGCCTGCGCTGTTCTGAACGAGGCTCAGGCGGTAGATTTCATTCGTATCGCCGTTGAACGCGGACAGATAGAGGTAAACGCCATCGTTGTCTGCGATCATCGAGCAATACATATCGTTTTCATAGCCCGGGAAGCTGAGGTCGAGATCCGACTCGAGCAGGTTGATGTTGGCGGAATAGCCTTCATCCGTCTTATAGACGGTCCAGATCCACATATAACCCCTGTTGTCGAGCACGAAGATCATTTCGCCGGTTGTCGTCGGGTTGCCATCTTCGTCTTCGACCGGCACTTTACCCAGCGAGGTCAGCGCAACCGCATAGCCTGCGCGGGTGTATTGGCTAAAGAGGTCGCTCATATCGAACGCCATCGTGTTCAGCGCCGTCGGATCCTGAGCGGCCAGGAGGAAGTAGTTGTAGACTGCGGAGACGATCGGCTTGTCTTCCTGTTCGGAGAAGTACGGGTTGTAGGTCATATCCCACATCGGAACGCCTACGCCGTTTGCATAGGAGGCCAGCGTTTCACCCGTTGCCGGGTCAATCGCGTGCATCGACCAGCTGTCGGAAGAAGCGTCTGCCAGATACAGAACGTTGTTCTTGGTATCGAGCGTGACGGAGTCGACGGACGGGGTCACGTCTTTATCTTTCTTCCAGGTGGATTCCGTAAGGTTCCAGGAGAACATCTGCGGGTTGCCTTCCGTATCCTGCAGGAGACCTTTGACCGTCATATTGATGGTAAAGACTTCGACGTCGCAGACTGCGGTGACATCCGGCTTGACGGTGGAAGCAGCCGTAATGGTAACTTCGCCGTCGGCGATGGCGGTGACAAGACCATTTTCGTCAACCGTGGCGATGGACGGATCGGAAGACGACCAGGTGACGGACTTGTCAGCGACCGACCACGGGTTGACCTGTGCGGTGAGCTGTTCGGTCGTGCCCTTGATCATGGAGAATGCAGTCTTGCTGAGCTTGACTTCCTTGACTGCATCTGGCATCAGAACAGCCGGGAGCGTGCTGTCATCCGGGATGACAAGTGCGGTGGTGTTGGCCGGGATGTCGCAGACCTTGGTGGTTTCAGCCGTCTTCGGATCAATCTTCAGCAGGGCCGTCTGAGAGGCGTCATCGTTGAAGTGGTTGGTCTGATAGATCATGCCGTCTGCTTTGTTCCATGCGATGGACGGTGCACCGTTGTTGTTGGCCATATTGCCCTTCCAGCCGGTTTCGCCGACCAGGACAACATCGCTGCCCGCTTCAACGTCTGCGCGTTTGAAGGTAAAGAGCTTGCCTGTGGTCATTTCGACCATGTAGAAGTTGCCTTCCGTGTCGCAGGTCAGCGAGAGTGCGGCTTCGCTGAGGCCCTTGATCGTGCCGACCGATTTGACTTCGCCGGTCGTCATGTCAACTTCAGACAGAATCGTCGTGTACAGCCATTTGCTGCCGGATTTTTTCGATGTGTAGCTGATTTGATAGAGCGTTTCATCTGCCGCGGAGTAGGTAAGGTCGCCCGGGACGTTGTTGGTCAGTCTGTAACTGTACAGAATCGTCGGGCTGCTGATCATATCCATGTCAGAAACACTGATGTACTTCGAGGTCGTAGACGTGCCGGAGTTCGTGAACAGATAGCCGCCGACATAGGCTGCGCCTGCCGGGAGCGGGGCGACAGCCGTCAGGTTCTTGACTTCGCCGTCTTTGATGGCGACCCATTTGCCGCCGCTGACCGCGAGGAATGCGCCGGTGATATCGCCGGTATGGGATTCTTCGAGTTCGACTTCATACGTCGACTGGTTGCCTGCATAGTCGAAGACGGCCAGCAGGAACTTCTTGCCGTAGGTTTCGGTCATGTCGAGATCCCAAGTGTAGGTTTCGCCCTTGACGGCTTCTTCGCCTGGGATTTCCTTGGCCAGAACCGCAGAGCCGTTCTTGTTGAGGAGTGCGATGGCGGCGATGTACTGGTTGTCTTTCGCAGTGACGGAGATGCCGTTTTCGCCGTCGACATAGGTGACTTCCGGAGCCGTGTTATCGATGGTCATGGAGGTCGTCAGCGTTGCGCCTTTGCCCAGCGCTTCCCAGTTGACGCTGCCCTTGGCATCGACATAGTATTCCGGTGCCAGCGTCAGAGAGACGTTGACTTTTGCGCCGTCCGGCACGCCGGCGGCCTGCCAGTTCATCTTGGCAACGCTGGTCTTCTCCTGCCAGGCACCGCCGTTGACATGGTAGAACGCGCCGTTGACTGCGCCGTTGTTGAGGTTCAGGTAAACTTCGCCGGTTTCTGCATCCGCAACCGTCACGCGGGAGGCTGCTGCGTTACGGATCGGAGAGTATTCGTAGGAGTAGAGGATGTCGCCGTTGACCGCGCTGAACGCGTTGCGTTCGGGGTTGTAGGCTTCGTCGCTGTCATACGGGTTGCCGCCGAAGGCATACAGATCGCCGCCCGACAGCAGGGTCAGGAGGTTGCTCATCGTGTTGTACTTCGTATAGGAGCCCGGGAGATACGGCGGACGGGTTTCAGCGCCCGTCTGGAAATCCCAGTAGGAACCCTTATCGTACATGGAACCATCGGTCCAGTTGCCGTAGAAGCCGAGAACTGGGATGGAATGCGACGTGCCTTTGACGCCTTCTTCGGACGTAAATTCATCCGCGAAGCTGTAAGCTTCGATGTAAGCGCCGCTGGTGTAGTAGTGATCGAGGTAATCCTTGGTTCCCTGATTGAGCTTGATCGTGACTTTGACTTCGACGCTGCCGTCGGCCGGGAGTTCGATGACGGCCTTGTTCAGCGAGCTGAGGATCAGGTGTGCGTCAAAGGTCGTGACTTTGCCGTCTTCGTTCAGGTCATAGTTATAGAGCTGATCGTCGGTCAGTTCGATCTTGCCGACTGCATAGTCCAGAATGGCCTGTGCATCGTCAGCCGTCAGACCTTCGTAGTAGCCGATGGACTGAACGAGTTTGCCGTTGACTTCATAGGTGACGACGGACGGCAGATCCGTCACTGCGGAGTACAGGAGGACGATGCTGGAAGCGGCAGCCAGATCCTGCGTGAAGACATCCGTATTGAGCGTATAGTTCATCGCGGTGTCTTTGAGGTTGGTCAGCGTGTAGGCGAAGGTGTATTCGCCTTTTCTCGCCGGGTCGTCGCCCAGTTCGACTTTGACTTTGCCGTCTTTCGCGCCGGCGTTGGCGTCAGCATTCATCATGATGTAGCTGCTGGCGTTGATGGCTGCGTTGATATCGGCAAGGCCGGAGCCCTGTTTCAGGATGGAGTAGTAGTTTTTGCTTTCTTCTTCGATGACCGGGACAGAGGTGGACATCAGCAGGGACTGTGCAAGCTGACGCGCCGTAAGGCCCGTTTTGGCCGTGAGGTCGTTTTCACGGATGTACTGCGCCATCAGCGCCATCATACCGTTGACCTGCGGAGCCGCCATCGATGTGCCGGACATGACTTCATATGCTTTGCCGCCGGCGATCGCGCCGTTGACAGAGTAGATGCTGCCGCCAGGCGCCGTGATTTCCGGTTTCAGCTGCAGCGAGCCCGGAACGCCCCAGGAGCTGAAGGAGCTCATGGTGTAGTATTCGGATTCATTGATGATGCTGGAAACTGCGTCGGAAACGGTGATTTTGCCCTTGTAGTAGAGGACGGTTGTGCCGTCTTCTGCGTAGACCGGCGTTGCATCCGCGATGATCGCGTCGCCGCTGGCCTGCGTGATGGAGACGCACGGAATCGTGGCCTTAGAATCGGTCAGATCCATGTTGATGACGCCGGGCTGGTTGTTGACAACGATACAGGCCGCTGCGCCGACTGCGGCGACAGCTTCATGTTTCTGATAGAAGGAAGAGACGCCGCGGTAGACCATGACGACTTTGCCTTTGATCACGTCGGCGTAATCGGTCAGCAGGTTCTTGTTGCTGGCGTCGGCGCCGGTGTTCTGGAAGAGGAGGTATTCATATTCCGTGCCCTCGCCGGTGGTGTCCAGCGTTTTGACGATGGGGGCGTTGGAATATTCGGTTTCCGAAAAGAACGTGACTTTGCCGTCAATGCTCAGGTAGTTGCCAGTCTGACCGATGTTGTCGACAGAGGCGACTGCCAGAGAGTTGGTGTAGCTGCCCGGGGAGCCGACGGTGTCAAGGCTGACGTCGTCGGAGTAGAGGTAGCCGATGCCGCTTGCTGCGCTGTCAACCCAGGAACCGGAGTTGCCGGCGGAGATGCAGACGACTGCGCCCGCTTCCGTCAGGTTGTCCAGGATGGTCTGGTATTCAGCGTTGGTGCTGGTGCCGGGGTTGGAAGAACCCAGGGACAGGTTGATGCTGTCGCAGCCCAGAACGATTGCGTCTTCGATGGCTGCCATGTAGTCCGACGGGTAAGCGCCGCCGGCCTTGCCGAAGACCTTCATGGTGATCAGCTGTGCATCCGGTGCAACGCCCTGTGTATGGACGCTTTCAAGGGCTGCAACAAAGCCGCCCTTGCCGTCCGGGATGTAGCGGTTGGCTGTGGAGATACCGGCAACGTGCGAGCCGTGTTCGCTGGCTTTGTCGTTGTCGTGCGTGAGGTCGAAATCTTTGTCAATGTAGTTGTAGCCGAACGGGAGCTTGGGATTGACGTAGAGTTCTTCCGCCGTGACGCCCTTTGTGCGCTGCGAAACATGCAGCTGGCTGAGGACTTTTTCGATGTCTGCCACGGTCATCAGGTTGGCTTCTTTGCCGGCCGCTTCGTCTTCGGTGATGGCATATTCAAACGCTTTCGCGTCGAAGCTCTGATGGTCGGTATCCGTGCCGGTGTCGATGACGGCAATCTTGCTGCCGACGCCGTTGTAGCCGGCTGCCCATGCAAGGCTACTGCCGATCATTTCGCTGGAGGTCGCCATGTTCGGGTTGACCGGTTCAACACTGGCCACCATCGGATCATAGCGGTCTTCCACAACGACGGTTTTAACGCCTTTGACAGCTTTGATGGATTCAATGCTGCCGTAGGGGACGTTCGCAGAAATGAGGTTGGCTGCAAGGGTCAGATTCCAGACGATGTCCAGGGTTTTGCCGCCCAGGGCTTCTTTGGAAATCTTCTCAGCCAGCGTATCCTGCCGAGTCTGCAGGTTCTGCCGGTAGGCGATTGCCTTGCTGTTTTCTGCAATGTTCTCAATGGAGAAACCCTGCTCAATGGTCGATTTCTCCTTCAGGATAATGGACACACGAACGATATCCGTATCCTTGTAGAGCGGTGCCGTTTCATCCGCGTCGACTGCAATGCTGTCACGCAGAGAAGCAGACACTGCGTTGTTGTCGATCTTTCTGATCCGGACGTTGGATGTGGCATTTGTGTCTGCCGCGCCGACCGGTATAGCAAGACCCAAGCACACTGCCAAAGCCAACACAAGAGAGATCAAGCGTTTGCTGAAGTGCTTCTTCATATGCATTCTCCTTTTCTATATTTGCGGTGGAATGACTCGCTGCATCTATTCACGGGGCAAGCCCCAAGGTGCACAAATTGATCGGCGGGCGGTTTTCAGCCCGCTCAAACCCTGCTGCGCAAGGTCAGCTGATAAGACATTATCAGGATAAACTATTATAGCACATTTATCTCCTGTTGTCTACCATCTTTCGGCTTTTTCAGCTCAAATCCACCAAAAAAATTATCTAAAAAAAAAGCTCGCAGATTTGCCGCATCCGGCTTTTTTTCTGGTTTTGAGGGGTGGATCAGACATATGTAAAAATAGCAGAAAAGCGCTGCTTTTTCAAGCAGCGCTTTTCGGGTGGTACGCCCGACAGAATTCGAATCTGCGACCTTTGGAGTCGGAGTCCAACGCTCTATCCAGCTGAGCTACGGGCGCGTGTAGAAGACAGTGCCTGAAAAATGGCAAAAACCCTTGGGAGGCTGCCCAAGGGTTTTGCTCTGTGGTGGAGATGAAGGGATTCGAACCCTCGACCCCTACGTTGCGAACGTAATGCTCTCCCAGCTGAGCTACACCCCCATGCCTCAAGCACTTGCCTATTATACCGCGTTTTTTCCGTTTTGTCAAGGGGGAATCCGGAAAAAACTGTTTTTTCTTTCGGCTTCTCCTCTGCCGCTTGCCAACCGGGCGCAGATACGGTATAATAGGCAAAACGGCTTTGGAGATGAAGGGCAGATGCTTGGAGACCGCATCTACATGCTGCGCCGCCAGCGCGGTTATTCACAGGAAAAATTTGCAGAGAAGCTCGGTTTGTCCCGTCAGGCCATCCAGCGGTGGGAATCCGGTACGGCTTCCCCGGATCTGGACAACCTTGTGCGGATTGCCAAGTGTTTCAACGTTTCCATGGACTGGCTCAACGATCTGTCCAGCCAGCAGTCTACAGAAGCGCTGCGCCGGCAGTCCGATTTCATCCCCTGCTACGAGGATTTGGAATCCTGGGAGTGTTACGGCCCGGATCTCGCCATCGATTATCAGCAGGCGCTGGACGAAGGCCGGGATGTCAGGCACGCCGGCGACATCGTCCAAGCCGTCTGCAATTATCCAAACGGTCTGGAAAAAGAGCGGCTCGCCGACGTTTTGTTCGGCATCTTCTGTCATGCACCCATGCGGCCGGATTATCCATGGACGGAACCGGACGATCTGCCGGAAATCCGTCAGCTCCGGCCGGAGCCTCCTGCCCTGCCGGATTTCACCATGCCGGACGCATCCGTCCTGCGCGACCGTTTGACCGGCGCTTGGCGCGGCCGCGTCTGCGGCTGTGCGCTGGGCAAGCCGGTGGAATGCATCCTTCCCAAGGAGCTGCATACGCTGCTTCGCCTGACAGGAAACGAACCCTTTCATCGGTATATCACAAGCCGCGACATTGAAAATCCCGCATTTGACCGGTTTGAATTTCCCCTGCGCAGCCATCAGTGGCCCGACCAGATGTCCGGCGCCTTTCCTGGAGACGACGACACCAACTATACGGTCTTCGCCGCCCGCATTGTCGACCAGTACGGGCTTGGTTTCACTTCCTCTGACGTCTGCCGCTGGTGGAAGAACAACCAGAATCTGAATGCATTCGCCACAGCGGAGCGCATTGCCTACCGGAATATGCTGGCCGGATACGGGCCGCCCGAGACGGCGCTGCTGAAAAACCCCTTCCGGGAATGGATCGGCGCCCAGATTCGCGGCGATTACTTCGGCTACATCAACCCCGGCGATCCGGAGACGGCCGCTGAACTCGCATGGCGCGACGCCCGCATCTCGCATGTGAAAAACGGCATCTACGGCGAAATGTTTGCCGCCGCCATGCTGGCCGGTGCCGCCGTGCTGGACGATCCGCTGGATGTTGTGGTCTGCGGGTTGTCCCAGATCCCGGTCACCTCCCGGCTGTATGCCGCCGTCCGTCGCGTCTGCGATGGTTTTCAGGCAGGTCGTTCACTGGAAGCGTTCACCGCCGATTTTTACAGGCGGTACGACGCCTCCAACCGAAGCGATCTCATTCACGTTTTGCCGAATGCGGAAATCGTCGCCGCCGCTCTTCTCTACGGCGGCAAAGACTACACCAAGAGTATCTGTTCTGCCGTTCATTTTGGGCTCGACACTGACTGCAACGGTGCGACGGTCGGGTCTGTCGTCGGCATGATGACGGGCAGTCAGGGCATTGCGCCGGCCTGGACAGATCCCATTCAGGACACAGTGTTTGTCTCCGGTCTGCGCGAACCCGTCACAACGGATTCGCTGGTGGACTGTGCCATGCGCCATATCGCGATGAAGCAGGAGCGTGCCGCAGCGCAGACAGGTGACGCTTTGTAAACAGATTTTTGCGCCTGCACCGAAGGATGCGGTGTTCAAAAAGAGCTTGCAGACCAAATAGGCTGCAAGCTCTTTTTTTGATATGACGGTTTGTCGATTCGCCGTTACGCATCCAAATGCTTCGCGTAGCAGCGGCGGCGTTTGTGCTGTTCCAAGTTTGTGCAGATTTTCCGCCACTGTTTTTGGATTTCCATGTTGGTTTCCAGCTGCGGGCCGGTTTCAACCCGGTCAATGCCGTTTTTCAGCGCATTTTTGTTGACATGGTCGATCAGGACGGCGTTGACGCCCTTCCCGAGCAGATCATGCCGCACTGCAATCAGCGCCAGCTCCAAAACGTCGGAATGCTTCAGATCGTGCAGCACGCGGGCAAAGCCAAAAGGAAAAAGATGTCCTTTCGATTTTTTGAGCGCCGGTGCAATCGACGGGAACGCCAGACCGAACCCGGCCAGCTTGTTTTCCTTGTCGACGCAGATGCAGACGTAATCAAAATTCAGCAGTGAAAAATACTCGTTGTAATAGTACTGCTGCATTTTCGGCGTCAGCGGTGTATAGCCGTACAGCTTGCCGTAGGCGTTGTTGAGGAGCGCAAAGATATCGTTGACATACGGTTTGATGTCGCTGAGCTTTTTGGCCGGCAGGACGCGGATGCCGAACATCGACTGCACTTTTTTGGACAGCCGGTCCAGCTTCTGCGTCGTCTCCTCCGACGGACGGATCAGGAATTCAATCCAGTCGGCTTCTTTTGCGTAGCCGAGTTTTTCCAGAAACTGCGGATAATACGGCGCATTGTAGAGTGTAATCGACGTATCCGGGCGGTCAAACCCCTCGACGAGCATCCCCTGTTTATCCAGATCGGAAAAACCGATCGGCCCGTGGATGATGTTCATCCCTTTTTCTTTGGCAAACGCTTCGACCGCGCCGAGCAGTGCTTTGGCCGCTTCAAAATTTTCTTCGACGTCAAACCGGGAAAAACGCATCCGCGCTTCGCCGCATTTTTCATTGTACTTTTTGTTGAGAATGGCTGCGACGCGGCCGACGACGCGGCCGTTTTCCAGTGCCAGAAAGAGCCGGGTTTCGCAGTATTCATAGGCCGGGTTCACGTTCGGGTTAAAATAATCGCATTCTTCCTTATATAAATCCGGGATGGCATACGGGCTGTTCCGATACAGCCGCGTCGGGAAAGAAAGAAACTTTCTCAGGTCTTTTTTGCTTTCAACGACTTTGATCTCCACCATGGCGTGAACCCTCCGTTTTTGTTTTGCCTGCTGTCAGATGGCGATGTCGCAGGCGACTTTATACATATAAGAATCGAGGTCTTTGGTCATTTGCAGGGCCTCATTGATCGGGATGTCGCAGAGCTGCGAATCGCGGTAGCAGACGACGACGTTCGATTTGCCCTCCAGCAGGCGCATGACGGCGTAATGACCCATCCGGCTCGCCATGACACGGTCTCTGGCGCTCGGGCTGCCGCCGCGCTGAATGTGGCCGATGATCGTAACGCGGGTTTCAACGCCCGTCATTTCGCGGATTTTGTCGGCGATTTCAGCCGTATGGCCGACGCCTTCTGCGACGATGATCAGGAAGTGATGCTTACCGTTGTAATGGCTCTCGCGGATTTTTTCGATGATGTCTTTTTCAAAGTCAAACGGCTTTTCCGGAATCAGAATGGCCGCAGCGCCGCAGGCCAGGCCGCAGTACAGCGCCAGATGGCCGGCGTTGTGGCCCATGACTTCGACCACAGAGCAGCGTTCGTGCGACTGCATCGTATCCGCCAGTTTGTCGATGGCTTCAATGGCGGTGTTGGCCGCCGTATCGAAGCCGATGGAGTAATGCGAGCAGGCAATGTCGTTGTCGATGGTGCCCGGAATGCCGACGGTGTTGACGCCGTTGGCGGCCAGATCTTCCAGCCCGCGGAACGTCCCGTCGCCGCCGATGGCAATCAGGCCGTCAATGCCCAGATAGCGGCAGGCGTTGACGCCTTTCATGACGCCTTCCTTGGTTTTGAATTCCGGGCAGCGCGCCGTGTAGAGCATCGTACCGCCGCGGGACGTGATGCCGTTGACTGCACGGGCATCCAGCTCCACGACGTCTGAATTGATCAGGCCGTTATAGCCGCGATGAATGCCGACCGGCGTCACGCCGTATTGGATACACGTCCGTACGACGCTGCGGATGGCGGCGTTCATGCCCGGCGCGTCGCCGCCGCTGGTCAGGACGCCGATCCGGCGGATTTTTTTGGGTGCCGACTGATTCACGAAGTTTGCTTCCATATTATTCAAAACGCTTCCTTTACTGACGGATTTATGGCGGATGGAAATCCGGACGCTTCATCCCGACTGGATGAACCGCACGATTGCTTTTCCCCCATCTTCATTATACCATTCTCAGGCAATTTTTTCAACCGCTTTCTCCGATTTGCCGGTTATTTGGCGAGAAAACAAAGCACATGCAGACAGCAGGCGTTTCATCTGTGCCGTTCCGTCACGGATGCGCAGTTTCCCCCGCGGAGCCGACAGGTGTTCCGAGGAAGATCCATTGATTTTTTTTTGAAAAAACGGAAAATCACTTGACAAACGATCAGACACCTGCTATAATATATAGGTCTTCTGCTAGTGTGGCTCAGTTGGTAGAGCAGCTGATTCGTAATCAGCAGGTCGCCGGTCCGAGTCCGGCCACTAGCTCCAGATGTGAAAGCCTCAAATCCTTAGAGCGCGTAGGGATTTGGGGCTTTTCTCCTGTCTGCGAAGCCGCTGCAGACCCCCTTGGCGCATCCGTCGGACAGGCACGCGTTTCGGCGCTCGAACCGGCACCGTTTTGTCCTTGCTGCATGCCGCAGCGGCTTCATGCGGGTTCGAACCGGGTCTGTGTCCGGTTTGATCAAAGGGACCCCTCTGATGAGGGGTCCCTTTTTGCGTGTGTTTTCCGCGTGTCCTCTGGCGGCGTCAGGCGGTCGGCTGTATCCTTTGCGCATATGCGCTTGGCTGCGGCTTCGGGGTGCCCTGCGGGACGCATCTGTGCCTATTGCGCTGATGCATCGGGCAGCCTCAAAAAGCCCGCTTTGAAGGCATCCGGGAAAAGGAACGTCTTTTCCCCGGCGGCAAAGCGCACGCGGATATATTTTCCCGCTTTGTCAAACCATGTGACCGTTCCGCTTCCGAAAATTTTATGCACAACGGTGTCGCGCGCATGGACATCCGGCACAGCGACGGACTTTTCTTTCTGCGGCGGCTGCGCAATCGGTTTTGGGATCGTTTTTTCTGCATCCGATCCGCCGGTGCGCGGCGAAGGCGGCGCCGGCACGGCTGGGGCGCGCACGTCCCCGGGTGCGTCATCCGCCGAAAGCGCCTCCAACGGGCGGTCATGTTCCATGGTCGCCTGCTGGTTGCAGAACAGCTTTGTGTATTCTTCGCGGCGGATCACAGTATCCCATCCGCCGATGTCCTCGCCCTGATGTTTGTCAATGCCGGTATAGGACAAGCTGGAATCCTCATAGCGTTTGAATTTGAAAATCGCGTCGTTCATCAGGCTTGCGTTAAAAACGCCAAGAGAACAGAGCAGTTCAAAGTCCTTGACATCCAGCCCCGTCACCTTTTTGAACAGCCCCGGTTCCAGCTGCGTAATCACATCGCGGAGCGACCGTTCCCTGTAATCGGTCAGATACATGAAGATGGGCACGCGCGTAGCAAATTTGATCAGCCTCTCCTGAATCGCCTTGCGCTTGGACCTGTATTCTTTTTCTTCTTCGGTGAGCTGCTTCTTTTCTTTTGCTGTGGGTTTATCCGAACCCTCTTTTTTCGCCTTCTTCACCGCTTCAGATTTGTTGATGATGGTCTGAATGTCGGCGTTCAGGGATCGGAAGCCCTCAATGCTCATCAGCGCCGCCATCGCTTCCTCGTTTGCCAGGAGACGGCTCAGCGTGCCGTTGTCCACGTTCACGAGCAGCGCCGATTCCCAACGTTTTGCAAGCAGCGTCGCGCTGGTGCCCGCCATGGCGATATCCAGCACATCCTGCGCGTTGATTTGCCGCATGGTGCTGCCGTCATAGGCCAGCACCGGCAGAAAGTTGATGAACTCTGCAACCTTCTTCTCGGGGTTGGATTCCTTGACATCCAGCCGGCAGGAGTAGTCTGAAATCTGACGGAGGGCGCGGTCCAGCGCAAAATCAAAGACATAGCACTCATATTTCATGATCTGATCCGCGCCGGAGCCGGTGCGCACCGTCCACGGGGACTGCACCCGGAACGCCGCCTGGAAATATGTCTCCGGGCTTTTCAGATTCCGCAGCATAAAGATGCCCGTCCACGGCTTAACCGTCACGCCGGTGGTCAGCTTGCCGCAGGACAGCGTAATGGTTTTCGTGGTCAGCGGATCGCCCATGGATTTCTGCACGGGCACCAACGCGTCCGCGCCGATGCCCGCTTTGGCGCCGGCACAGATATTGATTTGATAATCGCGGTAAAAGCTGTTCTGCTTCTGCTGAAGCAGGTGATGCATCGCAAAACAGGATGCGACGTTCGGCAGAAACCACAGGGTGTGCGACAGGACGTTCAGCAGGCGCGTATCGGAATACGGCATCGGCGGACGTTTGTCCTGCCCCAGCTTCATATCGTCCACGCTGGACGGGAGATAAGAGCCGCGAATCAGATCCAGCCACTTTTGCACCTCGTTTTCATAGACGAAGCGTGCGGTTTCCGGTCTGTTCTTCTCTTCGAATTTCGCGGAGAAAAACACATTCAAATCAAACTCATTGAACTCGCCTTGCTCGGCAATCTGACGGATGCTGTCCGGGATGCGGTAGGTCATCATGACCATCCGTGGCAGCGCCGCATAGGGGTTGTCCGCTGTGCCGGTCCAATTCTCTTTTGCACGCTGTTCGTCGGAGTAGGTCCAGTTGTAAATCTGATCCTCGATAAACTCGCCGCTGTTGATGGCTCGGAACGGCGTGCCGGACAGGAAGAGATAATAGGAGGTTGTGATGGGCAGGAAGGTCTCGTTATAGGCGTTGTCGGCCTCGTCCTTCTTGTACTTCTCCATGTCGAAGTCGTAATCTTCGTCTTCGTTGTCCATTTCAAAGAGCTTTTTGGCGTTGTCGCGCCATGCGCCGAAATGATATTCGTCAAAGATGACGATGTCCCAGTTGGTGGTATGCACCCATTCGTTTTTCGCCTTGATGCCGCCGCTTTCGTTGGTGCCGAGGTAATCCTGAAAGGAACCGAAGCAGACGATGGGGCGCGACAGGTCGGCATCTTCATAGCGCATCCCGTCCCGGCAAATGAACTGCCAGCCTTCAAAGTCCCTGTGGGTCATCAGGTCTTCTTCCCATGCCGCCTCGACAGCGGGCTTGAAGGTCAGCACAAGCACCTTTTTCAGCCCCATCCGCTTGGCCAGTTCATAGGAGGCGAACGTCTTTCCGAAGCGCATTTTGGCGTTCCACAAAAACTTCGGCGCATGGTCCGGCGCGTCCTGCCGCGCGGCGCGAAAATAGGCGATGGTCTTGTTGACGGCCTCCTCCTGCTCCGGGCGCATGGCAAAGGTGCGGGTGCGGTTTTCCTCGTTGAGGGTGCCGGTTTTCACCGCCAGCACCGCCGCCTCCAAATCCCGCAGCGAACAGCGGAACCACTCGCCGCCGACGCCGGCGATTTTCTTGCGGCGAAGCATCCGATGCACGTCATGGTCGGTAAAGCAGGTGCCGTCCTCCCGCATGGCGGAGGTGCGGTACACGATTTCATAGGGGAGCTTGCCGTCCGGACGTTTGGTGGGGTACTGCTGGGCGACTCGCCGGTCTACATCCTTTTCGGTGTAGCCGATCTTCAGCAGACCGTCATAATCCGGATTTACGTCCCGATAGGCGTAGATCATCGGATGGACTGCCGGGCGTTGGGGGAAGAAATCCATCAGTCCTCACCTCCGGTTAAATCCATAGGCTTTATCATAGATTCGATGAAAGCAACTTCTTCATCGGTAAGGCCATACTTGGCGTAAAGCTCGGCATCAGTCCAAGGTTTGAAGAAGTCTTGTTGGGGAACTAATTGATAAACACCCTTTGCAGCGTTTTGTGAGTTCTTTTTCTGCAAGACAAGGAATCTGAAAAATCTTGTGGCTATGTACGACATCACATTTTCGCATTCCTGTTTGTCTTTGAATGGCCCAATAACCAAATAGCTTTCGTTGCAAACTGTATCAGGAGCCCCGTAAAATGGTTTTGGAAGGATAGGGTGCGGAAATGAATCGCTGCCGCTTCCCGCCTTTGCAATGTACACTTTGTGCCAACCAATCATTTCGGTACCACGGGAAATTACATTTCTTGCAACATATGCTGCACTTCCACGCACTTCCCGGTCGTTTCCGCTTACATATACCAATAGATCAGAAGGCGAATTCTTGACTTTATTTCCCTTGAATGTATTTGGAAGGCCAAACGGAAGTCTGGTGCTAACCAGCGTTTCCATCGACGGTTCATTCTTTGCCATTACCTTGTGAATAACACTGACGGCTTCGTTATAGCGGATGAAGGTGTCACAACCGGCCTCAAGCAATGGCCTGATAATCGGCCCTTGTACCGCATCGCCCTTATGTGAATAAACGGAGCAGTCACCGTGTTCGTCTCGATTCCACAGGAAATAGCAAACACCGCCCTTGATTTGAACTCCAGAAAAGCAATCAGAAGCTTCGGGATAATCGTGTATTACTCGTATTCTATCATCGTTCAACATTCGGTCTCGAAATTCGTCTAATCCTTTGCCACCGGCAAACCATCTGGACGGAATTATCATAGACAAATAGCGGGGGTTCATTTTTTGCGCTTGCTGTACGAATAATTGGTAAATCGGTTTTGCACTTGCTCCGTTACCGCCCCCGTCGCTCAACTGATACGGCGGGTTGCTGATGATCACATCGAATTTCATTTTGAAAATATCCTCCGGTTTGGTGGTGTGGATCAGCTCATATGCGTGCGTCTCCAGCAGTTCATCCCGGTCGTACTGGCTCTGTGCCGCGCCGCAAAAGACGCACTTTCCGCTGTTCCAGCGGTGCTGGATGCGCTTGTAGCGGATGTTGCCCTCTGCATCGTCAAAAGGCGTGACGGAATACACGCTGTTGGGGTACTTGCTGCAATACACACCACGGCGGGAGAGCAGGCTGGTCAGCTCGGTGATGGCAATCCCATACAGCTGATGCTGAAAGATGTGATCGACACGCTGCTGCAGGTCGGGAATCACCGGCTCCAACCCGGTCAGCAGCCGCTTGGCAATCTCCCGCAGAAACACGCCGCTTTTGCACGCCGGGTCTATAAAGACGTAATCTTTGATACAAGATCGGTCGCCGAAAACGTGTATAAAAATAGCGAAAACCGCAGGAAACAAGGCGTTTCTTGCGGTTTTCGCTGTATT
>CAJLFQ010000046.1 GCA_905205975.1 uncultured Eubacteriales bacterium | reverse complement strand
ACATGCTATGCAAACTTATATGGATATAACAAGATGGAATAGATGCGCAGCTTACAGCGTGCAGAGAATATCCAGTTTTGCCAGACGCAGCATCCAGTTTGCGCAGTCCTCCACCCAGTGTGCGACATACGACGGCGGCATCCCGTTTTCCGGATTTGAGGTTGTCAGCCAGTTGGAAAGTGCCAGACCATGGCATCCATCCGGATAAATGTGCATTTCAAAGGGGATATGCTGTGCCGCCAGGGCGTTTGCAGTCAGCAGGCTGTTTTCCACGGGGACGCCGTTGTCGGCAAACGTGTGCCAGATGAATGCCGGCGGGGTGTCTTCGGAGACATGCAGCTCCGTGCTGAGCAGGCGGCGCATTTCCGGCGAATCCTGATCGCCGAGGAGGCTGATCATGGAGCCTTCATGCGTTTTCTTACCGCCGCTGAGGACGCCGTAGCAGAGCACCATGCCGTTCGGACGGAGCAGATCCACCGGAATGCCAAGCGTTTCGCTGTACAGCGGTTCGGACCAGTGGGTCGAATAGCTGCCAGCCAGATGGCCGCCCGCAGAAAAGCCGAGAATCGAGATGCAGTCCGGCAGGATGTGATACTTGTCGGCGTTGGCGCGCAGATAGGCGATGGCAGCCGCCGCTTCCAGCTGCGGCACCGGATAACGCGCCGCCGGTGCGACGTGATAACGGAGCACAAAACACTGGATGCCGCGCGCTAAAAATGCGAGCGCAATGGGTTCAGCCTCACGGTCGGAGGTAAACATATAAGCGCCGCCCGGGCAGATGACGACGGCCGGGTACCGCTTGTCGCCCAATTCCGGGGAAGCGGAACGGCAGTAGGTGTGCAGCAGCGTGGGCGAGCCAATGTCCGGCAGCGCCGGATACAGCTCGTTCAGGTTGACTTGTTCGTAGATCATAGAGAGCACCTTCCTATTCATTTGTTTGTGGATGAAGCGTTTGCTTTCAGTCGCGGTGGTCGCGCGTTTTCAACTGCTTTTCGATTTCGCGGTCGGCGGCGCGTTTGGCCTCAACTTCGCGCTTGTCATACAGCTTCTTGCCTTTGCAGAGCCCGATTTCGAGCTTGATTTTTGCATTTTTCAAATAGAGCTTCAGCGGCACGATGGTCAAGCCGTCCTGTTTGACGGCGCTGTGCAGGCGCCGGATTTCGCGCTTGTGGACAAGCAGCCGACGGTCGCGCAGCGGGTCGCGGTTGAACAGGTTGCCCTTTTCATACGGGCTGATGTGAATGCCGCGGGCAAATAGTTCGCCGTCTTTGATGGAACAAAAGCTGTCTTTCAGATTGACGGCGCCGCTGCGGATGGATTTGACTTCCGTACCAACCAAGGCAATTCCGGCTTCGATCTGTTCCAGGACAAAGTAGTCGTGCCATGCTTTTTTGTTTTGCGCAATGATTTTAATACCGTCCGCCATGCGTTTCCCTCTTCTTCAAGTGGTTCTCATCAAATGATTTTCAGATGTATATATGATACAACGAAAGCTGTCAAAAATCAAGTCTTATTTGACTGAAAGCGGAATCGGTTTCAAAACCGCATCTCAGGTGCGCGCACGCAGACCGGCAAAATAAGCAGCATTGTAGCGCACTGCGGGGTCGTCCGGACGGTAAAGCGCGGCGCGCTGATTCCAAAAAACAGCCTTTTCAATCTGACCCAGCCGGTCATAGCAGAGGCAGAGCTGGATGCAGGGGAGGAAGCCGTGACAGTCTGGGGAATCGAATGTCTCCGGAGTGTGTCCGCCATCCGCCAAGGCTCTTTGATACCATTCGATAGCGATATCAAATCGGCCTTTTGCGGCAAATCGACGTCCGAGCTCACAGCAGGTGACAGCGGAGGGCCAGCCGTTTTCCAGAGAAAAGAGCAGAAAGCGCAGCGCACCCGAAGGGTCACCGGCGGCATCCCGGCAGGCCGCCAGCCCCCTGCACAACGCGCCGCGGTCTGCGGAATCCGGACGCATCACGGAAAGCAACTCCCAAAAAACCGGTTCCGCCTCGGCAAACCGGCCGTTGTCAGCCAGCTCCCGCGCATAATAAAAACGCTCCCGTTCGGAGAGAATGGCGCGTTTTTGAATCAGCGATTCATAGATGCGCAGGTTGCGCCCCGGGACGCTTGGATGCAGCTTCCGATGCTCGATGGGCGCATCCAGCGTTTTGATCTGCCCGAACGGCCGGATCACTTCGTGGACGGCGCCCTGCCATTCGGCCAGCGGACAGCGGCGCAGAATCCGCTCCCGCTGAATGGAAAAGGAGGGCGAACCGTCTTCGTGAAATGCCAGATGATAGGGCATCATCAAAACATCTGCTCCGTAGAAATCCGATGCTTTGGCAGAACGGATCTGCTGCGCGCTGGATTCCGGCACGACGTCGTCGGCGTCCAGCCACATCAAATAGTCGCAGCCGGCCTTGGAAAACGCGTCATTCCGCGCGGCGGAAAAATTGTCGTTCCACTCGAAAACAGAGACCTTGGCGCCGCACGAACGCGCGATTTCAACCGTGGCATCGCTGGATCCTGTATCCACGACAATCAATTCATCTGCAAACGGCTGGGCAGACCGCAGAACGCGTGCGCAGACATCTGCTTCATCCTTCATAATCAAACAAACGGACAGAGTTGCCATAAAAACCTCCCATCATGTGAATGCACCCATGAAAACCATCAGAACAAGCAGACGAAAAACAAAGTGGCGAATCCGCCGCCGACGGCATATTTTATAGTGAATACGGTGCTTGCTGCCGTATCAATTTATCATATGTGCAGGTGACGCAATTGTTTAATGGATGTGAGAGATCAAACAGCTTTTTCGGGCCGAATGGCCGGAGAAATGCTTCCAACAATGCGGCAAACCGACCGTCTGATCAACAACAGCTGAATCCGTTCAATCAATGGAACGGACAGACGGGGTGCCCGCAGCAGACAGTGCCGTCTACCGTGACGCGCTATCCAAATCAGGAATTGGAGAATGAACGCAGCGGATCGTGCTGCCGGTGTTCCTGCGGTTCGACAGGCGCAACCGGAGCGACCGGTGCAACGGGCCCAGTAGGTCCGCAGGGCATTCCGGGTCCGACTGGGCCGACCGGATCATCCGTCGGCGTAACAGGCCCGACCGGTGCAACAGGCGCAGCGGGTGCAAACGGCGTCACGGGTGCGACCGGCGCAACAGGAGCCACAGGCGCCACCGGTGCGACCGGCGTTGGCGTGCAGGGCCCGCAGGGTCCGCAGGGGATTCAGGGGCCGCGCGGTGCCACCGGGGAATCCGGTGAACAGGGCGAGGTCGGCCCGCAAGGCCCGCAAGGTCAAATGGGTGCAACCGGCCCGACAGGTGCCACAGGCGCCGCTGGTGCGACTGGTGCAACCGGCCCGACTGGTGCCACGGGTGCCGCAGGGGCAACCGGTGCAACCGGCCCGACAGGTGCAACGGGCGCCGCAGGAACCAACGGTGTCAACGGTCCGACAGGCGCGACAGGACCAACCGGTGCCGCCGGAGCAGTTGGTGCCACGGGTGCCGCCGGAGCCGACGGTGCGGTTGGCGCGACCGGTGCCACAGGCGCCGCAGGGGCAACCGGTGCAACCGGCCCGACAGGTGCAACGGGCGCCGCAGGAACCAACGGTGTCAACGGTCCGACAGGCGCGACAGGACCAACCGGTGCCGCCGGAGCAGTTGGTGCCACAGGCCCGACTGGCGCCGTTGGTGCGGCCGGCGAAGAAGGCCCAACAGGCGCGACAGGCCCAACAGGCGCAACTGGTCCGACCGGTGCCACAGGCCCGACTGGCGCAACTGGTGCCACGGGTGCGGCTGAAACACTGACCATTCGCAATACAACAACGGGTGAACCGGGTACAAATGCGACCGTCACGGACGTATCTGGTGCGCCGAACCACATTCTTGATTTTGTGATTCCACGCGGTGCGGACGGAGCTGCTGGAGCCAACGGCGCAACAGGCGCAACGGGTGCCGCAGGCGCAACGGGTGCCACAGGAGCCAACGGTGCAACAGGCGCAACGGGTGCCGCAGGAGCCACCGGTGCGACAGGTGCGACAGGCGCCGCAGGAGCCACCGGTGCGACAGGTGCCACCGGTGCCACCGGTGCGACAGGCGCGACAGGCGCAACCGGTGTAGCCGGGCAAATAACGGCGGGACCGGCAGTACCGAACTTGGATGCGCAGACATCGCTGTCGGATGTGATTGCATCCTACAACACGCTGCTGGACTCCTTGCGGACAGCCGGCGTGATTGCAACCTGATGCAGTTCTGCGGTCCGGAGGCTTCGCATACCTTGACCCGAGGGAGACGATGAACATGCCGGAAACCTATTTCACACAGTATATTCGCCCGGAGCTCCTGGCGCTTGTGCCGGTGCTCTATGTCATCGGCACATGGCTGAAAAAATCCACTCTGCGGGATGAAAACATTCCGCTCTGCCTGGGTATCATCGGCGTCAGCCTTGCATCGCTGTATGTTTTGGCAGTCTTTTCACTGACCGGTCTGCGCGCATGGCTGATCGCGATTTTCACGGCCATCACACAAGGCGTTCTTTGCGCCGGAGCGGCCGTTTTTGCAAATCAGCTCTTCAAACAGGGGAGTAAGTTGAAAGACTGCATGTGTACGCAGACAGCGGCATCTGCAAAAAAGACAAAGGGCGAAAACGCAAACACAACGCTGGACGATCGATAAAACACCCCAACGAAAAAGACCGCCTGTTTCAGCCGAAACAGGCGGTCTTTTGAACGTCTAACACAGGATGCTTTTGTAAAACTGCACGGCGGCGGCGATTTCCTTCTGCGTGGGATGTCCCTTCGCGATGCCGCCGATCAGTTTGAACGGACCATAGGTATCGAAGCCTTTGCAGCAATACGTCCCCAGACAGGTGCAGCGTTTTGCATTGGCAATGGCTTTGGCGTCGGCATTCTGGTTCTCACGCGGGCTTCCGGCGGTATGCAGGAAAAAGACGCGTTTTTCTTCCGGCAAATTCTGCGACATGAATCGAAGCAGCTGCGGAGCGTATTTTCCGAAGGCGATGCCGGAAGCAAAACCGATGCAGTCACAGCCGCTGAGGTCAGCCGTCTCAACGGCAGAGGCGTCGATAACGGTGACGTCATCTGCTGCGGCAATGGCATCGACCAGCTTTTTGGTATTTCCGTGGTGCGTGGATACATATACAATCGCTGTTTTCATATCGTTTTCCAGCCTTTCTTCTTCAAACGAAGCAACTCCATCATGCCAACATCCCGCGGCCGCAAATCCGTTTCTGCCGTCAAAATGGCTGGCCGCAGAAAGAAACATCCGGATGAAACACAACAACGCATGTTGTGCAACTTGCATTGTATATGATACGAGGATTGAGCAGATTTGTCAAGTGCGATTGCGCGAAAAGGGCAAACAGTCCCGCACCATGCGAACAAATGCGAAAAAAGCACACCGAAGGATTTTTTCGGTGTGCTTTTCAGCAGCTGGGTCTATTCGCAGATGCGGGCAAGCGCCTCGCGCAAAACGGTCAGATCGCAGCGATAACGGTTTGAATAGGCGATTTCACTGTCGCCGGGGGCAAAGTCGACTGAGACTTCATCCATGAGCGGTTCACCGGAGAAGCCGTGACTGCTGCCGCCTTGAGCGTCGATGGACAGCCGTGCCCGAACCTGCGGCACGGTGTCGTTCAAAGGCAGGCTGGCGCTGGCGAACCAATGAATCGTCTGCGGATTCGTATGGCCGCAGAGAAATCCATGGCCGTCGGGTTGGGTGTTCATGGAGACGCCCACACGGAGCCATTCGCTGACCAGCTGGCCAAAAGCTGCCCAGCTGAAGCCGGATAATTCGTCGGGCGCCTGGATATCGCCGTCAAAATAGGCGGTGCAGGCGATGTCCAGCCGGCTGCTGAACAGATGCTTGCTGACCGTCAGCTCCAGCCGGAGCGGGACTTCCTCTATGAGCGCACTGCCGACGTCGGACTGCGCATAGCGCTGAAGCAGGATGTCTTTCAGTTCGATGGTGCAGCCGCGTTCGTAGACAACCTTGATGGTCAAAAATGCAGCCAGCAGCAGCACCGGCAGAACTGCCAGCCAGATGATGCGTCGCTTGGTCATGAAAACGTCTCCTTACGGGTGGGAGTGATGCGGATAACGCCGGAAAACGGATGCAGACGAAAAGCCTACGCCCCGCTGTCACACTTTGAGAGCAGGAAGGCCGCGGCCTTCTCATACCGCGCCTCAAATTCGCCGCCAGCCGCTTCAATTTCCGCCGCGGTCGGATACAGCGATTCGCGTTCCACAATCGCATCAACCGCCAGCCGGAGCATGATCTGATCCCGAACCTCCGTTTGACAGTCGAAGTAAAGCCGCGCTTTGTCCAGCGGACTCAAAAACGGCTCATACAGCGCGAGCGCAGCATCATACCGTTTTCTTGCGGCATCGTTCAGTTCGCCGGTATGAATGGTGTAGTCGGCGCAGTTTGCAAGCGTGCGCTGAAACAGATCCAGAACGAAGCGCTGCTGCGCCTCTGCTTCTTTCTGTGCCTGAAGCTGTTGACGAAGCTGTGCCCGCAGGGCGTCAACCGAGGCGACGCCAAATGCGTCCGATACAAACGAATCGGTGAGTTCAGGCAGCTGCTGCTCCTGAATATCCAACAGGGTGGCTTCGATTTCATATGTTTCAAGAGAACCGCGTTCATCTGATTCATAGGGAAAGACAAAGGTCTGTCCGACTGAAACGCCGATGAACTGGTTGGTAAATGCGGGATCATAGAAGTCACCGCCGATTTCCATGCGGATATCGTTATGTACCGAAAGAACCTGCCCCTGAGCGGAAACGATGTAATCCGCCAGGACGAAATCGCCGGATTGCACTTTTGTGCGGCCGGCAGCGGTTTCCCAGCGGGTGTGCTGCTCCAGCAGATTTTGAACGGCGTCCGTCACCATTTCATCCGTGACGGTTCGTTCTGCGTCAGAAATCGGCATCGGCGGATTCCACTTCAAAAGCGTCAGATACAGCGGCGAAAGCCTTTTGACCTGCGTGGTGCATTCATAGGGCTTCTGCCAATCCTGCAAAACGGCTTCCGCCGACGGACGCACCCATGTGGAAATGCAGAACATGCCGATCAGAACAGCCGCAGCCCACACGGCGAGCGTGATGAAAAACGCGTTCCGGAACGTGTGCTTCACGGGGATTCACCTCCCTGAAGTTTATCAAGCAGTTTCTGTGATGGCTTGCCTGCCCGTTTGCGCCGGCGCAGGAAAAGACGAATCAGGGAAAGAACGCCGAAGGTCAGCAGAATCAGGATGAGCAGAACAAGCGCAATGCCTGCAAAAAGCTCAAACGTCATATCGGGCAGAAAATCGTGGATGTAATTGCCGTTTTCGTCGTATCCTTCGAAGTGATACGACAAACTGGACTGAAACCGCACCCGTCCGCCGTAATCCCGTGCGGCGGATTTTTGATACAGCCCCATCAGAAGCGGGCTGAATCGAACGACGATCTGATCGCCCGAAATGACAACCGCACTGCATCCGATGTTCCGACAGTAGCGTCGGACAACTTCCGGGTAGAGCGCGCGGATTTCATTCCGGCTGTACCGCGCCGGCTGAAACGCGATCTCGCAGTCGTTGGAAATCGACGCGCGCAGCAGCTCTTCGACGGGCTTGACATCGCCCAGAACGCCGACCGTCCAGTATTCGACGTCAGACGTCCTGCTGTAATCGCTCCCGGCGGTATTCAGTCCGCCCTCGGTATGCCGTTCCAGGTAGGCGATGTTGTCCGGGTATCCGTTTTCCTCCCAGAAAGTCTGAAGCTCCTTCAGCGTCTGGCTGCCGCCGGGCGAGCGGATTTCGATGCCAGCCACCGGAATCAACAGGAGAAAAACGCAGAGCAGTGCAGAAAACAAACGTTTCACCATGATGCACCTCCTTTCTGAAAAAATCATTCAGGAAAAAGCGCGCGAAACAGGTCAAAATGCAGCGGCACCACCTCCTGCTTTGTTTGAATTCAGCAACAGGAAAATCGGGATATCCTCTCACCAACAGTATACGATATGCGCGCCTGCACTGTCAATCGGCAGAATCAACAAAATCAAACCGTTTTTTTGTGCACAATCACCAAAAAAGAAAGATGATGTTTGAAAAGCCGATTTTCAAACAGAAAGCGCTGAAAACAGTGACAAAAACAGACAGACCGACCAGCTCCATCGGGCGGAGCAGGCCGGTCTGTTCATATCTGCTGCCGGTTTGCAGAAAAGAAGCGTTACCGGGACAATTCGTCAACCGTCAGACGGAAGCCCTCAATAAAATGTTTCAGGAAATAGTCCAGCTCTTCCATGTCGGCGGCCATCGCGTCCAGCGTCGCGCGCAGCGTGGCCTCTGCCTGGCGGAAATCACCGTTGCCGGATGCCAGCTCATTCTGACACTGGATATAGGCGGAGAGCTTGTCGGCGGCGCGGATATAGCGGTAAAGGGCAGGCTGTTCTTCTTCAAAGAAGACAACTTCGGAGAAGCCGGGCTTCAGCGCCTCAGGCAGCGTGTCAAACAGGCTGCGCTTGGCCTCCAGTTCCGCTTCTTTATAGGCGCCGGAAAGCCGGTCATTTTTGTATTTGACCGGCGTGGCCAGATCGCCCGTGAAGATTTCCGAACAGTCGTGATACAAGGCTGCGGCGGCAATCCGGGCGGGGTCGAGCGGTTTTCGGCAGATGTCGCGGCCGATGACGGCCAGCGCGTGCGACAGCACGGCGACCTGCATGCTGTGCTCCTGAACGTTTTCCGGCATGCTGCTCCGCATCAGCCCCCAGCGCCGGATGTATTTCATCCGGTCAATATAGGCAAAAAAACTGCTTTCTGACATCAAAGCCCTCCTTTTGTGTGCCGGACGGATGAGAAACCATCGAACCGGACAGACTCATTATAGCAGAGCGGTTGACATTTGTCAATCCGCATGGTACAATATGCCTATCACGAAATCAAGTGGAGATGTATGCAAATGAGCGAAGAATGCACGCATGACTGTTCGAGCTGCGGGCAGAACTGCAGCGAACGCGCCGCACTGGAAAAAGCGCGGACGAATGAACTCAGCGAAGTGAAAAAAACGATCGCGGTCATCTCCGGGAAAGGCGGCGTCGGCAAATCGCTGGTGACATCCATGCTGGCGGTTTCCATGCAGCGCCGCGGATACCGGACAGCCGTGATGGACTGCGATATCACCGGTCCGTCCATCCCGCGGATGTTCGGCATCCATGACAAAGCCGGCATCGATGAATCCGGTCTTTACCCGGCGCACAGCAAAACGGGCATCGGCGTGATGAGCGTCAACCTGCTGCTGCAAAGCGACACCGACCCTGTCGTCTGGCGCGGTCCGGTTGTTGCCGGTGTCGTCAAACAGTTCTGGACCGATACGATCTGGGGCGACGTGGACTTCATGTTTGTCGATATGCCGCCGGGAACGGGCGACGTCCCGCTGACGGTTTTCCAGTCGATTCCGCTGGACGGCGTCATCATCGTCACCACCCCGCAGGAGCTGGTCTCCATGATCGTCGAAAAGGCGATCAAAATGGCGCAGCTGATGGACATTCCGGTGCTGGGCATCGTCGAAAACATGAGCTATGCCGAATGCCCGGACTGCGGCAAAAAGTTCAACCTGTTCGGCGAAAGCCACCTCGATGAAGTTGCCAAAACGTATGGTCTTGAAGTGCTCGGCCGCATCCCGTTCCGGCCTGCCATTACGGCGGCGGGGGATGTGGGCAGCATTGAACTCTGCGACGATACGCCGCTGAAAGAGGCCGCCGATAAAATCGAAGCCCTGATCCCGGAAGAAGACCGGTAACCCCGCAAATCACGCCGCCTCTGCATGAAGAGCGGGTGGTCGTAAAACAGTTTCAGTCCCGGCAGTCACGTCTGCCGGGACTTTTCTGGCATATATTGATGGTTTCTGACATACGCTCCATAAAGCCAGAAGCGCCGAAATGGGAGTGGCACATGACAAACGATATGAAATATCATCTTGCTGAACAGGGGATAGCATTGGCAAGAAACTCGATAGATGAAGAATAGTCGGTTGTCATTTCCCCGACAAGTTCCAATTTGTCAAACTGATAAAGGGCGCACTTTTATACACCTTGTATGTTGGCATGAGAAATGGAGCGTATCTGTATCGATACGCTCCATGAACTGTTTTACGCCCTCTGTAAATTCATGCAGAGGCGTTTTTTTATGCCGGTTATGCCTGCGGCGGGATATCGCCGACGCCGTTCAAAACGAGACGCGGCCGGTAAGGGAATTTCTTGATTTCGCTCGGGCTGGTCACGCCGGACAAAACAAGAACCGTATCCAGACCGGATTCAATCCCTGCGACCATATCGGTGTCCATCCGGTCGCCGATCATGGCGGCATCCTCAGAGTGGACGCCCAAAATGCGCAGGCCGGTGCGCATCATGAGGGGGTTCGGCTTGCCGACGAAATAGGCGTTCTGACCGGTGGCCAGCTCGATGGGGGAGATCATTGCGCGGCAGGCCGGGATGATCCCGTCTTCCGACGGGCCGGTCAGGTCGCTGTTCGTACCGATCAGCTTGGCGCCTCTGGTCACCAGACGGACGGCCTTGAGGATGTTCTCATAGTTGTAGGTGTTGCCTTCGCCGATGACGACGTAATCCGGGTCGACGTCGTTCATCGTAATGCCTTCGTCGTGCAGCGCCATAATCAGCCCGGCGCCGCCGATGACATAAGCGCTGCATCCGGGCGACTGGGTGCGGATGAAACGCGCCGTCGCCAGTGCACTGGTGTAGAAATGGCTTTCGTCCACCTCCAGCCCCATGCGCTTCAGTTTCTGCTGAAGTTCCTTGGGAGAGCGCTCCGAGGAGTTGGTCAGAAACAGAAAGTTTTTGTTCTCGCGGTACAGCCACGCGACGAATTCCTTCACGCCGGGCAGCAGCCGGTTGCCGTGATAAATAACGCCGTCCATATCGCAGATAAACCCTTGTTTTTTTCTCAGTTCTTCCATAAAAAGCCTTCTTTCATTCGATTTCGTCTGTTTGAGTCTGTATGTTTTGATGATGTTTCCGGGCAAAGGATCGATAGAACAGCAGCGACATCACCGTCGCAATCGACCAGCCGATCGGCCAGGAGAGCCAGATTCCCGTCGTTTTCAAAGCCGTTGCAGCGAGTATGCAGGCCAGCAGAACGCGAAGCGTCAGGTCGGTAAAGGTGGTCACCATGAATTGCCGCATCATGCCGACGCCGCGGAGGATGCCGTCAGCAATGATTTTGGCGGAAATCACCACGTAGAAAGGTGAAACGATCCGCAGGAACATCAGGCCGGTGTCCATGGCCTTCCCGGTTGGGCTGTCCACAAATATGTAAATCAGCGACCGCCCGGCCAGCAGATACAGCGCGATGATCGGCACACAGAGCATCCAGACGATTTTCAGCCCGGAGCGGAACCCGGCGCACACGCGGTCGTATTTCCCGGCGCCGAGGTTCTGCGCGGCAAAGTTGGAAATGCCGTTGCTGAGCGTTGCAAACGCGGTGATGACCATGTTGTTCAGCTTGATGGCGGCCGAATAACCTGCGATGACGTCGGAGCCGAAGCCGTTGATCAGACGCTGAATGATGATGTTGCCGACGGAGATGAAGCTCTGCTGCAAAATGCTCGGCACAGCAATGACGGCGATCCGCTTGAAAAGCGCCCACGAAAAGAAACGGGTTTTCTCGTCTGCCGGGAGGGCCTCAATCCGCCGGATGACAAAGAGGACAGCCAAGAGGCAGCTGACACCCTGACAGAGGAATGTCGCCCATGCGACGCCTGCGACACCCATGTCAAACGCCGCGACAAACAGGATGTCCACGCCGATATTGGCGACGGAGGAACAGGCCAGAAAGAGAAACGGCGTTTTGGAATCGCCGAGGGCAGAGAAAATGCCGGTCGAAACGTTGTAATAGAAGACAAACGGCAGCCCGTAGATGTAA
Organism: uncultured Eubacteriales bacterium; assembly: GCA_905205975.1. Taxonomy (GTDB): domain Bacteria; phylum Bacillota; class Clostridia; order Oscillospirales; family QAMX01; genus QAMX01. The sequence goes on along the minus strand of CAJLFQ010000046.1, from coordinate 5,383 downwards.
ATATCCAGATAGCGCTTGGAATCGGCAAAGATGTTTTCCGGCGTATCGATCAGCCGCAGCAGCTGGTCGCTGAAGAGAATGCCGCTCAGCATCAGCAGGAAACAGAGCGCACTGCTGGCAATCAGCGTTGTGTAGATGCCAGTTTTGAGGTCATGATGGCGTTTTGCGCCGAAGAGCTGTGCGGTCAGAACCGAACAGCCGATGTTGCAGCCGAAAGCAAAGGCGATGAAGATCAGCGTGATTTCATAGCTGTTGCCGACGGCGGCCAGCGCATCGTTGTTGATGAATTTCCCCGCGACAAAACTGTCGGCGATGTTGTAGAGCTGCTGAAAGAGAATGCTCCCGAAAAGCGGCATACAGAATTTCCATAAAACGGTGCTTGGCTTTCCGACGGTTAAATCCTTGTTCGTATCGATCAGATCCTTTTCTCCTGCGAATGGCTCTGCAGGTTCGACTGTCAGGCAGCGGAATCCGGGAAACGCAGCGTGTTGTTCAGATGTATCAAAACGCAGAACACACCGAGCGGGCAGAGCCGTTCGGTGCGGTGCGGTTTTCAGGTGTTATGCCGGGTTCAGGGGCAGCGTCACGCGGATGGTCGTCCCTTTGCCGGGTGCGCTTTCAAGCGCAATTCGTCCGTGATGAAACTGGACGGCGTGCTTGACGATGGAGAGTCCAAGCCCCGTTCCGCCGGAAGCTTTTGAATGACTTTTGTCAACGCGGTAAAAGCGCTCAAAAATCCGGCTCTGATGTTCCGGCGCGATGCCGGTGTCGGCAACCGTCAGCAGAGCGGCAGAACCATCCGATGCGACAGAAACGGAAACCCGTCCATGCACGGTGTTGTATTTGACCGCGTTGTCGCAGAGGTTCAGAACCACTTCATAGAGCAGGGGTCGCACGCCGCGGACGATCACCGGGCTGCCCTCGACGGAAATCGTCACCTGTTTTTCTGCAGCCGCTTTCTGCACGGCGTCCGCCGCCTCCTGTGTCAGTGAAAGCAGCTCTACCGGTTCAAGCGGCAGTTCCACGCCCTCGTCCAGCTGCGCGAGCCGGATGATGTCGACGATCAATGTCATCAGGCGCTGCGCTTCCGTTCGGATGTGTCCGACAAAGCGGGGAACGTCTTCCAGCTGAACCATGCCGTTTTCCAGCAGCTCCGCGCTGCCGATGATGCCTTGCAGCGGCGTTTTCAGTTCGTGGGAGACGTTTGCCGTGAATTCCCGACGCATCTGCTCTGCGGTTTCCTGCTCGGTGATGTCAAACGCCAGAATGACGGCGCCAAGTGCCGCGCCGTCCGTTTCAATGCGCGTGACGTCAAATTGATAAACCCGGCCAAAATGTGCGGCATGCATTTCGCTGTGGCCGGTTTCCATGGCGGTATGGATGGCGGTATTCATGGCAGCGGAATGATCCAGCGTCATAAAATCACGCCCGACCGCATGACCGTCCGCCTCAAACAGACGCTGTGCCGCCGGATTCATGCTGACAATGACGCCGTGGTTGTCCAGCAGGATAAGCCCCTCCTGCAGGCTGCCGGTGATCTGCATGAACTCGCTCTGCTTCTGTGCCAGATCCCGAACCTGTGCTGCAATCTGCCGGTGCTGCCGGTTGATGCGGTTCAGAAGCGGCGACAGCTCTTCATAGACGTTGTTATCCAGCGGATGGTCGAGGTCCAGCGTGTTGAGCGGTTCCACGATCCGCTTGGAAAGGCGATGCGCCAATATGGCGGAGAGGATCAGCGCCGCCGCCAGCACAGCACAAATCGGCTGTACCATCCCGACGAGCAGAACGCCCGCATTGGCCTGTGCGTAGGAAATCCGCAGCTCAGAACCGTCGGCCAGCCGTTTGGCGGCGGAAGTGGTCTTCTTCAGCGCGGCGTGGCTGCCGGACGGTGCAGGCGTGTCAAACAGCACGGCGCCGTCTGCATCCAGCCAGGTAAACCGGTAGCGGTCGGAGTTGATTCCCTGCAAATAGGGCTTGCCGCCCTGCTCCAAGGCGAGCGCCGTCAGATCCAGCGTGTCCTGCATCTGCGCATCCTGCACGGTTCCGAAATAGTTGTAGAGACAGCCCAAAACGAGCAGAAAACTTGCCAGAAGCACAATTCCGGCCACCAAAAGAATCGAACGGAAAATCTTTTTGGTCATACCTTTGCTCCCCGGCGGTACCCGACGTGCCGGACGGTTTCAATCCGGCTGCCGCAGTCACCGAGCTTCTGCCGCAGCGTGCGGATGACGCGCCATTTCCCTGCGCCCAATCCAAAGGCGCCTTCCCGGTAGCTCTGCGGGACGGTTTTCAAACTCTCTTGTGTCGTCCGCATAACGGTGGGAAGGTTCATGATCACCAGCGTCAGCGCACCAGCGAGAAGCGACGTGCCAAGGTGTAGAAACTGACACAAGAACCAGCATGCCGACCAGACCGTAGACGACGGAGGGAATCCCCGCCAGAATGCCGATGGCCGACTGCATGACGGTTCGGACTCTGGGGGAGGCGCACTTGGCCAGATAAACAGCCGTGAAAAAACCGACGGGTACGCCGAGGCAGACAGCTCCGGCGGTGCCGTAGATGCTGGTCAGAATGAACGGCAGAATGCCGAAGGAAGGCTCAGACGCCGTCGATTCCCAGCGCCTGCCGAAGAGGAAGGGAATCAGCCCGATTTTCCGGATGGCCGGAATGCCGGAAACGATGAGGTAAATCGAAATCAGCAGAACGAAGCCGACCGTAATCAGCCCCAGCATGAGGAAAATGCCGTGAATCACCGGTTCCAGCCATTTTCGCTTTTTCTGCTGCTGGATTTGCGTTTGTTTCATGATACAATGCCCTCTTTCTATGATGAAAGGCGGCTGAACGTGCAACCGCCTGTTTCATCCTGTTTCAGTTGGCTGAGACGGCGCCGGCAGCAGCAATGATGTCGGAGGCGTCTGAAGAGGTCATGTAGTCAAAAAACTTCTGTGCAGAATCGGAAAGCGTTTCGTTTGTTCTCGTCACAAGGACAAACGGACGCTGCAAGGCGTATTCGCCGGATTTGACGGTGGCTTCGCTCAGCGCGACGCCCGTTGATGGAGAGCGTCTTGACGGTGTCCTTGACGGAAGCCAGCGAAGCATAACCGATGGCGCCGGGCGTCTGCGAAACGGATGTGATGACGTCGCCGGTGGAGGTCAGCTCCTGACGATAGGCGCAGGCATCTTTCGTGCCGGTGACGGTTTCAAACCCGTCGCGCGTGCCGCTTCCGGCTTCACGGCCGATCAGAACGATCTGTCCGCCGGTTCCGCCGATTTCTTCCCATGTGGTGATTTTGCCGGTGTAGATGTCGGCGATGGTTTCCAGCGTAAGGTCGGAGACGGCGTTGTCCGGGTGCACGATGACGGCGATGCCGTCGTAAGCGAGGACGGTTTCGGTCAGTCCTTTGGCGGTTTCTTCCGGCATCAGCGCCCTTCCAGAACGGCGCTGATGCCGGAACCGGAGCCGGTCGGGTTATATGTGACGGTGATGCACTTGTTCTTGGCCATGAATGATTCGCTCAGCGCGCCGATCACCTTCTGCATGGAGGTGGAACCATCGGTTGAAACGGTTCCGGCTTTTCCGGCACATCCGGAAAAGAGGAGCAGGATCGCGGCAAAAGCGGCCATCAAACAACGTGTTTTTTCATACGAGAGATCTCCTTTCAGGTCTTCCTGACGTTTTGAACTTCACAAGAATAGGATACCCCAAGCCGGTAAAATTCAAAAGAGATCTCATGTAAAATCGAGGTCAAATGCGATGGGAGCGGATGAAATCAGAATGGTTAGAACAGCACGTCGTAGAGCGCACAGACGCCCTTGTCGCAGTCTTCACTGTTGACGGCAAAAATCATGCTGACCTCCGAGGAGCCCTGGCTGATCATGGAGATGTTGACGCCCGCGCGGGACAGGGCTGTTGCGGCTGCTGCGGCAATGCCGACGGCATGCTTCATGCCCTCGCCGACGACGACAATCAGCGACAGACCGTCGGTCACCTGGACATCATCCGCGTGGAGCTCGTTCATCAGACGGTCGACGATGCGGTCGAGCATGCCGTTCTGCAAGGCGGAGGAGCGCAGAATGATGGTCATATCGTCAATGCCGGTCGGCGTATGCTCGTAGGAGATGCCTTCTTCTTCCAGAATGGAGAGAACGCGGCGGCCGAAGCCGACTTCCCGGTTCATCAGATATTTGCTGATGTAGATGCTCGTAAAGCCCTTGTCGCTCGCGATTCCTGCAACGCGCACGGCATGATCGTCCGTCGGGCGGCTGGCCACAATCATGGTGCCGGGGCAGGCGGGGTTGTTGACGTTGCGGATGTTGACCGGAATGCCGACGCGGAAAACCGGCAGCAGCGCTTCTTCCTGGTAGACGTTGAAGCCGGAATAGCTCAGCTCGCGCATTTCGCGGTAAGTGACCAGCGAAATCGGTGCCGGATTCGGGATCAGCTTCGGGTTGACGGCATAGACGTAGTCCACATCGGTGAAATTCTCATAGACGTCCGCGTTCAGCGCAGCCGCCAGAATGGCGCCGGTGATGTCGCTGCCGCCGCGGGGGAAGGTGACCAGACGGCCGGATTCTGTCCGCCCGAAGAAACCGGGGAAGACGATGATTTCTGAAATGCCGGAGAGGGAAGCGTTCAGCAATGCGAACGATTTGTCGAGAATTTTGGCGTTGCCGAATTCATCCGAGAGGATCATGCCGGCTTCGCGCGGATCTACATAAACAGCGGGGTGGCCGATGCTGGTCAAATATGCAGCGACCAGTTTGGCAGAGTTGTCTTCACCGGCAGCCTTGCAGGCGTCGGTAAATGCGGCCGGGTGGGAGAGGTCGGCCGTCAGCAGCGCCGACAGATCCGGTTCGATCCGGTCCATTACCTGCGGAATGCCGAGCTTTTGTGCAATGGCTGCATAACGGCGGATGATTTTGTCAAGTTCGACACGTCCGGCGTCAACGCCCTGCGCCAGCGTGACGTTGGCGACGCGGATCAGCATATCCGTGACTTTTTCCGGGTCGTTGATGCCTTTTCCGGGCGCGGAAACAACCACAACGCGGCGTTCCGGGTCGGAAACGATGACGTTTGCCACTTTTTTTATCTGAATATCGTCGGCCAGAGAAGAGCCGCCGAATTTGATGACTTTCATGAAAGGTCCCCTTTTCTCCACTGCAACGATGAACATGCCGGTGTATATTTATGAGCTGAATTCAGCAGCGGACGAATCAAAAGCTCAAAACCGGCGGCACGGAGCGCCCGTGCGGAACAATCGATTTTCTCATTTATTTTACCACAGCATACTATGTTTTTCAATGACAAATAGTGATAATTAGCCACCCTCTGAATTCACGCATTTCTGCCCTTTCGCATAGTCTGAAACAGAATCCGAATGAC
>CAJLFQ010000045.1 GCA_905205975.1 uncultured Eubacteriales bacterium | reverse complement strand
CTATATACATCATATTTTGCATGTCACAGGACGCGTTTGTCCAGAATGTGCTTCGCTTTTCCTTCTACACGCGGCAGCGTGCGCGGCTCGACGAGTTTCACCTGAACGGCAATTCCCAGTGTGGATTCAATGCTGCGGCGGATATCTTTTCCGAGTTTTTCAAGGCCGCGAACCTGATCGGAGAAGGCCTCTTCGGTCAACTCAACCTGAACCTCCAGCGTATCCAAAATGCCGACGCGGTCAACCACCAGCAGGTAATACGGCGCTGCAGCAGCATATTCCAAGAGGACCGATTCAATCTGCGACGGGAACACATTGACCCCGCGAATGATCAGCATATCATCCGTCCGCCCGGCCGGTTTTGTCATTTTGATGAGGGTGCGGCCACAGGCGCAGGGTTCTGTGATCAAACGCGAAACGTCATGCGTGCGGTACCGGATCAAGGGGAGCGCTTCTTTGGTGATGCAGGTAAAGACAAGCTCACCGGCAGAGCCCTCCGGCAAAACCTCGCCGGTTTCCGGGTCGATAATCTCCGGAATAAAGTGATCTTCGCTGATGTGAAGCCCATTCTGACATTCGCATTCAAATGCGACGCCCGGGCCAATCACTTCAGAAAGGCCGTAAATATCACGCGTCGTGATTTTTAGGCGGCTTTCAATCTCTTTCCGCATGTTTTCAGTCCATGGTTCCGCGCCGAAAAAGCCGACGCGCAGCGGCAGCGAGGCTGGGTCAATGCCCATCTCCTCCAACGTCTCCGCAATATACAGCGCATAGGAAGGCGTACAGCAGATAAACGTGCAGCCGAAATCCTGCAAAATCTTAATCTGGCGGCTTGTATTGCCGGTTGAAACAGGCACAGTTGCGCAGCCGATGGTTTCGCTGCCGCCGTGCGCGCCGAGCCCGCCAGTAAACAGACCATAGCCATAGGAGATGTGGCCAATGTCTTTTTTGGTAATGCCGCCTGCCGTAAATGTTCTGGCCATGACGCCGCCCCATGTTTCCAGATCCTTGCGCGTATAGCCGACAACGGTCTGCTTTCCGGTTGTGCCGGAAGAAGCATGAATCCGAACCACGTCGTCCATCGGGACGGCAAACAGGCCAAATGGGTAATTGTCACGCAGATCCTGCTTATAGGTGAACGGCAGTTTTTTCAAATCATCAACCGTCTGAATGTCGTCCGGCGTAATGCCAGCCGCCTGCATCCGCAGCCGGTACGGCTCAACGGCATGATAGACGCGTTCAACGGTATCATGCAGGCGTTTGCCTTGTAAAGCCCGCATTTCTTCGCGGGAGAGTTGTTCATTTTTGTCCCAGACCAAAACGATATCTTCCTTTCGGTTTCTTCCGTCTTTTGTTGCTGCGGGTTAGCGCGATTCGGTCATATGTGCGGCCCGGCCAAGCAGGAACGCTTTCCGGTTCATTTCCAAAAACTTCGGAGGGACGCACTCCGCCAGTACCGCGAGCCATTCTTCTTCTGTGCCGCCGAGCACTTTGGATGCCGCACCGATCATCACGACGTTGGCGGCTTTTGGGGAACCGGCTTCGACTGCCAGGGCCAGCGCATCCAAACTGACGACATGAACGCCTGCGTCAGACAGTTTGGAAAGAATATCTTTCGGGTATTTTGCAGCACCGGTAATGACCGGCATCGGGTCAATTTCCTGCGTGCTGGTAACGATTGTTCCGCCAAGTTTCAGATAGTCCAGATACCGTGCCGCTTCGAGCGCTTCAAATGAAAGAATCATATCTGCGCCGTGAATCGAGATGATCGGCGAATCGACACGTTCTGCGGCGCGGACATACGTCACAACACTGCCGCCGCGCTGGCTCATGCCGTGTACTTCACTGAGTTTGACATCCAGCCCACGTTTGGCATAAAACGCGCCCAGAATCCGGCTGGCAAGCAGGGAACCCTGACCGCCGACACCAACAATCAGTATGTTGCTCATCATCCGTTTCTCCTTTCGGCCGTACTGCCAATTGCATCAAATTTACACAGTTTTTCGCAGAGCCCGCATCCGGTGCAAAGCGAAAAGTCAATTTTGGCACCGCTGGACGGATCAAACGAAATCGCAGGGCATCCAATCTTCATGCAGGCCTTGCATTTGCGGCATTTGTCCGCATCGATTGCCAGCGGCGGCATATGTTTGACCGATTTCAGAAGCGCGCAAGGACGGCGAACAATGATTACGCTCGGCTCTTCTGCTTCCAGCTCTGTTCTGACTGCGGATTCAATGCCGTCAATGTCAAACGGATCGACCACCGAAACGCGCCGGACGCCGACGGAGTGGCAAAGCGCTTCCAGGTCGACGGCATAGGCCGGCGTATTCTTCAAGGTCAGACCCGTGCACGGATTCTGCTGATGGCCGGTCATGCCCGTAATTGAGTTGTCCAAAATCAGCACCGTCGCGTTGCTCTGGTTGTAGACGATGTTAATGAGACCAGTGATGCCGGAATGAATAAACGTCGAGTCACCGATGACCGCGACACTGTGCTTTGCCGCTTCAGCACCGGCTGCTTTGACGTAACCATGCAGACCGGAAACAGATGCGCCCATGCAGAGGGTTGTATCGATGGCTGCCAGCGGCGGCAGGGCGCCCAGCGTATAACAGCCGATATCGCCGGAAACGAAAACCTTCATTTTTGAAAGGACATGGAAAACGCCGCGATGCGGGCAGCCGGGGCAGAGAACAGGCGGACGTCCCGGGATCGGCTCCGAAAGCTGATAGCCTGTTGTCTCCTCTCCGCAGACGGCATGACGAATCAATTCAGCGCTGTATTCACCCAAGAAGGAGAACAACGATTTGCCTTCACACGGAATGCCCATCTTCCGGATCTGCGTCTCAAAAACGTCATCCAGTTCTTCGATCACAATCAAACGGTCAACAGAGGCTGCAAATTCCCGGATCATTTTTTCCGGCAGGGGATTGATCATGCCGAGCTTCAGGTATGATGCCTCGTCGCCAAATGCTTCGCGTGCATAGCAGAATGCAATCCCCGAAGCAACAATCCCCAGTTTGCTGCTGCCGCGGATGACGCGATTCAGCGGAGATGTTTCAGCATATTCGGCAATTGCAGCCATGCGATTTTCCACGAAGACATGACGTCCCCGGGCATTCGCAGGCATCATGACATATTTCTGCGGGTTCTTTTGATAGGCGCACCGCTCCGGTTCAACCCGCTCATGCAGAGAGACCAGTGATCGGGAATGCGCAATCCGTGTGGTGAGCCGGATCATGACAGGCGTATCAAACTGTTCGCTGATTTCATAAGCCACTTTGACAAAAACGAGGCATTCCGACGAATCTGCCGGTTCCAGCATCGGAACTTTAGCAGCAATGGCATAGTGCCGGCTATCCTGTTCATTCTGCGAGGAATGCATCCCCATATCGTCTGCAACGGCGACGACCAGTCCAGCGTTGACGCCGGTATATGACATGGTGAAGAGCGGATCCGCCGCAACGTTCATGCCGACATGTTTCATCGCGGCAAAGCTGCGTGCGCCGCCCAAGGAAGCACCAAATGCTGCTTCCAGCGCCACCTTTTCATTTGGCGCCCATTCAGCGTAAATCTCGTCATATTTTGCTGCTTCTTCAGAGATCTCCGTACTCGGTGTGCCGGGATAGCTGGAGACAAAGGAGCAGCCAGCTTCATATAAGCCGCGTGCAGCGGCGGCATTGCCGAGCAGCAGCGTTTGTTCAGATGCGTTCATGTGGAAATTCCTTTCTCAAAGAAAAGTAGCTCAAATCAGTTTATTCGGCCAGTTCTTTTCGCAGATCCAGCACACGTTTGGCCTTGCCCTGGAAACGTTCCAGCGTCCCCGGTTCCACCAGCGAGACACGGCATTCCAACCCAAGAACCGACTTCAGGCGATCATGGATGCGTCTTTGCAGGCCTTCCAGTTCTGCAAAACGTTCCAGGAGAGCAGAGTCAATGAGCTCCACCTTGACCTCCAGATTGTCCATGTAATTCTTTCGGCGAAGAACCAATTGATAATGCGGGCCGACATCTTCCATGCCAATGAGCACGCTTTCAATCTGCGACGGGAAGACATTGACACCTTTGATAATCAGCATATCGTCCGCGCGGTCTGTCACTTTGGCCATTCTTGCAAAGGTTCGCCCGCAGGCGCACGGTGAATAATCAATGGACGTGATGTCTTTTGTTCGGTAGCGCAACACCGGCAGACACTGTTTGGAAAGACAGGTGACAACCAGCTCGCCCTGTTCGCCTTCGTGTTTCGGTTCCAGCGTTTTCGAGTCGATGATTTCGCAAAGGAAATGGTCTTCCGCGATATGCAGGCCGTTTCTCAGATAGCATTCGCCGCTCATGCCGGGGCCACCGCATTCGCTGAGCCCGTAGTTGTCGGTCGCAAACAGGTTCATGTTCTTTTCGATCTGTGCCCGCATTTCCGGCGTACACCCTTCACTGCCAAACAGACCGATGCGCAGTTTCAGGCGGTTAGACAGACCGCGTTCGTGAATCATTTCACTCAGATAGAGGGCGTATGAAGGCGTCGCAATCAATACCGTGGTGCCGAAATCTTCCATCAGCATCAGCTGTTTGTCCGTATTCCCGCTGGAAATAGGGATGACCGAAACCCCCAGCTTTTCAAGCCCCATATGCAGACCGAGCGCACCGGTAAACAGACCATATCCGAAAGATATTTGAGCGACGTCTTCATCAGTCACGCCGACAGCGGTACAAAGGCGGGCAATGCAATCGCTCCAAACGTTGAGGTCTGCCTTGGTAAAGCCGACCACGGTCGGCTTGCCGGTTGTGCCGGAAGATGCATGGATCCGGACAACTTCACGCTGCGGAACGCCGAACATACCGAATGGGTATGTTTGACGCAGATCTTCCTTGGTTGTTAGCGGCAGCAGTGAAACATCAGATAAGCTTTGAATGTGTTCCGGACGAACGCCGCGTTCGTCCAGCAGTTTTTTATAATGCGGAACATCGCGATACGCATGTTCAACTTGTTTTTGCAGTTTGGCAAGTTGCAGCGCGCGCAGCTCTTCACGCTTCATGGTTTCTATTTCTGGTTGATACATTTTCTGCATGGTACTCAAATCCTTTCTTTCCGGCTTGCTGATCTGTTTCATCGAGACATTTTATCGGGCGTTTGATACGCGTCAAAGCAGGCGTTGACCATTTCTCTCGGCAATTGGCTGGATACCATGCTGACCAACGGAACAATTATCAGGCCAACCAGCATGGCTATGGCTCCTGCATTGATCGGGTTGCAGACCCATTTCAAAACTGGAGAAACCGTCAGATCAAAGAAATTGGCAACCATTGCCAGCGTTGTAATACCAACGCCGGTTGCAAATGACGCCCATACGCCAGCCCGCGTGACCTTTTTCGAGAAAAGCCCGTACAGGAAAGGCGCCAGAAAGGATCCTGCCAGTGCGCCCCATGAAATCCCCATCAGCTGTGCAATAAACGTTGGCGGATCCAGTGCAATCAGCACGGAGATCAAAACAAATACGGCAATCAAAAGCCGAATGCATCGAACCTTTTTCTGTTCGGTCATGTGCTTGACAAGCGTGCCGCTGATCAAATCCAGCGTCAGAGACGAGCTGGAAGTCAGCACCAGTCCGGACAGCGTAGACATAGACGCGCTGAGCACCAAAACGACCACAATGCCGATCATGATATCCGGCAGACCGGAGAGCATCGTCGGAATAATGTTGTCATATCGAACGGTGCCGTTGACGATGACACCCTCATAATCGGCATACAATCTGCCGAAGCCGCCCAGAAAATAAGAGCCGCCTGCGACAATCAACGCAAATACCGTTGAGATGATGGTGCCTTTTCGAATGGCGTCTTCCGATTGGATCGAATAAAACTTATGCACCATCTGCGGCAGCCCCCATGTGCCGAGTGAAGTCAGAATGACGACACCAAGCAGGGAAAGGGGAGCAGGACCAAAACAGGAGGTAAATCCGCCGCCGTCCGCTGTAACCTCTGAAAGGGATTGCAATGCCGCAGAAAAACCGCCCTGTCCGGAAAGGACCGAAACAATGACCGCGACAATGCCAAGCAGCATGATGATGCCCTGAATAAAATCGTTGACCGCCGTTGCAACATATCCGCCGAGAATGACATAAACAGCCGTCAAAACCGCCATGGCAATCATACAGTAAGCATAGTCGATATGAAAGGCCATGGAGAAAAGCCGGGAGAGACCCGTATAAACAGAAGCCGTATACGGGATCATGAAAACAAAAATGATGATCGAACTGATGATTTTCAGGTTTCGGCTGTCAAAGCGTTTCCCGAAAAAGTCCGGCATAGTTGAGGCCGCCAGATGCTTTGTCATTAGCCGGGTTCTGCGCCCAAGCACAACCCATGCCAGCAGCGAACCGATCAGTGCATTGCCTATGCCAATCCAAGTTGAGGCGATGCCGTATTTCCAGCCAAATTGACCGGCATATCCGATAAAAACAACGGCTGAAAAGTAACTTGTGCCGTATGCAAAAGCCGTCAGCCACGGGCCAACTGTACGTCCGCCCAAAACAAATTCATCCACGCCATGCGTCCTGCGCCGCGTCAGAATGCCGATCGCAATCATCAGCGCACAGAAAAAGATCAAAAGCGTCAGCTTGATCCCCATATAATCTGATTCTCCTTCGGTTTGTGTTTTTGTTTATAAAAAAACGGTGCGGAAGCATCACTGAGGAATTACATGGTTTTCCTCAGCATACAAGCCGCAAACCGAAGTCGAAAATCGTTCGCATCATACATCCATCCTCCCGTTCTGCCAAAAAACACCTTTTGCTTTGTCTCATCCGGCTTTTGTGCGTTTCAACGCCGAACAAAGAAAAACAAAAACTGCCATCCTACTCTTTTGCAGTGTGTTGATACACTGCAAATCCTACAATCTTTATTATAGCACAATCGCTGCCGCCTGTAAAGAGCCATTTTCGGTCATGCGCCAGAAGATCCTGCATCTATATCTATCACGGCGTGATGAAAAGCAAAGAGCTTGCTGCGCGTCATAACGGGCGGCAAGCTCTCTTCATAGACTTCGTTGCGTTTTCACAGATTTCGTTGCGCTGGATACAATCGGGCACAGCGGCTAAAGAAGCTGATCGTGCATCATGCGGCCAAGCAGGGTATAACCGTCTGCAATCACGAGATCAGATGTCTTGGCGGCTGCCTCTGTGAACACGGCCCCTGCCGTGTGAACGCGGCTGTCACAAAGCAGGAACGGAATCATTTCCGAAGTATGCGTTCGGACAGATACCGGCGTCGCGTGGTCGGGCGTAATCAATAGCTGATAAGGTTCTCCAAGTGCTTCCAATGCGTCGTAAACGGGCCCGATAATCTGATGGTCAATCTGTTCAATGGATTTTTGTTTGAGCACGGCGTCACCATCGTGTCCGCATTCGTCCGGCGCCTCGATGTGCACAAAAACGAACTCGTATCCGTTTTGCAAAGCATCAATCGCAGAGGCTGCTTTCCCGGCGTAGTTCGTATCATAATCGCCTGTTGCACCGGGGATTTTCGGGTGCTCCAGCCCCATGCCGGCTGCCAGACCTTCCAGAAGCGGAACTGCGGTAATCATCCGTCCTTTGACCAAACCGGTTTTCTCAGCAAAAGGCTCATAGGCCGGTTTTTTCCCGCTTCCCCAGAGCCACAGACAGTTGGCTGGCCGAAGCCCACGGGCGACACGCGCTTGGTTCACCGGGTGCGCAGAAAGGATTGCATAGCTCTTTTCCATCATATCCAAGAATTCAGCGCTCCGCTCTCCGGCAGGGAGGTACGCTGTGATTTTTTGCCCCAGGATATCATGCGGCGGCGTCAGGGTGCCGTGATAGTCTGCATGAGAAAGCACAAAAATATGCCGGTAGCTGACGCCCGGATAAAAGCGCATCGCGTCCGAGCCAAGCGCGTCTGCCAACGCAGCAACCAGCTGTTCCGCTTCTTCTGTGGTGATTTTATCGGCGCTGTGATCGAGCATGGTTTTTTCGGCAAACGGCTCATCGCCTGAAACAGTCACCAGATTCATCCGAAAAACCGTATCATCCGCATGGAGCGGGATTCCAAGCCCCAAGGCTTCAATCGGTGAACGCCCCGTGTAATACTGGTGCGGGTCATAGCCCAAGATGGAGAGGTTTGCCACATCACTGCCGGTCGGCAGATCGTCATACAGAGTGCGCATCCGACCGACACGGCCGCGCGCGGCGATCCGAGCCATATTCGGCGTATCCGCTGCTTCCAGCGGGGTTTTCCCGCCCAATGCTTCAACAGGGCGGTCGGCCATGCCGTCGCAAAGAATGATTGCATATTTCATAGGTACTTGTCCTTCCTGCCGCAAAAAAGCGGCGCTGCAGCGCCCCGGCAACGGCGCCGGAAGCGGCTGGAGATCCACAGCAGTTTCAGCAATGCATCCTGCTGCAAGCCCAGATACGCCGACCCAAAAAGCGGATCATGCATGTATCCGGCGATTGAAAAATCTCCCGCAGTATGATTATACCATATTTCCCCTCGAAAATCCACGAATTATTTCACCAAACCCGTTTACAAACGGCTGGAAAAAATGTATAATATAGAACAGCGTAGAGGAGAGTCCCGGGTCAATCCAGCTGAGTGAGAAAGCCGGGTAGGGTGCCTCTTCTTTGCGTGTTCGGTTTTCAACCGGCAAATCTCCATGATATCTTACAATTAGGAGGAATATACACAATGGCCAGAAAAAAGCTATCGATGGATGGCAACACAGCTGCCGCACACGTCAGCTATGCGTTTACGGAAGTTGCTGCAATCTACCCGATTACGCCATCCAGCCCCATGGCCGAAATGACCGACACTTGGTCTGCGGGTGGGCTGAAGAACATCTTCGGTGAAAAAGTCAAGGTCATCGAAATGCAGTCCGAAGCCGGTGCCGCCGGTGCTGTTCACGGCAGCCTTGCCGCGGGCGCTCTGACGACCACCTATACGGCTTCTCAGGGTCTGCTGCTCATGATCCCGAACATGTACAAGATCGCGGGCGAACTGCTCCCGAACGTTATCCACGTTTCGGCGCGCTGCGTCGCTTCCCACGCGCTGAACATCTTCGGCGACCACTCCGACGTCTATGCCTGCCGTCAGACCGGCTATGCAATGCTTGCCGAATCGAACCCGCAGGAAATCATGGACCTCGGCGCTGTTGCGCACCTGTCCGCCATCAAGGGCCGCGTCCCGTTCATCAACTTCTTCGATGGTTTCCGTACCTCTCACGAAATCCAGAAGATCGAAGTCTGGGACTATGACGACCTGAAAGACATGATCGATCAGGACGCTGTTGCTCAGTTCCGCGCACACGCTCTGAATCCGGAACACCCGGTTCTCCGCGGTTCTGCCGAAAACGGCGACATCTTCTTCCAGCACAGAGAAGCCTGCAACAAATACTACAATGCGCTGCCCGCCATCGTTGAAGACTATATGCACCAGGTCAACGAAAAGCTCGGCACCGACTATGAACTCTTCAACTACTACGGTGCGCCGGATGCCGACCGTGTCATCATCGCGATGGGTTCCATCTGCGACGTCGCCGAAGAAGTCATTGACTATATGTGCGCCGCCGGTGAAAAAGTCGGCTTGATCAAAGTCCGCCTGTATCGCCCGTTCTGCCCGGACAAGCTCATTGCAGCCATTCCGGAAACCGCCAAGAAGATCGCCGTCCTCGACCGCACGAAGGAACCGGGTTCTCTGGGCGAACCGCTTTACCTCGACGTCGTCACGGCACTTGCCACGCATGGCATCAACGACGTGAAAGTCGTCGGCGGCCGTTATGGTCTGGGTTCCAAGGATACCCCGCCGTCAAGCGTCTTTGCTGTCTATGAAAACCTCAAGAGCGATACGCCGAAGAACAACTTCACCCTCGGCATCGTCGATGACGTTACCGGCCTCTCCCTCGAAGAAAAACCGGCTCCGGATACCGCGCCGAAAGGCACGATCAGCTGCAAGTTCTGGGGTCTCGGCGGCGACGGTACGGTTGGCGCCAACAAGAACTCTATCAAGATCATCGGCGACCATACCGATAAATTCATCCAGGCATACTTCCAGTATGACTCGAAGAAGACCGGCGGCATCACGATCTCGCACCTGCGTTTCGGTGATCAGCCGATCAAATCTCCGTACTATATCACCAAGGCAGACTTCGTCGCCTGCCATGTGCCTTCCTACATTCTGAAAGGCTATCGCATCGTCGATGAAATCAAACCGGGCGGCACCTTCCTCCTCAACTGCCAGTGGAATATGGAAGAGCTGGAAAAACATCTGCCGGCACAGGTCAAGCGCTATATCGCACAGAACAACATCAAGTTCTATACGATCAACGCCATTGACAAGGCCCGCGAAATCGGTATGGGCAAACGCACGAATACGACGCTTCAGTCTGCATTCTTCGCACTTGCCGATATCATGCCGATCGACCAGGCTATTGAATACATGAAGTACATGGCGAAGAAGTCCTACATGAAGAAGGGCGAAGCCATCGTCGAAATGAACTACAAGGCCATCGATGCAGGCCGCGACGCCATTGTGAAGATTGACGTTCCGGAATCCTGGAAGACGGCCGAAGACGACACGAAGCCGGTTCAGGTCGAAGGCGACCGTCCGGAACTTGTCAAGTTCGTCAAAGACATCGTCATCCCGGTCACGAAGATGCACGGCGATTCTCTGCCGGTTTCCGCCTTCGAAGACTATGTCGACGGTACCTTCCCGCAGGGCGCTGCCGCCTATGAAAAACGCGGTGTTGCAGTTGACGTTCCGGAATGGCTCCCCGAAAACTGCATCCAGTGCAACCAGTGCTCCTATGTCTGTCCGCATGCAACGCTGCGTCCGTTCGCACTGAACGCTGACGAAGCAGCCGCTGCTCCGGAAGGCATGAAGATGAAGAAAATGACGGGCAAGGGCTGCGAAAACTACCAGTTCGCCATCACCATCAGCCCGCTGGACTGCATGGGCTGCGGCCTCTGCGTCAACGTCTGCCCGGCCAAGACGAAGGCTCTGAAGATGGTTCCGCAGGAAAGCCAGGCAGCAGAACAGGCTTCCTTCGACTATGCGGTCGCCAAAGTCACGAAGAAAGACCTGCCGTTTGCTGAACAGACTGTCAAGGGCAGCCAGTTCAACCAGCCGCTGCTCGAGTTCTCCGGCTCCTGCGCAGGCTGCGCTGAAACCTCTTATGCCCGCCTGATTACCCAGCTCTTCGGCGAACGGATGTACATCTCCAACGCCACCGGCTGTTCCTCGATCTGGGGCGGCTCCGCACCGGCAACCCCGTACACGGTGAACCGCGATACGAAGAAGGGTCCGGCTTGGGCAAACTCCCTGTTTGAAGACAACGCTGAACACGGCCTTGGTATGTATCTCGGCCAGAAGACGCTCCGTGAAAAACTCAAGGCAAAGACGGAAGCTCTCATTGCCATTGAATACGCTACTCCGGAACTGAAAGCCGCTGCTCAGGCATGGCTCGACACCTACAATGACGGCAAAGCCAATACGGCCGCTGCTGAAGCATACGTCGCAGCTTTGGAAGATGCGACCGACGTCGATTTGACCGGCACGCAGTGGGAAGCCGAATGGCTTGCCAACGGCAAGGTCTGCAAGTGCGAAGCCTGCACGCTTGCCCGCGAAATCCTTGCTGAAAAAGACTACCTCGCTAAGAAGTCCATCTGGATCTTCGGCGGCGACGGTTGGGCTTACGATATCGGCTTCGGCGGCCTTGACCATGTCATCGCCTCCGGCGAAGACGTCAACATCATGGTCTTCGATACCGAAGTTTACTCCAACACCGGCGGTCAGGCCTCCAAGGCTTCTCAGCTCGGCCAGGTTGCACAGTTCGCAGCGGCCGGTAAATCCATCGGCAAGAAAGACCTTGCAGCCATCGCAATGAGCTATGGTTATGTTTATGTCGCACAGATCGCTATGGGCGCCGACATGAACCAGACGATCAAAGCCATTGCAGAAGCCGAAGCATATCCGGGCCCGTCCATTGTCATCGGCTATGCACCGTGCGAAATGCACAGCATCAAGGGCGGCATGACCAACTGCCAGTCCGAAATGAAGCGTGCAGTCGAGGCCGGTTATTGGCAGCTCTTCCGCTTCAATCCGCTCCTCAAGAAGGAAGGCAAGAATCCGTTCTCGCTCGATTCCAAGGAACCGACCGCGGATTACATTGCCTTTATCGAAGGCGAAGCGCGTTACAGCCGTCTGCTCCAGCAGTCTCCGGAACGTGCGCGTGAACTTTTCGAGAAAGCTGCGGAGAACGCGAAGAAGAAGTACCAGATGCTCAAGAAAAAGGTCGACTTCTACGAAGAATAATTCTGAATTCTCCAGAATTTAAAAGCCCCGCGGTCAGCATTTTTCGCTGGCCGCGGGGCTTTTCTTTGTTTTGGTTGGCTTGTTGTAAAGGCAAAGGCGCAGCATTGTTGCTGCGCCTTTGCCTGAATCATTCATAGAGGGCGGCAGGGGAGTGCATGGTTTCTCAAGCATCGAGAACGGATGCGAGAATCTGCGGGTATTGATCTTCCAGATAGGCAAGGTCATTTAAATAACGTCAAATCGTATCCTGTCTCATCCATGCGTTCGCCAATGTCAAAATCCGAACGGAGACAATAGCGATAAAACCGGTAGACTGATTCCGTTTCGTTATTTTTCATATTGCAGGTTATCCTGATGTGCCTGATAGGCTTTTGCCTGACACATGAACATTTCCCGATAGCATTCATCTTCCTGCATCAGTTGTTCATGACTGCCCACGCCGACCAACTTGCCGTATTCGATGTGAATAATCCGCGTTGCACCGACAGCAGTTGTCAGACGGTGGGAGACGATAATCATCATCTTATCCTTGTTTTCATCCAGAATCTTTTGATTCAGTGCTGCCTCTGCAAACGGGTCAAGCGCGCTGTTGGCTTCGTCCCAGATATAGCAGAAGCTCTCGCGAACCTGCGCTCTGGCAATGGCAAGCTTCTGCATTTCGCCGCCGGAGAAGCTTTCACCTTCCGGGTCAAAGCTGCGCCCAATCGATGTATCGATTCCGTTGGCGCTGCGCTCGATCCGTTTTTCGATGCCGGCAAAAGCCAGTGCATCTTTTATTTTCTGTTCTGGCACTGTCTGACCCAGACAGAGATTTTCACGGACGGTGAAGTCAAAGAGCTGGAAATCCTGCTGTACAGCAGAGAAAGCATCCCGCACGGAGCTGATGGTATACTCCTTGATATTGACGCCGTTGATCAGAATCTCTCCATCGGTCACGTCGTACAAGCGCAGGATCAGCTTGATAATGGTCGATTTGCCTGCGCCGTTTCGTCCGACCAAAGCAATGTGTTCACGGCTGTCAATCTCAAAGGAGACATCTTCCAAGACCATCTGTTCATGATCCGGATAATGGAAAGAAACGTGTGAGAAGGCAATTGAATCGATGTGGTCGAGCGTCTTGCCATCTTCTTTGCTTTCGATTTCACCGGAATACTCGAGCATTCTCCGCAGTTTTTCGATATAATAATCGCCTTCAAACGTCAGCTGCGAGAGCTTTAAGGTAACTGAGGATAAGTAATCGGTCACGCTGAACGCGTTGGCATACAAGACGATAAAACTGCCGAGCGAAATGTGCCCGTTGAAAACCTGATACCCGCAGTAGAAAATCAGCGCAGCCGTGGGCAGCAAAAGGCTAAAAACGTGATACAGAATCTGCGCCCGCACAAATTTCGTGTTGATTCGCTTATAGATTGCAAACCGTTTCAAGAAGGTCAGATTGAGCTTGTCAATCAGGAATTTGGACAGTTGGAACGTTCGCACTTCTTTTGTGTACTCTCTGTGATGCGCCGCTTTTTTGATGTATTCCGTTGTGCGATTTACCGTTTCTTCCGCTTCATACTGTTCCGTGTTGTATTTGAAATTGAAGTGGTTGAAAATAATATCCGCAATAACCATGACCGCGCAGAGAATCAGAACAGTCGCGTCCAGTACGGCGACCAGCGACAGAATGGCGAAGAAGCTGAATAAGTTCTCAATCATTTGACAAACGAGATTCAGAATCTCCAGCGCCTTGGTATCGGCATAGCGCACAGTTTTCGTGTAGCTGTCGTAGAACTTAAAGTCTTCATAGCGTGACAAATCCTGCTTCATGGCCTTTCGGATGAAGAGGTTTTGGAGCTCGTTTTTCATGCGGTACTCGCGCCGCGGGATGATTGCATTGCCCAGCAGGTTATGTCCCAGTGCGAAGAGCAGTCGAATCACCTGAAGAACAATGATCAGCCAGAGAAAATCGCGCAGATAGTCTCCGGCATTGCCTTTGATTGCGTCGCCGATAAAATCGATGATCCATTTCAGGTACATGGCGTTAAAATAGGTTGCCGCCGTGGTGAGCAGAATGGCCAGCATTTTCAGCGGAATCAACCGCCGATCCCCCTGCTGCACACAGCGCAGCATCAGCATACAGTTGGATATCCGGCGTTTTGTCTTTTTCCACCATGTTTTGATAGACGGTTTTTTCATTGCTTGAACCCTCCATTGTGCTGTTGCGTATGTTTTTTCTTCCAGAAGCGGTACTTATTCAGCAGGACTTCCGGCATAATGGTAAAATCTCGCGGACAGGTGTTTTCATCGTTTTGAATTCTGGATTTCGGGCAGCCTTGTGCGAAACAAATCGGCAGATACACGCACGCTTCACACCGCTTCGGCAGTGATGCGCATCCGGCAGGCAGCACAAATCGGCTCCATCGGTTTATATCCAGTTCGATGACCCCGTTTTCGACCGTTCCGACGATGTTGAAGCGGTCGCATTTCTCATCTTCTTCGTTGCATTTTCTCAGCTTGCCGTCTGTCCCGCGCCGTTTTGCGTGCATTTTTCCAAACGAAATGCACGCAAAACTGCTGGCATTCTGCACAGTTCATCGACGGCGTTGCTTCACATGAACTACAACTTTGACCGCCTGTTTCCCGGTTGTTTTTCGGCACGAATCTCCGGTCGAATCACTTTTACAAGGGCAAATCGTGTGACAACCGCACTTCGATCGGCTTCCACACGGCGGACACTTTGTTTTCGCTGCGCACTCCTGATAAACGTGTTCTGAAAAGATTTCCATAGAATATTCCTTTCTTCGGATAGCTTCGGTGAGTGCTTCGTGATAACTGTCATATAAGCTGCACATTGCAAACCGCATATTCAGTATACCATACAGTTAGAATTTCGTCAAGTATTCTCAAAAAAAATGTATCATCTTTTCAGTCTTTTTTGTCGTTCGGTGGTTTCAGCAGATCGTTTCCCTTTGTCCAATCTTTGCTTTCATATAGAAATGACCGCTGTATCGCAAAGGAACGCCGTGTTTTGTAAAACACGGCGTTCCTTTGTTCAAAGTTCGATGCAAACAAATCTTCAACAGAGTCCCGCAGAAATGATTCGCATTCCGGTTGTTATTCGGCTATTTCAGCATGGGGCTGTTGTTGATGACCATGGTTGAATAGAGGAAAAGCACATCTTGATCTGAAAAGTCGATATATGTTCCGAGCAGTTCTGAAGAAATATAGCGGATATCCACAAGCCAGATTTCGGAATACGCTTCCAGCAGCAGGGGCGTTAGGCTGGAACCGTAGGAATCCCGGAAAAGGATCAACTTTTTCGCCGGATCGCCTTTCGGACTTGTAATCTTTAGAAGCGGGGCAGCTCCGCCCAAAAAGACATCATACGGGTCCATACCATTCAGTTTCTCCAGCGGGTAGACCGATTCTTCCCGGTTGGTTTCATAATTCCAGACCGACGCATTGTTTACTGCATCACCGGTCAAATATGTCAGTGTGTCACTTCCGATCGGCAAGGCAGCCTGACCGCAGTACACACCGTAAAACGGCGTATACGTATTTGCCTGCCATGTGGATAAATCGGGCGCTTCGAATCCCATCCCGTCCCCGAGAGCTGCCAAGACATTAGACAACCGATCCTGTTTCCAATGCGTGTCTGTCCGGTAGTAGTCATCAATGGTCAGGCTCGAGAAGAGGTCCAGATACGTCATATTCCGGGTGTTTTCCTGCATTATTTGAGTCAACTGCTGGTAATCCATCGATGGGTAGCCATTTTTCTTTGCCAGAAAATAGTTCTTATCCGGAATCACACTGTAATAGACGCGCATGCCGGAGAGATACCGCTCATAGAGCGCATTGAATTTTTTTGCGGCGCCCAAGACATACGTCTCATTCATCGGGTATTCCAGCTTGCTCGCCTGATCTCCGACGAGATAGATTTTGTTGGTATCCTTCTGACCAAGCATACGAAACCGATAAAACGCATTGATGCGCCGGAAGGTTTCTCGCATTGGAAACTGATCCAGGGCATACGCTTCAAAATCCGTGAAATAGGAACCGTCCATCAGCGCTTTTGCCGTCAGTTCCGGCGTTTGTTTCAGTTTGCGCCGTTCGCTTATGGAAAGCTCTGCATCCGGCTTCAGAAAGAAAAACAGCCCGAACCCGGCAAGCAGCACCGGGAACAAAATCGAAATCAGCAGATTTTTCTTTTTTTGATTCATATAAAAATCCTCCGTGTGAGCCAATGGTTTTCCATACCGTCAAAACCGGAAATAGAGAAATGGGTTGAACGAACCGTTGATCAGGAATGCCGTTACCACGCAGAGAATGCCAGCCAGAAAAACCGGCTCTGCCGCATTGAGTACGCGTTCCCATTTGCCAATCGATCTCAGGCGCATCCAAAGCGAGCGGCACAACGGCGTTGCACCGATGACCGCCATCAGCAGCACGCCGGCATTGCTGCGCAGGGTATACATTGTTTCTGCATTGACCACCGGCACATGCCCGAATCCGAACATGGCGCGCAAACACGCCCATGCATCCCGCAGATTTGCAGCGTTGAAAAGGACGAATCCAATGATGACCGCCAGCATCGTGTAGACATGGCGGAAAATTTTGGGCAGTTTTTCGAGCAGTTTTCCGTACAAAAACTTTTCACCGATGAGCAGAACGCCAAAATACAGCCCCCACAACAGGAAGTTCCAGCTGGCGCCGTGCCAGAATCCGGTTAAAATCCATACAACCAGCAAATTTCGGATCTGCTTGATCAGTGAGACTCGATTTCCGCCCAGTGGAATGTAAACATAATCGCGGAACCAGAGCGACAGCGTCATATGCCAGCGCCGCCAGAACTCTGTGATGCTGACAGAAACGTAGGGATACTGGAAGTTTTCAGGAAACCGAAATCCAAACATCGCGCCCAATCCGATTGCCATATCGGAATAACTTGAGAAATCAAAGTAGATCTGAAGCGTATAGGCGATTGCATACAGCCAGTAAAAAAGTACGGTTTTTTCATTCGCCTTGGAAAATGTACTGACGATTTCGCCCATCAGGTTTGCAATCAGAACCTTTTTCCCAAGACCGATCAGAAAACGCTGCATGCCGTTTGAAAATTGCTCAAGCGTATGCGTCCGCGCCGTCAGCTCCTTTTCCACCTGGATATACCGAACGATCGGACCGGCAATCAGCTGTGGGAAGAAAGAAACATAGGT
>CAJLFQ010000044.1 GCA_905205975.1 uncultured Eubacteriales bacterium | reverse complement strand
ATTTTTTCTTGACACTTCTTATTTGTTCTGATAGACTGGTTGTAGGAAGATAGAAAACACGCCTGTTTTCTATTTGAGTGATACTATTTGAAGTTTGAATGAGGTTCTATTATGGCATCGTTTCATCATCAGTCGTACACTTTTACATCTGGTACAGCAACCAAAACTGTCTATCTGAAGTGACTTGCCGTCAACCACCGTGACATTCGCATTGTTTATACTGGATGGAAAAATGTATACAACTACACTTCAGCCTCTTCTGCTGTTGAAAGCAACAGGTTTTATGGTGTAAACGGGACGTTCTATGAAGGATATGACGGCTCATCGTTGATGATTTCCATGTATAACCCCACACCAGGTTCCTCTCAAGTAACCAAGGTCTGGTCAACAAGCGACCGTAATCTTGGCTCATATCCCAAAGAGACTCTGATATGTCTTAACCAATCTACCTCCGCGATTCCGCAATTTATCTTTTCTGATGCTTTCACGGGAGCTTTATCTGACTATCGCTATCAGGGCGTAACACCTTTAGACCTTACAAATGTTAGGTGGGCTGTTGCAGGATTTTCCCTCGAACTCAATCGAACACTTTCCAAGGCAGACTATGACTACTTTTTAGAACACACACAAGGAGCTCAACCTGGTCAGATAACGAATTCTCGCCCACGCACCGCCATGTTCTATGTCGGCGGTTCAGCAACATCTGAAAACATCATTCTCCTGACTGCCTTTGCGGATCAGAAAGTATACCATAACGGACAGCAATTGAGTCATAATGGTTCTGTTTTCAGCATGTATGAACTCCGTTCCTGTATCAAAGCGCTTTTCCCCAATGCAACACATCACGGTATTATTTTAGACGGTGGTGCCAGCACCGGTATCTCTTACAGGGCATATGGCATTACCGGAGTGTGCGCCCAAATGGTCGCTGAATCTGCCACTTCTCCAAGAAGCATTCCCACAATGATTGTTGCCACAATGTAGACCGCGTCATTTCGTCTGCTTCGGCACGCATCAAACGTTCAGCCCAGAAGGGAGGTCACTTCTCAATGAGACGAAACATCATTTTGCTGCTGCTTTCTCTTTGTATACTCTGCCTGTTCGCATCCTGTTCCGCGCATGAGACGCCTGTCAACTCCGGCTCCACGCTGCCGTCATCATCGTCGGAACCGCCGCGTTCAGCCGTTTCCACGACGGCATCTGCGTCTGTTGCGACGGAGCCGCCCACGCCGGCGCTCAACCGGAAGGCGTATGCAGCGATTGATTCAGCCGACGCATGGAACGCATTCGTCCTAGATTTTACCGCTGACCGCGCCGCATACGCCGAGTCGGTCGTCGTTCAGATCACCGCGCCGCTCGACTTTTCGGACAAGACGTTTCTCATGCTGGCGCATCCGTACGGCATTGATCTCCGCGGTTCGTCCGCGCCTTCGGAAACCGACTCGCTTGCCAGCGGTGCGCCCGGATTTTACCGCATTTCTGCCGGGGTTCAGCTGGAACAAACTCCTTCCATGGACGGTGCCGGCGACAGCTATCGCTGCGCCGACCTCGTTTTCGAGGATTGCCGCTCCCCCATCGCTTTCCTGCTGCCGGAAGGCGACATCACCATTGAAAACATTGTCGCCAGGCGTTCGGTTCAGCTTTTCGGCAATTCCGCGCTGCCGACCGGCGCGCCTTCTTCCTTCCGGCAATATACGCTGCAGAATATTGTGATCGACGGTGAACTGAATGCGTCTGCCAAGCAGGCGCTGCTTGCGTTCTGCGATGCGCGGAACGGGAATCTCCTGTATGCAGAGGCAGATGCGCTTCAGCCGTTCTACGGTTTTGTCCGCTCCTACGGCGGGCTGTTGATATCTGATCTAAAGCTCGCCCCCGGCAGCACGGTCTCTGTTTCCGGCATCACCGTCCGAAACGCTGCCGTCTGTTCCTGGGCAGCTGACCCGGAAGACATCGCCTATGACTGTGCCGGTCTGCTCTGCGGATGGATCGACGCAGCCGACGGTACGCTGTCGTTTTCCGATATCCGGATCGAAAACTGCTTTGGATACGGCGTCAGCGTTGCCGCTTTGTCGCCCGGCATCCTGTTCCGCGATGCGCTCGTCTGTCAGTCCGTTGTTGTTTCCGGATGCGACTTGACGTCACCGTTTGATCTGACCCGTCAGGTTCAAACGAAATGGACCGGCATCTCGCCCGCGCTGCTGCGCCGCGCCTCGCAGAGCAGCGATCTGCTTGTCCGCCGGATGCCGCAGTCGCTTTATCAGCGCTGGCTGGTCGATGCACGGTTTTCGGACTGCCGCATTTGTGTGCCGGAGCTGCCGGTTGGAACGATATCCGCCGAATGGAACGGCATGACGCTCGAACGCTGTGAGAATCTCCGGCAAGCGATTGCCTATGAAACACCGTAAAAACACAAAACCCCGGCTGCGGAAATCAATCCGCAAGCCGGGGATGTTTTTGGGTTCCATGCAGACGTTTGCAGAAGCTGTATCCTTCCTCTCCAAGCCCCTGTTTTTTATAGAAGCGATGATCATTTTCCCATTGGGGGCACTGTTGACCGCCATGACAGAGACGCCGTTTTCGTATGCGTACGTTTCTGCCGCACGAATCAGCACGCTTCCGACGCCCCGCCTTCGGCTGGTGCCTGCAACAGCCAGCGAATGATACGCAGTGCTTTTCCCTTCAGGTTTTCGTTCGGTTACGCGTCAAAGAGATAGCGCAGCATGCGGTCCGGGTGTTCCAGAAACCGGCGGGTTATGCGAACATGGTCGGTGTCTTCGTAGGCGATCGGATGAATGCCCTGTTCGGAGAGCCAGAGGATTTCTGCGCCGGGGTAAGCCATCAGAATCGGCGAATGGGTCGCCAGAATAAACTGCGACACCTGATCGGCCAATCTGCGGATTTCGCAGAGGAGCGTCATCTGCTTCATCGGCGACAGCGCCGCCTCCGGTTCATCCAAGATGTAAAGCCCTTTGCCGCTGAAGCGGTTCTGAACGGCGGCCAGAAAGCTTTCACCGTGCGACTGCGCATGGAGCGAACGGCCGCCGTAGCTTTCAGAAATCAGCGGAGATGCGGCTGGCAGGCTGTCGAGTTCCTCGATGTTGGTCGCCAGATTATAGAACCCCTCTGCCCGCAGAAAAAAGCCGTCTTTTTCGTGGCGCGTTTTCGAAACGGTCAGGCAGTGACCGAGCGGCGAATGCGTTGCGTTGGTCGAAAAGTTGAAATTCTTTGTGCCGCCTTCCGGGTTGAAGCCACAGGCGACGGCAATCGCCTCCAGGATCGTCGATTTGCCGGAGCCGTTTTCCCCGGCTAAAATCGTCACATCGTTTCGGAAGACGATCGGCGTGCCGTCCAGCAGGCTGCGGATTGCCGGGATCTGCCGGAGATAGGATGCCCGATCCAAGCCGCCGGTGTAGGCAATTTGGTCGACATATTTGCCATCCATGTTGATATCCGCCCTTTCTGCGCTGTTTTTTCACTTGATCGTGTATGTTTGAGCCGTTTTTGCATTCCGCGCTCATCTTTGATATTATCATATCATCCGGCGCGGAAAATGTCAACTCGGATTTTCTTTGGTTTTTTCGCGAAAGGGCTTGACAAACGGAGGACTTTGTAGTAAAATAAGAAAACGTGATACGTCACTTCTGACGATATCCGACAACAGCAAATGGCCCGGTAGTTCAGTCGGTTTAGAACGCTAGCCTGTCACGCTAGAGGTCGAGGGTTCGAACCCCTTCCGGGTCGCCATCGCTCCGTGCAGCCGCGC
This sequence comes from uncultured Eubacteriales bacterium, assembly GCA_905205975.1. Classification (GTDB taxonomy): domain Bacteria; phylum Bacillota; class Clostridia; order Oscillospirales; family QAMX01; genus QAMX01. The sequence continues at coordinate 14,090 of CAJLFQ010000044.1, read as the reverse complement.
GGGGTAATGCTGATATAGCTCAGTCGGCAGAGCGCGTCCTTGGTAAGGACGAGGTCACCGGTCCGAATCCGGTTATCAGCTCCATGAAAAAAGCACTTGCTTCTGCAAGTGCTTTTTTCATGGCCGTTTCTGCCGCGGTACTGCATTCCGCACGTTTTTTATCATACGGATCTGCATATCGTTCCGACCAAATCCAATCAAAATCCACCAGAATCCAAAGGAAGTCTTTTTGTGACACGTACACCCGCTCACCGTCCTTCTGTTTTCCCACAGCGTCTGCTTCAATGGTGCAAGAAAAATGCCGTGCTGTGCATTGCGCTGCTGGCTGCCGCCGTTACGACCTGTTTTGTGCCGCCGGATCGAACCTATCTCTCTTATTTTGACTTTAAGACGCTGACCTGCCTCTTCTGCGTGCTGGCTGTTGTCTGTGCGCTGAAAGACATCCGTTTTTTCTATGTACTCGCGGAAAAGATCGTCCGGCGGTTCAAAACCGCTCGGCTCTGCATTCTGGCGCTCGTTTACATCACGTTTATCGGCTCCATGCTGATTGCAAACGACATGGCGCTGCTGACCTTTCTGCCGCTGGGCTTTTTTGTCCTCTCCTGTTCCGGCACGCAGAAATACATGGCCTTCACGTTCATCATGCAGAACATTGCCGCCAATTTGGGCGGCATGCTGACGCCTTTCGGCAATCCGCAGAATCTGTATCTGTATGGAAAGTTCAACATCCCGACCGGCGAATTCACGTCCATCATGCTGGTGCCGTTTGCCGTTTCCGTCGCTTTGATCACCATCTGTTGTCTCTTTGTGAAACCGGAGCCGATGCAGATTCCGGAAACCCGCGCCGCACTGCCGGTTGGCAGAACCATTCTTTATCTGATCCTGTTTGCTCTGGCCATTGTCATCGTCTTCCGGTTCATCCCCTATTGGATCGGACTGATTGTTATCCCGGCTGTTCTGCTGTTTGCCGATCCGAAAGCGCTCCGCGAAGTGGATTATCCGCTTTTGTTTACGTTTGCGGCGTTCTTTGTCTTTTCGGGAAATATGTCCCGGATTCCGGCCGTCCGCGACTTGTTTGCCACGCTGCTGGAGAAAGATACGCTGCTGTTCAGCGTTCTCTCCTGTCAGGTCATCAGCAATGTGCCGTCTGCCATCCTGCTTTCACAGTTCACCGGGAATTATCCGGAACTGCTGGTTGGCGTCAACATCGGCGGCGTCGGCACGTTGATCGCTTCGCTGGCCAGCCTGATTACGTTCCGGGAATACACCAGCCACAACCCCGGGCAGACGCGCCGGTATCTGGCCCTTTTCTCTGCATTCAACTTCGGTTTTCTGGCAATTCTGACGTCCCTGATGATGCTGATTCGATAAGAAGGAGTCCATATGATGACCAAGATTCTCTTTATCTGCCTTGGCAACATCTGCCGCAGCCCGATGGCGGAATATGTCATGCGGGATCTTGTCCGCAAAGCCGGGCATACCGCTGATTTTCAAATTGCCTCCGCCGCCGTCAGCACCGAGGAAACCGGCAACCCGGTCTACCCGCCGGTTCGCCGTTTGCTTGCCGCGCACGGCATTGACTGCTCCGGCAAAACGGCACGCACGCTTTGCCGGGCAGATTATCAGGCCTTTGACTTGCTGATCGGCATGGACGGCTCCAATCTTCGCCGGATGCGCCAGATCTGCGGCGGAGACCCGGAACAGAAAATGTCTTTGCTCGGCGATTACCGACTTCATCCCGGCGACATTGCCGACCCATGGTACACGGGCGACTTTGAACGAACATGGCTGGACGTTCAGGAATGCTGCTCTGCTCTTTTATCGCGTCTTGTCGAATCCGGCAATCGCTGACGCAAATGCCCGAAGGCTCCGGAAACCGGATCCTTCGGGCATTTTTGCGGGGTTCCGTTGTCAATATCCGCTTACAGCTTGGTAAACTCGACCCAGTCATGTCCCGACTCGACTGCGCGGTCGGTTCGCTGCGGTGTGCCGGATGCGTCAACATGATCGACTTCATAGATCTGCATCGTCGCGCCGAGCGGCGGTATATCCGGTTTTCGACGTTTGTCTGCACGTTTTTTCTGCGGTTTCATCGCGTCTGCCTCGCTTTCTTCGCAGCAGCTGATGTTTTTCTCTGCCGCAGCCTTATTTTCTGCGCGTCCGCCGGAAAATATGTTGACTTTTTTCGGCTGGATTGGTAGAATAAACTGTAGCGCAATCCGATGCATGGTTTTCTCCGCTTGCTATGCCGGGAAATGCGCATCTGCCACGGAGGAATGGTATGGTTTTCAGCAGCCTGATCTTTTTATTTATCTTTCTGCCCGCTGTCCTGCTGGCTTATTTTGCCGTCCCGCAGCGTTTTCGCGCTGCCCGAAACGCCGTCCTGCTGGTTTTTTCGCTGTTTTTCTACCTATACGGCGAACCCGTCGGTATTTTCATCATGCTGGGGTCGATTCTGGCAAACTACCTGCTCGCATTCGGCGTTGCGCGTGCCGATGGAAACAGGCGCCGGTGGATTTTGGTTGCTGCGGTTCTCCTGAACGTCGGGCTGCTCGGCGTATACAAATACGCCGGGTTTGCCGTGGAAAACATCAACCGCATCTTTCACACGGCGCTCGCATCGCCCAAAATCGCCATGCCGATCGGCATTTCCTTCTTCACGTTTCAGGGGATGAGCTATGTTTTCGACGTTTTCCAGCGGCGCTGCACCCCGCAGAAGAACATCCTGAACGTCGCCACCTATATCGCGCTTTTCCCGCAACTCGTCGCAGGCCCCATCGTCCGCTATGAAACGATTGCAGCTGAGCTTTCTGACCGTTCGGAATCCATGGATGCGTTTGCAGCCGGCTGCCGGCGCATGATCGTCGGGCTTGGCAAAAAAATGCTCATCGGCAATGCCCTTGGCGAAGCGGCCTCCGCCGTTTTCAGCACGAGTCCGGCTTCCCTTTCAGCCGGTTCTGCATGGCTCGGCGCCATTGCCTATGCGCTCCACATTTATTATGACTTTTCCGGTTACTCCGACATGGCAATCGGGCTCGGTCAGATTTTCGGGTTCCACTTTCCGGAAAACTTTGACCATCCCTATCTGTCTGCTTCTGTCACCGAATTCTGGCGGCGCTGGCACATTTCGCTTTCCACCTGGTTCCGCGATTATGTCTACATTCCGCTCGGCGGCAACCGAAAAGGGCCGGTTCGTCAGACGCTGAACCTGCTGATTGTCTGGCTGCTGACCGGGCTCTGGCACGGTGCGGCTTGGAATTTCGTGCTCTGGGGACTTTACTATGCAATCCTGCTGATCGCAGAAAAGCGTTTCCTGGGCGCCTTTTTGCAGAAGCTTTGGAAGCCCGTCCGTCATCTGTACGCGTTGCTGGCTGTTCTGTTCGGCTGGGTCATTTTCAATTGCAGCGGCGTCGGACAGATCGGCGGCTATCTCGGCGCCATGTTCGGACAAGGCACCGGAATCCCCGGAGATGCATCTTTCCTCTATCTGCTGACGCAATATAAAGCCGAGCTGTTCCTGGCCGTCCTCTTCTGTCTGCCTCTGCCCAAGGTTCTCCGCCGTCAGTATGACAGCCGGCCATGGATGGCGATTGCGTGCGATGGTCTGCTGTTGGCGGTATTCGGCTTATCTGTCGTTTCGATCACGGTTTCTTCGTTTAACCCGTTTATCTACTTCCGCTTTTAAGGATGTCCATCAAAAAGGAGTTGATTACCATGCAGCCGTCAAAGGCCTCTCCGGACGCAGTACGCCGGAAAGCAAGCCGTTGTTTTGCGGTTCTTTTTGTTGTCATTTTGTTTGCTGTTCCTGCGCTGACATTTCTCCTGCCGCGCCTGTCCGTCTCTGACATTGAAAACCGGCGTCTGGCTGCCGCGCCTGAACTGACGCGTGATGCGCTGGTATCCGGCGATTATTTTTCCGGCTGGGAAACCTATCTGAAAGATCACATCGTTTTCCGAGACGGGATGCTGATGGGGCGCACATGGCTGGAGCTCAACATCCTGAACCGCGCTTCTGTCAACGGAATCCTCCCCACAGATACATGTCTGCTGCCGCATTTGACGCCATCGGACGCTTCTGTCGATGAACTCGCGCAGCAGGCGGCGTCCATGGCAGACCGCCTCGCTTCGCTGAAGGAAACCGTCACCTCCTACGGGGGCACGCTGCTCTACGTCATTGTGCCGACGCAGATGACGGCCTTTGAATCCGAATTTCCACTGGGGTTATACAGCGGCGCTGAGACGCGCGCCGCTTCCAAGGCACTGTTTGAATCCGCTTTGGATGCACGCGGCATTTCGTATCTCGATATGAAAACCATCTTCGATCAAGCTGGCGGTACGCAGCAGTTTTACATGCAAACCGACCATCATTATTCCATCAAAGGCGCTTTTCTCGTTTATCAGTCAATCATCAAAAAAGTTGCAGAAAGCAATGGCAGCTACTCAATCGGTAAGATTTCAAGTGAAAATGTTTCTTTTCCTGCTGTTTCATCTGTTTTTCACGGTTCTCGCAGCCGGGCTATTTACTATCTGACCGATTTGCAGGATGACTTCTTCACCTGCACGCTCCGAGAGCCCGTTGCATTTTCGCGGTTCGATAACGGACAGCCGGTGGATTCGACCGTGATTCGTCTGCCGGATGATGCCTCAGCCCCGGTCACCTATTCCGCCTATATGGGCGGCGATATTGCCGAGACCGTAATTCAGACGAACAGGTCGGAACTGCCTGATATCCTGATCTTTGGGGATTCCTACACCAATGCCGTGGAAACGTTTCTCTATGCCAGCTTCAACGAAATGCGCAGCCTCGACCTGCGGCATTACCGGGAAATGGCGCTGCTTGATTACGTCCGTCTGCACCAGCCCGACATTGTGGTATGCCTGCGGGACGACGCCAACCTGCTGACCGAAACCGGAAACGGCGCGATTCGCTGATTGCTTCAGCATGCCGCGGCATACCAAATCAGTGTGACCGCAGTGCAGCAGATAAAATAGAGGTCTGTCGTTAGTTTTGCGCCAAAAAACCGGATCCAGCCGCTGTGTTCAGCGCGCATGGCTCGAATGTTTTTGGGGCGGAAGTCATTCATCAGAACCAGCAGCGTATAAAACGCCGTATCGATCGCCAGCAGCACCACTGGTTTCAACCCACCGGCCGGGTACAGGCAGAGCTGCGCCGCCAGCAGGACAGCCGACAGCGACAGGAAAACAATCCGAATGGCTGTCAAATGCCGGAAATCTTCAAACCGGCCGAACAGCATCCGCTCCATCAGAACCCACACAATGACAAATCCGGCGGTCAGCTGTGCCGCCAGCGCAGACCCGCTCAGCATGAGCAGGAGTGGAATCGTCGCATACACCAATCGATCACACGCGTCGCCGTGCGACAGGATCAATCCGGACACGCCGTCTGGCTTTTGATCCGTCGCTGCGGCGTTTTTTTTCGCATAGGATTCCGCCGAAATCAGGCCCAGCTTCTTCAGGCGGTCCAGCTCCGGTCGATAAGACGGCTGCGCCTGAAGGCGGATAGAGCATACGCTGTATGCCAGCAGCAGCGCCAGCCAAACAAGCGTCAGCACATCGGCAAACGTTTGATTCTGCATCCACGGTTCAAACGTCTGCACCACGGCGTCTGTCGTCCGACGGTATGCTAGCCAAAACCCGAGCAACCCCAAGCATCCGCCCCATGCGCCGATGGTGCATTCCATGATTTTCCAGCCGTTTACGACGCCGGCCCGGTTCCATCTGCCAAGGAATAAGCGGCCGCTTTTGAACGGCCGATGCGACCAGAGCTGCATCAGGTTGCCGAGGAACCAGCCCATGCCGCCGCCCAGCGCAGCCAGCGTGGAAATCAAGAGGCTTTCCGCATCGCCGCGGCAGACCATCCAAACCAGCAGCTCCACCCATACAAACAGATAACCGCCCCAGCACTCCGGCCGGTTTTTGGAAAAGTAAATGGCAGGCAGACGCCCTGCTTCCGGCTGATGCGGCCGGTTCAGAAGCCGGACACCGAGTATCCTGAGCGGGATAGACACCAGCAGCGCAAGCGGCAGCTCCCACGCCGCGTACCGGGCGCACAGGAATGCGGAAACGGCCATGCCCAGCCATCCCGCGGCCGTGCCAAACCAGATGACCCCTTTGAGAAACAAACCGGCCATCCCATGCCAAAATGTCCCGCCTGCTTCATCCAGCGCGAGACCGATCGTCTGACCATAGGTCATGTCGCCGCCATAATACATGGCGGCTGCGCCGATGCCGCAGAAAAGCGTGACGTTCTGCCAAGCGTTCGGCATCCCCAAACGCTCTGCGAGCGCAGCGAAAAAGAAACCCAGAATGGCACCCGGCACCATTGCGCCCTGACCGTGCCCGATCGGGGTTCCGCGCATACCCCATGCATACGACATTGCGAGTGTTCCAACCAGAAAGAGAGCCACCATGTCCATATCCTCCCGTGCAGCGAAAATACCTCGTTAAAGGCCAGCCGGCTGCTGTATGTACAGTATAGTATAACGGATTGCCTCTGAAAATGCAAGCAGGCCATGATATGTGCATACAATAAAGCGGCGGTTTCTGACTTTTGCCGCCGGAAAGGGGCTTTTTTGTGAACGAATGCTTCCGGCTCAGCGAGCTTCAGACAAAAGATGTCATCAACGTGCGGGACGGCAAAAATCTCGGACGGATCTGCGACATGGAAATGGACGCCGATCACGGCCGGATCCTTCGGCTGATGCTGCCGGGAAGACCGCGTTTTTTTGGGTTCTTCGGTCGTGAAGAGGGCGTCGAAATCAGCTGGGAAAACATCCGTCTGATTGGGCTGGATGTCATTCTGGTCGATTTGCCTGTCCTTCTGTGCGTGGAAAACGAACGCATACAAAACCATAGCCGTGTGTTTTGAAACCGGTGCATGCGCCAGAATTTCCTGTTGAATTTCGCGGCAATTTGTTGTATAATAGTAGGCATAGACGTGCAGGAGGGATCAGTCATGCCGCAGCAAATCGCGCCCCGGAAAACCGCTCAAAGCGCCGGTTGGAAACGTTATGCCGCAGCAGTTCTGACGGTATGCCTGCTGGCGTGTTCTGCATGTTCTATGAAACCGTTAGACGCGCATATCTCCGCAACATCCGCCACGACAAGCGAAACAACGCCGCCCGCCCTGCCCACTGCTGCGCTGGAACCTTCCGAATGGACCGAGCCCGCCGTCGATCTGAGCGGCTTCGTCTGGACCATTCGCGTCCCTTGGGCTGACAAGCTGCTCCCAAAAGCAGACGGCACGGAGACCGACCGTCAGCTGCTTGCCGTCTATGACAAGCTTCGCACCCGGTACCATGCCGTCATCGATATCGGATATGCACCTTCGCTTTCCGACTGCATTGCCGCAGCGGCTGCGGGGACGTATGCAGCGGATGTGCTGGGCATCCGGATGAATGAAATTCCTGCTCTGTCGGCCGCCAAGGCGCTGTATGCCGTCGATGACCCGGCCCTTTTGAATGCCGGGCTGAACTGCAATGATAAAGCCCTCTTTTGGACGGAGGCTTCCGCCATGACCCGTTATGACGGCAAGCAATGGGCTGTGCAGATCGCCTCTGCGTATACCATTCCCGCTTTCGGTCAGATGCTGCTCTGCAACACCACGCTGCTGGAGCGCCTCGGTGCCGGCAACCTCTACAACCTCCTGGAAACCGGGAAATGGACGCTTTCGGAATACATCAGGCTCTCCAACGCCGCGGCTTCGATCTTGCCGGATACCTTTGGCACGGCGTTTGTTTCCCCTCTTTCTGCATACTTGTCTTTGGGCGGCCGCTATGTTGCGCGCCCGGAAAATACATGGCGCTGTGAGCTGCGGGAAGATGTTTCCCGGAACGCTTGCACTGAGCTGTATACACTGGCCTCTGCGCCCGCTGCATATGCCGGAACCGGCGCAGATGCGCAGAACCTCTTTGCAAACGGCAAACTGCTCTTTCTCTGGACGGATTCCAACACCGTACTGGCCAATGCCAGCCTGACCGACTCTGAAGCTGTCATGCTGATGCCGGTTCCGGTCGGCTCTTCTGCCCGCCGGACCCCCATCACCGGATACGAGGGATATGCTTTTCCCGCAAACAATGCCAGTCTGCTCAGCAACGTCACACTTTTTAACGCGCTGGCCAAGCTGCTGGGCGGCGACTGGATTTCTGCCTTTATCCGTCAGACCAAGCTGAATGCCGACGCCGCACGGATCATCGAGCATTATCTGCTGCCTGCCCTGACGGTCACGGCAGATGAATTCGACATTCGATTCCGCGCATTTTTCAATGATTCCATCTATGCGCCGCTGCTGGAAGGAGACCGTTCTCCCGAGGAAATTCTGGCAGACGCCGCATATGCTTTTCCGCTTCTGACAAAAGCGCCGGACGTTTCGCCGCTCAATCGGCGATAGCGGCACCACGGAGGATTGACATCTGTTGACAGCATCTTATGACTGTATTGTGATTGGCGGCGGCCCTGCCGGAATGATGGCCGCTGCGCAGGCTTCCGCCTGCGGCGCGACGGTTCTGCTCTGTGAAAAAAACCGGCTGCCCGGCCGCAAACTGGCCATCACCGGAAAAGGGCGCTGCAACGTCACCAATGACTGCTCCACGGCTGAGCTTCTGAAGCATATCACCGGCGGACACAAATTTCTCTATTCGGCATTCTCACGCTTTTCCCCGCAGGATACCATGCAGTTTTTTGAATCGCTGGGTGTTCCGCTGAAAACAGAACGTGGGAACCGCGTCTTTCCGGTTTCGGACCGCGCAACGGACATCGTGATGGCCATGCGTCAGAATCTGTCCGATTTGGGCGTTCACGTCGTACAGGAGCGTGCCGCACGGCTGTCGGTTCAGGAAGGCGCCATGCGGGGCGTCTGCACCGACCACCGCGCTTATCCCTGCGCCGCTGTCATCGTTGCAACGGGCGGGCTCTCTTATCCGGCAACCGGCAGCACGGGCGACGGGTATGCATTCGCAGAATCCTGTGGGCACCACATTACGGCGCTTCGCCCCTCTCTCGTTGGGCTGGACTGTCCGGATCCGCTCTGCCCCGCTTGTGCCGGATTGACGCTGAAAAATATCGGCGTTCGCCTGCTTGCCGATGGCCGCTCGATTGAATCCGATTTTGGCGAGCTGCTCTTTACGCACACCGGCGTTTCTGGTCCGGTCGTCTTAAGCGCCAGCGCACATATGCGTGACCCGCATGCTGACTATGCTCTGGAGATTGATCTGAAGCCCGCCCTAGATGCGGAGACGCTTGATCGGCGCATCCTGCGCGATTTCGATGAACGACGCAACAAGGCTGTCAAGAACGCCTTGGATGCGCTGCTGCCCGCGGTGCTGCGTGTCCCGCTGCTGGAAAAGGCCGGAATCCCGGCTGACATACCGGTGCACGCTGTAACGAAAGCACAGCGTGCTGCGCTTTGCAGCGTCATCAAATCGCTGTCCTTTTCCCCGCTGTCGCTCGGCGGATTTGATTCCGCTGTTGTAACTGCAGGCGGCGTTTGTCTGGATGAGGTCGATCCGAAAACGATGGCTTCCAAACTTGTACATGGTCTCTTTTTTGCCGGTGAAGTATTGGATCTGGACGCGTATACCGGCGGGTTTAACCTTCAAATTGCTTTTTCAACCGGCTATGCCGCAGGCAATGCGGCAGCCGCCTATACACAAACGAATTCAACAAAAGAAACGGCAGGTTTTTTCTGTGACTGAACGTGATATTGGCTCTGGCAGCCGGAACGTTGCCGCCGCCGCGCTCCGCGTTGCGGTCAGCGCCGGTGTAGAAGATGAACAGCGTGTTCGGGCCGAGGCGCAGGCGCTTGGAATTCAGACCGCAGCGGCAAACTTCGGCGGTGAATTCATCCCCTCCATCAACAAAATGATCGAGCGTGCCATTGTAGCCGCACGCCGCGAGGGTGTCATCGGCACCACGCATTTGGAAGAAGGCGCCGTGGCCGGCGCTGCACGCGAGGCGCTGAGTCAGATTATGAACAAAGCCATTGGGCTGAACATCGGTGGAAAAATCGCCATTGCCCGTCAGGAGGAACATGTCAGTGTTGCCATGTTTTTCGGCATTGGGCTGCTTCACCTGAACGAAGTTGCCGTCGGGCTCGGGCACCGCGCAATTTAGCCGCTTTGCTCAGAATTACGCAAAAGAGGTTTTTGGATGATTAACATTGCCATAGACGGCCCCAGCGGCGCCGGAAAGAGTACGCTTTCCCGCAAGGCGGCGGCGGCGCTTGGGTTTCTCTATATCGACACCGGCGCACTCTACCGCACCGTCGGGTTGGCCGCCGTTCGCGCAGGGATTGCGCCAACCGATACGCAGTCCATTGCAAAGCTGCCTGCATCCATCACCGTCTCCCTGCAATCGGCAGCGGACGGCCAGCACGTTTTTTTGAACGGCGAGGATGTGACTGCTCTGATCCGAACTGAACAGGTTTCTGCATACGCGTCTGTCGTTTCGGCCGTGCCGCAGATCCGCGCATTTCTGCTGGATACGCAAAGACAGCTGGCAGCAGATAACAACGTCGTTATGGACGGCCGCGACATCGGCACCGTTGTTCTGCCGCATGCGCAGCTCAAAATCTTTCTGACAGCCTCTGCCGAAGACCGTGCCCGCCGCCGGTTTGAGGAATTGCAGGCGCGCGGTGAACCGGCTGTGTTTGAAACCGTTTACCGTGATTTGGTTGAACGGGACCGCCGCGACTCTGAGCGTGCTGCTGCGCCGCTGGTGCAGAGTCCGGATGCCGTCCTGCTTGATACGACCGGGAATTCGTTCGAAGAAAGCCTTTCTTTACTGCTCAAAACCATCAAGGAGCGAATCTGACCATGTTTTACTGCTTCAGTGTTGCGCTGTTCATGTTCATTTACAAGGTTCTCTATTTTTACAAGATTACCGGCCGGGAAAATCTGCCGGATGGCGCATTTCTGATGTGCGCCAACCACACAGGGCTTTCCGATCCGATTTTTCTGGCGCTTGCCCTTGGCCTGCGCACCAAACCGCATCCCCGGTTCATGGCCAAAGCAGAGTTGTTTGACAACAAGCTGGTCGGCGCTGTTTTGCGTGCGCTCGGTGCATTTCCGGTCCGACGCGGAGAAGCCGACATCATGGCCATCAAAGAATCGCTCAAAACACTTTCCTCCGGCGGGCGTCTCGTCCTTTTCCCGGAGGGAACGCGCAACAGCTCCGACGGCGCAAAGGCCGGTGCCGGAATGTTTGCACTCCGCTCCGGCTGTGATGTCGTTCCGGTTTATATTACGCCCGGCCGGAAACCGTTTCACCGCGTCCGCGTCGTCGTTGGAAAACCCTTCCGGCCGGAAAAGCCTGCGGGCAAGCCCTCCAATGAGGATTATCATCAGGCTGCCGACGAGATCCTGAAGAAAGTTTATGAGCTGAAAGATGTCCGATCATAACCGTCCTGCCCGTCTCTCCATTGCGAAAACGGCCGGATTCTGCTTCGGCGTTTCACGCGCCATCGCAATGACGGAAGCCGCTGCCAGAGAAGGGGCATACGCCATCGGAACCGTCATTCACAACACGTCTGTCGTCGAATCTCTGGAGGCCGCCGGCCTTCATACGGTCGGCTCAGCCGAAGAGGTTCCCGCCGGAACCACAGCGGTCATTCGTGCGCACGGCGAATGCCAGGCCGTTTATGCGGCGCTGGCAGAAAAACAGGTTCGCATTGTCGATACCACTTGCCCGTGCGTGCGCCGCATCCACAACATCGTCTTTGCCGAAGCAGCCGCCGGCCGCCGCATCATTGTCATCGGTCAGCGCAACCACCCGGAAACCATCGCGATTTCCGACCGCGCAGCAGACGTTGTCATCCTTTCCTCGCCTGAGGAAGTTGAACTTTACCTGCATAGTCCGGCGTTTGACGCGCAAAAACCGTGTTCAATCGTTGCTCAAACAACGTCGGACAAAGAAATCTGGAAAAAAAGCATTGGAATTCTCGAAAACCAGTGTACAAACCTCCGGATTTTTGATACAATATGTAGTGCCACCGCTTTGCGTCAGCGCGAGGCGGCGGAGCTTGCCGGTTCCGTTGATGTGATGCTTGTCATCGGCGACCGGAAAAGCGCCAACACGGCTCGGTTGGCAGACATCTGTGCCAAACGCTGCGCATATGTTTTTTTGCTCTCCGGCGCGGAAGAGCTGAACACCATTGCAGAATTGCTCAGAGTCATCCACCCCCGTACCATCGGATTAACAGCCGGCGCTTCTACGCCGGATGTAAAAATTGAGGAGGTCATCCACATGTCAGAAGAGAAGCAGATCATTGAAAACGGCGTCGACGAAGCTGTTGACATGGTCCCCGAAACCGAAGAGTCCTTTGCTGAAATGGTCGATCGTTCGATCAAGACCCTGCACACCGGCCAACGCGTCACCGGCATCGTGACCCAGATTACTCCGACGGATATTCACGTCGATCTCGGCACCAAGCAGGCCGGTTTTATCCCGGTTTCCGAGCTGAGCGACGATCCTTCCGCCAAACCGGAAGACATTGTTCACATCGGCGATGAAATCGAAGTTTTCGTCACCAAGGTCAACGATTCCGAAGGAATCGTTACGCTGTCGAAGAAGCGCATTGACGCCGCCCGCGGCTGGGAAAGCATCGACGCCGCCCGCGCCGACAAAGCACTGCTGGAAGGCACTGTCGTTGAAATCAACAAAGGTGGCATCGTCGTCTCCGTGAACGGTGTCCGTGTTTTTGTTCCGGCTTCCCATACCGGTATGCCGAAAGATGCAGACCTGAACGAAATGCTCAAGAAGCACGTCACCCTGCGCATCACGGAAGTCAACCGCGCCAAACGCCGCATCATCGGTTCCATCCGCTATGCCAACGAAGACCTGCGCAAGGCCGCTGCTGAAAAGATTTGGGATACCATCGAAGTCGGCAACGTCTACGAAGGCGTCGTGAAATCGCTGACCTCGTTCGGCGCATTCATCGACATCGGCGGCGCAGACGGTATGGCTCACATCACCGAGCTCGGCTGGACGCGCATCAAGCACCCGTCCGAAGCTGTTTCCGTCGGCGACAAAGTCACAGCCCGCGTGATCGCGCTGGATCGCGACAAGAAGAAGATTTCTCTGACGCTGAAAAACGAAGCCGACAATCCGTGGGCGAAGTTCACTTCTTCCTGCCAGATCGGCGACGTCGTGGACGTCAAGATTGTCAAGCTGATGCCGTTCGGCGCATTTGCCGAAATCATCCCGGGTGTTGACGGTCTGATCCACATCTCCCAGCTGGCCGACCACCGCATTGCCCGCCCGGCCGACGTCGTCAAAGAAGGCGATGTCGTCAAGGCGAAGATTCTCGACATCAACAACGAGAACGAAAAGGTCAGCCTGTCTGTCCGCGCCGCGCTCGAAGAGGGCGACGAGGAATAATTCCGTTTCGCACGGAACGTCTTACACACAAAAACAAGGCATGGATTTTTCCATGCCTTGTTTTTTCTTTGGCTTCACTTTTTCAGCAGCTGCCATTCTGCACGGGTGATGCCATAGACGACCGTGGTCTCCCCTTCTTCATCCCGAAATTCTCCAAGGAAACGCATACCGTTCGATTTTGCCACCGCTGAGGAGGCGGTATTCGACTGTTTCATATATGAGAACAGCATTTGGAACGGCGTGGATTGAAACGCCCAGTCGCGGCATGCCCGTGCCGCTTCCCGCGCATAGCCGCGGCGCTGATGCGCTTTTGCGATGTGGTAGCCGATTTCCGGCAGGATCACGCCGTCGACGTTCTGCATTGTCAGGCCGCAGTCGCCGATCAGTTCGCCGGTTTCCTTCAGCACCACTGCCCAAAGGCCAAAGCCAAACACATGATAGCGTTCCTGGTTTTTTTGAATCCAACGCCGGACACGCGTTTCGTCAAATGTATACGGGTAGTGCTGCATGATGTCGGAATCACCAAGAACTGCATACAGCGCGTCAAAATCAAGCGATGTCAGTTCCCGCAGGACGAGGCGTTCGGTTTCAAGCTGCATGGTTGATTCCTCCTTTTCCTGCTGTTTTGCAGGCGGTGCAACGGAAATATCCCCCGGCTTATACAGCCGGGGGATATGGTTTTGTCCGTCAAATGG
>CAJLFQ010000043.1 GCA_905205975.1 uncultured Eubacteriales bacterium | reverse complement strand
GTTTCCGAACCGCTTGGGTTCCGCTTTGCCGAAGGATCAACTCACATCGTCTCGCTGTTCAGCGCAACGTCATTTATTATACCATATCCAATTGCTCTTGTCAAGAGGGTTTTGGAAAATTTCTGTTTTTTCTCAGGCTGCTGCCCGAGCATCAGAGGTATAGCAATGACGGTTGCTGAGATTACTTCATGCCGAAACGCTTCTTGAACTTATCGACACGACCGCCGGTATCAACCAGCTTCTGCTTACCGGTAAAGAAAGGGTGACACTTTGAACAGATTTCAACGTGCATATCCTTTGCCGTAGAGCCGGTCTCGATAACCTCACCACAGGCACAGTAAATCTTGGTCTGGCCATAGGCGGGATGGATTCCCTGCTTCATCAAGTATTCACCTCATTCTTTCTATGTAGGCATTCTGCGCCTTCAAGCGACGCAAGAGATATGATACCACACTTCTCTCCAAAATGCAAGCCCCTTTTCGCCTTTTTTCGAAAAAAAATTTTTGTGTGCCGATTTTCCTGTCTTTTCCCCTGATTTTCCGTTCGTTCCTTTCCCTCCCCTTTGTTCCTTTCCGGCTGAAAGTATGATATAATATATGTAAGAACGGCAGATCCCCGACCCCGGCCGTCTCCGCTTTCATCTGCTTCCATAGAAAGGACGAATCCCTTATGCAGAAGTTCGCCCGTGCTATTTCATATTGTCTCGTGCTTGTTTTCATGCTTCTGGCCGGTCTGTCCGGCGCCGCATGCTGTATTTTGGGCTGCGGGTTTGTGATCGCGCAGAAGGATAACCGCCTGCCGGTTTCCAATTATACGCAGACCAACGTTTTCCGCCGCACGACGCGCGAAACCTTTGACGCCCTTTATGAAGCCGTCTCTGCGCGTTCCGAGCCTGTCGGCATTCCGGACGGAACGGCGTATTTCGCCTTCTCGCTGAAGACAAACGCCACGCTGTCCTCCGATCCGCAGATCGCGGACATCCCCTCTTTCGAGGCGGCCTACGGCGGCAGCGACGCATACATCTATTTTTGCCGCTACTCCGCCAACGTCTTCCGCGGTTCTTCTTCCGTCACAGGTCAGCCGGCTGCTTTTGAATATCCCTATACCGACGCCGCCACCGCGGTTTTTGACGGCACCATGCGCAACTACGAGGATGCAGCCATCCTCATCGCCGTCCTCCGCCCCACACACCTGTCGACGGATGGTTTCGGCGCCGCTTTGCTGGAATGGTTCGTCCTCCGGCGCGGGCTGACCTCGCTGTTTGTTCTGGCAGGCGTCTTCCTCTTCTCTCTGGCCGTCGTACTTGTAAACGGCAGCCGCCGCCGGCGCATTGAACGCCGGATCTCCGACCTTGTCTCATGGCTGTATCTGGAGCTTCGCCTGGCCGCCATCGCCGCCGTCATCTATGTATGCATCCGCGCATGGGCATTTCCGCCCACTTATCAAACCACAGCCGCTGTCACGCTACTGCTGATCCCCATGCTGTATGTCCTGCGCTGCAACCTCCGGTACCGCGGCGGACGTTCTTTCTTCTCCAACAGCGCAGCAGTGCACATAATCCGCTTCCTCCGCGATCAGCTCAACGCCGTTCTGCCGGTCAGCCAGGCACAGCGGGGCGTCCGTATGCAGGCAATCCGTCTGATTTTGTTCGGATTCTGTCTGCCGATGCTGCTCTTTTTCCTGTCCGACCTGCTTCTGGGGCTCCGCGCCGTCCGGCTGATGATCCCGTTCTATCTGTTTTATTTTGCCGTGCTTTTTGCGCTGTTCTACCGCCAGTATGCCAGGCTGGTCAATCAGGTCTCCGAGCTGGAGCGTCTGAGCGCCATGCTGCCGCTGGGGGAACACGTTCCGCAGAGCGATCTGACCGATTCCGACCCGCTCTACCCGCTCACATGCAACCTGAACGCCATTGACGACGCCGTCAACGCCCGCGCCGAGCAGATGTTTATCCGCTCCCACAAAAAGCTGGCCCAGCTCTCCGCCTCCATCAGCGAACTGAAAGAGCAGCTCCGCCTGCTGGAAACCACCGCCTGTGCCAATGCATCCTGCGAATCGCCGGATGCTTCGATCTGCCTGAAGCGCCTCAACCAGATCACGGACACCATGCTGGACACCGTCATGCAGAACATGCCCGTCACGGCGCCCGTGCTGAAGCGGCTGGATCTGCTGACCGTGCTGGATGAGGTTTCCAACGCGCGTATGCCGGAAATCAGCGCCGCACAGCTGACGATTCATTCGCATCTGCCGTCCGCACCCGTGCTGATCACGGCGGATCCCCGTCAGATCCACGCCGTGCTGGATATTCTCTACGGCAACCTCGCCATGTACGCTTTGGCCGGTTCCAACGTTGAACTGCATATCCGGCGGGAAGGCGAGTTCTGGCGGTTTGTGCTGGTCAATCTAGTGGCGCCCACAGCCGATACCGGCGACGCCGCAACGAAGTTCTCCACCGGTCTGACACTGGCGCGCGAATACCTGGCGCTGAACGGCGGATCGCTGGAATCCTCTGCCCGCGACAACCGCTTCGGCGTATCGATTTTGCTGCCCGCCGCCCACTGAACAGCCCGTACCGGCGCGAAAAATCCCGCGAAACATCCGCCGGATATATTTACTTTTTCATCTGAATAGTGTAAAATATAGGAAACTGGGGTTCCTTGTCCGGCGTCGGCTGATGCGCGCCGGAAGCCGCCCCGCAGAAAGGTTCGTTTGATCGAATGATCTCTTCTCAACAGGTCGAATCCGTCACGCCGGCGAATTACGACGTTTATGATCAATTTGTCGCCGCACACCCGCGCGGCCACTTTATGCAGACGCGGATGTGGGGAAATCATAAATCCAGTTGGCAGTGGGCCGGCCTTTTGCGCCGCAATGACGCCGGCGAAGTGACTGGTTCGATGGCGCTGATGATCCGCCGCATCCCCGGCATGCCTTACTCGATGATGTACGGCTGCCGCGGCCCCGTCTGCGCGGAAGATGATTTGGAAACGGCGCGCGACCTTCTCGAGGCCGCAAAAGATCTGGCAAAAAAACGGCATTGTTATATTCTGAAAGTCGACCCGGACATCCGCTCCGACAACACGGCGTTCGCCGCACTGCTGACGGAATTGGGCTTTACGCCGCCCCCCAACCACAAGAATTTTGAATCCATCCAGCCGCGGTACGTCTTCCGGCTCGACGTCGCCGGGAAAGACGAAGAAACGCTGCTCAATTCGTTTGAATCCAAAACGCGCTACAACATCCGGCTGGCACAGCGCAAAGGCGTCGTTGTCCGCGTCTGCGGAGATGAAGCCGTGGAAGACTTCAGCCGCATCATGAACGAAACCGGCTCGCGCGACAACTTCATCGTCCGCACACCGGACTACTTCCGTTCACTTCTGCACTGTCTGGGCGACAACGCCCGCCTCTATATGGCTTATCACGGCGAGAAGCCCATCGCAGGCACCATCGCCATCCGCTTCGCCGGAAAGGTCTGGTATCTCTACGGCGCCTCCTCCAACGAAGACCGGAACCTGATGCCGAACTATCTCCTGCAATGGGAAATGATCCGCTGGGCGATCGAAAGCGGCTGCTTCCTCTATGATTTCCGCGGCGTATCTGGCGATCTGTCGCCTGAAAACCCGCTGTATGGGCTGTACCGCTTCAAAAAAGGCTTCAACGGCGAATTCACCGAGTTTCTCGGCGAATACGATTACGTTTTGAAGCCCTGGGTCGTCACCGCCGTCAAGCGGATGCGGAAGGCGCTCAGTCTGGTGCGCCGCGCCAAAAACAAGCTGACCGGCAAGGGCGGCCATAAGCCGCATGTCGAAGCCAGACCGGAACCTGCACCGGCTGCACAGCCGGATTCGGCCGTCAGCGGTCAATGACCATGCTGGCGTCTGCCGCCAGATGATTTTATGGTTTTTGATGTTATTATGATTTTTACGGAAGCGAGGGATGCCCGGCATGGCAAAATATTTGGTCGTCGAGCGTGAAAAAGTCCGCAGCAATATCAAAAAAGTGCGCCAGCGCGCCGGTTCCG
Source organism: uncultured Eubacteriales bacterium (assembly GCA_905205975.1). GTDB lineage: Bacteria > Bacillota > Clostridia > Oscillospirales > QAMX01 > QAMX01. The sequence continues at coordinate 14,009 of CAJLFQ010000043.1, read as the reverse complement.
CCACGGTTTACGGCGTGCTGAAAGGCAACGCCTATGGGTTTGGCCTGCTGGAAATGGCCGATATGCTGCGTGACGAAGGCATCTCCCATTTCGCCATCACCGAGCCGCGCGACCTGGTGATTCTGCGGAACTCCGGCTTTGTCGATGAAGAAGTGCTGGTGATGCGCTCCACGTCGATTCCGGAGGAAATCGAAAAGATCATCGAATACAACGGCGTCGCCACCATTGGCTCCTATGACGCCGCCGTGGCCATCAACGGCATCGCCGAAAAAAACGCGACGAATGCCGAGGCGCACATCGAGATCGACACCGGCATGGGGCGGTACGGGTTCCTGCCCGGCGAATCCGACAAGGTCATCAGCGTCTTCAAATACCTCTCCTCGCTCAACATCACCGGTATGTATACGCATTTCTATAAGGCGTTTTCGAGCGGAAAAACGACGAAAACGCAGTTTAATGAATTCATGCGCGCCGTCGAAGCCGTCCGGCAGGCCGGGTTCGACCCCGGGACGCTGCACGCCGCCAACTCTTCGGCGCTGCTCAAGTACCCGTACACCGTGCTGGACGCTGTGCGCGTCGGTTCCGCGCTGACCGGGCGCGTCGCCGCCAAAGGCAATTTCGGCCTTTCCAAAACCGGCTATGCCGAAAGCAACATCGTTGAAATCCGCTGGCTTCAGAAAAATCAGACCGTCGGCTACGGCGGCGATTATGTCTGCCGGAAAGGGACGCGCATCGCCGTCGTCCCGCTCGGCTATGCAGACGGTTTCTGCGCCGAAAAACAGCGCGATCAATATACGTTCCACAGCACGTCGCTCGTCTGCCTGAGCGCACTGAAAGCGTGGCTGACCGGGAAACGCCTGACCGTTTCGGTCAACGGCCGTCCGGCGCGCGTTCTGGGTCATGTCGGCATGCAGCATACCGTCATTGACGTCACGGATCTCGACTGCGCCATCGGCGACGCCGTCCGGTTTGACGTCAACCCGATTCTTGCCGGTGCCATGATCCCCAAGAAATATGTCTGACCCGCAGACACCGCTGCTGGACGCGCTCTGCGCGTATGCAGCCGCCTCGCCCCGCCGGTTCCATATGCCCGGCCACAAGGGGCGGGCCGTCTTTCCGCCGCTGCCGGTTCCGCTGGAATCCATCGACGTGACGGAGCTTTCCGAAACCGGCTGCCTGTATGAAGACGCGCCGCCGTTTTCCGAAGCCAACCGCCTTTTTGCCGCCGACTGGCACGCGCCGCAGGCGTTTCTGCTGGCAGGCGGCTCGACGCTCGGCATCCTCGCCATGCTTGCCGCCGCTTATGCCGGTTCCGGCTGCCGCCGTCTGCTCTGTGACCGCGGATGCCACAAAAGCGTCTTTCATGCCATGGCGCTCTGCCGTTTGGAACCGCATTACCTCTTCTGTGACCGGCCCGGGAAACCGCCGTTTGCCGATACGGCTGCCGGTTTTTCCGCTGACAAACTGGAAAACCGCCTCATTGAAACCGGCGCGCACGCCGTCATCCTCACATCGCCGACCTACGCAGGCGTCCGGCGCGACATCGCCGCCGCCGCCGAAATCGCACACCGCCATGGTGCGCTGCTGCTCGTCGACGAAGCGCACGGCGCACATTTCCCCTTCTGCCCCGGCTGTGCAGGCGCCGTTTCCTGCGGCGCCGATCTGGCGGTCTGCTCCCTGCATAAAACGCTGCCCGCCTTGGGCGGCGCGGCGCTGCTGACCGCTTCCAGCCGCATTGACGGCGCTGAAATCCGCCATATGCTCTCCGTTTTCGGCTCCTCCAGCCCATCCTTTCTGATTGCCGCCTCCGCCGATGCGGCGCGTGCCCGCATGGAAACCGCACCCGCCCGGCATGATGTCACCCGCTGTGCGGCTGCCGCTGAAGACATCCGTCAGACGCTGCTGACCCGGACCCGGTTCCGGCCGCTGACCGCCGCGGATACGGCTTCCGGCATGATTGACCCGCTCCGCCTGACCGTCCATACCGCGTCCGCCGGTCTGACTGGCACCGCGGCCGCCGATCTGCTCGCCGGGCGCGCCGTCCGATGCGAAATGAGCGACCGTGAAACCGTCGTTTTCATCCTTTCTCCGTCGGATTCGCCGGACGACCTCGCCGCTTTGAAAGACGCGCTGCTGGCCGCCGCCGCAGAAGCGCCCGGCGAACCGCTTCCGCCGCACCCCGTCGAGCGCCTTGTCCCGGAAATCGCCTGTCTCCCCGGCGACGTTTGGCTGACCGCCGCGGAAACGATTCCGACCGCCGCTTCATACGGTCGGATCGCCGCGGAAACCATCGGCCGCTATCCGCCCGGCGTTCCTCTTGCTGCCCCCGGCGAACGCATCACCGACGCCATCTTTGCCGTGCTTCAGGCGGATCCCGCCGCTTTTCCCCAGACGCTCCGCGTTTTGAAACCGCGCACCCCGGCTTCCGGCGAACCGCCGGCGCCGTTTCCCATACAATCCATTCTCTGACCCCGCATTTTCCCGTGTTTCCCCGCCGGTGCGAACGCCGGCAGACAGCCCAATCTGAAGCATCCGCTTCAAAAAGGAAGGTATTATCCATGAAACTTGTTCTTGCGATCATCAACCATGACGATGCGCATGTCGTCGTACACAACCTGACAAAAGAAGGCTTCCTGGTCACGAAGCTGTCCACCACCGGCGGATTCCTGATGGTCGGGAATATGACCGTTCTGATCGGTGTCCCGGACGAAAAGGTCAACACCGTCATCAAGATCATCGACAAATACTCCAAGAGCCGCAAGCAGGTCATGCCGAGTATGTCCGAAATCGGCATGGAGCTGTACCCGTCGATGCCGGTCGAAGTTACCGTCGGCGGCGCGACCGTCTTCGTTCTGAATGTGGAGCGTTTTGAAAAAGTATGATTCCAACCGCGCTGCGCCGCAGACTGCGCGGCAATGACGCTTTCTGGCAGTTTTTGGAATCTGCCATGGATTCGCCGCCGCACGCCTGCATCATCAGCGGCCCGGCCGGAACCGGCAAGACAACGGCTGCGCATCTGCTTGCGCAGGCACTTGTCTGCACGTCCGACGGCGCCGAACGCCCCTGCGGCGTCTGCGCGGCTTGCCGCAAAGCCGAAAAAGACATTCATCCGGATATCATCACGCTGCACCGCGACAACAAAACGGGCTACAGCGTTGAGGCTGTGCGCGCCGCCCGGCAGGCGCTTTACGTCATGCCGAATGAGGGCCGCCACAAGGTCTATCTCTTTGCCGAAGGCGATGATCTGTCCCCCGCCGCCCAGAACGCAATGCTGAAAATGCTGGAGGAACCGCCGGACTATGCGGCGATCTTCATCCGCTGCGAAAATCCGGCATCCCTTCTGGAAACCGTTCGGAGCCGCTGCGCGGAGGTCCGGATGGAGCCGCTTCCCGCCGGTACGCTGCGGGAGCTGCTTGCACAGCGCGCACCGGAGGCGTCGCCCGAAGAGCTGGATGAAGCCGTCCGTTCGGCAAACGGTTCCCTTGGAGAAGCCATTGCCTTTTTAGCCGGCGCGCCTGAAACAGAGCGCGTCGCTTTGGCATGCTGTTCGGCGCTGGCCGCCGCCGATGAAGCGGCGCTTTACACCGCCTACTTCTCCGCCGAACGCTTCTCGCGGGAGGATCTGGAGACGGTCTTCGGCATGGTTGCCGGCATCATCGGCGACGCATTGGCACAGCGCACCGGCGGATTGCCGCCCGCCTTCCCGCAGTTTGCGGAAGCGTCCGGCCGTCTGCGGGCCTCGTTTTCCCCGGCGCGGCTTGCCCGGCTCTACCGTCAGGCCCGCAAAGCATACGACAACGCCGCCCTCTATTTAACGCCCGGCAATCTCCTCGCCGCCACAACGGCTGAGCTGTTTGCCGTCGTCACGGCGCGCATCCGGTAAAACGGCGCGCCTTTCCGCATTCAAAAAGCAAACCCGTGCGCCCAACCGGCGCATACTTTCGGAGGAACCCACATTGACTGAAATCATCGGTGTCCGGTTCAAGGAACTGGGCAAAGTTTATTCGTTCGATCCGCACGGTACGCCTGTTCAGCTCGGCCAAAAGGTCATTGTTGAAACCGCCCGCGGCATCGAGCTGGGTGAAGTCGCGCTCGCCAACAAAATGGTCGAGGATTCGGAAATCGTCTCCCCGCTCAAAGGGCTGGTGCGCGTCGCCACCGAAGAAGACCTTCGGCGCGCCGAGCAGCACCGTCAGAAAGAAAAAGAAGCGTTCGCCATCTGCAGCGAATGCATCGAAAAACACGACATCGATATGCACCTCGTCGATGCGGAATACACGTTTGACGGCGCAAAGCTCATGTTTTACTTCACGTCGGACGGCCGCGTCGATTTCCGCGAGCTGCTGAAGGAGCTCGCCCGCATTTTCCGCACCCGCATCGACCTGCGTCAGATCGGCGTGCGCGACGAAGCCAAAATGCTCGGCGGCATCGGCATCTGCGGCCGCCCCTTCTGCTGCTCGTCTTTCCTGGAGGAGTTTCAGCCCGTTTCCATCAAAATGGCCAAAGAGCAGTCGCTCTCGCTGAACCCCATGAAAATCTCCGGCGCATGCGGCCGGCTGATGTGCTGCCTGAAATACGAACAGGCCGCCTATGAAGACCTGACCAAGCGCGTGCCGCCGGTCGGCTCGCTGGTCGAAACACCGGACGGCCGCGGCGTCGTCACGGAGGCCACGCTCCTGCGGGAGCGCGTCAAAGTGCGCCTCGATTCGGCGCCGGATCAACCGCCCGCCGAATATCAGGCAAACGCCTGCAAAATCCTGCGGAAATCCCGCGGCGGCTACGACAAAACAGAAAACGTTCCGGATTGAGCTGCTGCCGCCGGATCAGACAGGTGATCAAACAACTATGAAATGGGACAATACCTTACTGCACGGCTACCGCTGGTGCCGTGAAATCAGCGACTTGGAAACCAAACAGCGCCGCGCACGGAAGATCGTCGCCGAAGCGCAGAACGGTCAGGTCATCGGCGTCGGCACGGGCTCTTCCTCGTTTGTCGGGCTCTGTGAGCTCGGCCGCCGCATCGAAACGGAAGGTCTCCGCGTCACCGTGATTCCGGCCGCATCCGAAATTGCGCTTGCCTGCGCCGCCATGGGCATCCCGCTGACGACGCTGGACGCCGCCAAACCGGACTGGTGCTTTGACGGCGCGGATGAAATCGGCGCCGACGGCAACGTCGTCAAGGGGCGCGGCGGCGGCCTCTTCCGCGAGAAGCTCATCATCGCCGCCGCTGACTGCCGCTGGCTCATCGCTGAAGACCGGAAGTTTGTGGCGCAGGCCGGCGCCATCCCCATCCCGGTCGAAGTTTTCCCGCAGGCCGTCCATTTGGCGGAAGCCGGTCTTTTGGAGCTGGGCGCTTCCGCAGTCCGGCTGCGCCTCGCCGCCGCGAAAGACGGCCCCGTCGTCACGGAAAACGGGAACCTGCTTTTGGACTGCACGTTCCCGTCGATTCCTGCCGGTCTGGAAAAGGCCATCAAATCGCTGACCGGCGTCATCGAATCCGGCCTCTTCCAGGGGTACGATTTTTCTTATATCCGCGATTGACGCCCCCGTTTTCTCTGCAAAGGAGGCATTTTTCTGACTCAGAAATTCTTCAAGCGTCTGCCGGCGTTTCTCTTCTGCGCGTTCATCGCCGTCTGCTTCGTCATCAACTGCATCAAGCCGGATGCGGCGGTTTCGGAGCGCGAAAACCGAACGCTCGCACAGAAGCCGAAGCTGACGGTTTCATCCTTCTTTTCCGGCGAATTTATGACCGGCGCCGAGACGTATATCACCGATCAGTTTTTTGCACGGGACGCATGGGTTTCGCTGAAGGCCGCATCCGAACGCGTCCTCGGCAAAACCGATCTGAACGGCGTCTTTGTCTGCCGGGACGGTCTGCTTGTCCAGCGGTTTGCCAACCCGGACGATGACCGTGTGCGCGCCAACGCCGGATACATCGAATCGCTCGCCGTATCGGCCGGTGTGCCCGTCACGCTGGCGCTCATCCCCAGCGCCGCCGCCGTCTGGCAGGACCGCCTGCCGGCGCACGCGCAGAACGCCGACCAGCAGGCGCTGATCGATGAAATCTACGCGCTGACGCCGTCTGCGGCGCATGTCGACGTCTTTTCCGCGCTGTCTGCCCATGCGTCGGAGCCGATTTACTTCAAAACCGACCACCACTGGTCTTCTCTCGGCGCATACTACGGCTACGCCGCCATCAGCGAAGCAATGGAGCTGACGCCGTCGAAGCTGCCCGACCCGTTTCTCACGCGGAGCGGCTTCTTTGGAACGGCATCTTCCGCCTGCGGGCTCCGCCCCGGCAGCGGCGACACCATCGAGCTGCGCGTGCCCGCCGAGGCGGCGCAGTCCGTCGCCGTTTTTGAAAACAGCGGCGAACAATCCGCTTCTCTTTATGATGAATCCGCGCTGGACAAGGCGGACAAATACACCGTCTTCTTCGGCGGCAACCATCCCCGCGTCGTCATCCGTTCTGCCAGCGCCTCCGGCGGCAAACTTTTGTATCTGAAGGATTCCTACGCAAACGCCTGCGCCCCTTATTGGACGGGGTCGTTCTCCGAAATCCATCTGATCGATCTGCGCTACTATAAAAAGAGCATCGCCGATTATATCGCCGAAAACGGCATCGACCAGGTGCTCGTTTCGTATTCGCTCGCCAATTTCGTCTCCGATTCCAACCTGCTTTTTGCCGCTCGATAACGTCTGTTTTTCACGGCGCAGACGGCTTTTTCGCCGCCTGCGCTTTTTTCTGCCCGCAGGGCAGTCATGCTTCAGAAGATAAGAAGAAAGGAACGCTTCGCATGTCTTTGACCCGGTATTTCGGCGACCGCCCCTTCTGGCGCGTCACCCTTCGGCTCGCGCTGCCCATCGCGCTTCAGAATCTGCTGATTTCCTCCTTTTCGCTCGTCGATACGATTATGATCGGCGGCTTGGGCGACGTCGCCCTCTCCGCCGTCGGCATGGCCGGACAGTGGAGCTGGATGCTCACGCTCGTGCTGTTCGGCTTCTGCTCCGGCACCGCTGTTTTCATCTCGCAGTACTGGGGCGTGCGCGATCTGAAGGGCATCCGCAACGTCTACGGTCTGATGCTGGTGAACACGCTGGCTGCCGCCGCCGTCTTCTTTGTGATCGGCTTCTGCTGGCCGCAGGGTGTCGTTTCCATCTTCAACAAGGATCCGGCCGTCGTCCGGGAGGGCGCCGCCTATCTGCAAACGGCGTGCTTCTCCTATTTCGCTCTGGCGCTGTCGAACGCGTTTTCCACGCTTCTCCGCGCGACGGAGCGCGTCCGGCTGCCGATGTATGCCAGCGGCGTCTCCGCGATTCTGAACGCCGTCCTGAACTACGGCCTCATCTACGGGAAGTTCGGTCTGCCGGAGATGGGCGTCCGCGGCGCGGCGCTGGCCACCTGCATCTCCTCATGGGTCAGCCCGCTCGTCATTCTCATCGTCTCGGCGTTCCAGAAAAACCTCGTCGTCTCCCGCCTGAAGGACGTTTTTTCGCTGCCGAAGGGGCTGATTCCGCATTTTTACCGCGTCTGCGCCCCGGTCATCGCCAACGAATCGCTCTGGGGACTCGGCACCTTCTGCTACAACATCGTCTTCGCCCGGATGAGCTATGAAAACTACGCCGCCGTCACCATCTTCCGGACGGTGGACAGCATCGCGTTTACGTTCTTTGTCGGCTTGTGCAATGCCTGCTCCGTGATGGTCGGCAAGTCGATCGGCGCCGGCAAAATCGAACGCGCGCTCGGAGACGCCCGCCGGTTTGCCTGCGTCATCCCGATATTGTCCCTGCTGGTCGGCTGCACAGTCGCGCTCCTCCGGGTGCCGCTCGTCTCCCTGTTTGACACACGTGGCACGCTTTCCGCCGTGACCAAGCAGGCAGCGCACGCCATCCTCCTGATTTACGGGCTTGAATACGGACTGCGCAACATCCCGTATATCTTGATCGTCGGGATTTTCCGTTCCGGCGGCGACACCGTCACCGGATTAAAGCTCGACCTGTTCTGCGTCTGGTGCATCTCGCTCCCGGCCGTGATTGTTTCGGCGTTCGTGCTGAAGCTCCCGTTCCCGGCGGTCTTTGCCGTCATGCTGCTCTTTGAAGACGCGCTGAAAGTCGTCCTCGTCATCCGGCGGTACCGCTCCCGCCAATGGATCCGCCCGGTCACAGCCGCCGGCCAATCCGCCGCCGCACAGGCGGAGTAAATCTGCCGCACCAACCAAAAACCCCCTGTCCGGAAGAGCAAAACCGGACAGGGGGGTTTTATATGCACTGCGGCTTATTCGCCGTAGCCTTCAAGGATGACGATGTTGGTGCCGAACCATTTTTCAGAGATCTCCGCCGCTTTGCCGTTTTCAATCAGCAGGCCGATCGCCTCGGAGATTTTGGCGGCCAGCGCCTTATCGCCCTGGCGGCAGCCGATGGCATAGAAGTCGTCGCCGAAGGTAAAGTCGCTGAAGGTCATGGGCGTTTTCATCTTGGTGTTCTTATACTCCGCAAGCACCTGGTCGACGATGATGACGTCGATGCGGCCGGCCTGCATATCGAGAATGGCTTCGTCATAGGTCGGGTATTCGGTGATGTTCGCCTTGAAGCTGTCATACGCTTCGTTTGCCATGACCATTTCGAGCGCCGCGCTGTCGGCCTGGATGCCGATCTTCAGCCCGGCGAGGTCGGCTTCGCTCTTGACGTTGATGGATGGGTCCATAGATGCCACTTTGATCACGTTGTTCAGATATTTATCGGTGAGCGCCATCGCCTTCTGGCGTTCTTCCGTGGCGGACATCCCGTTCCAGACGCAGTCGATCCGCTTGGAGGAAAGCATCATTTCTTTGGCGCTCCATGCAATCGGCTGGAACTCCGCCGTAATGCCGAGCACGTCGCAGACCGCCGTGGCAAGGTCGATGTCAAAGCCGACCAGCGTCCCGGCTTCGTCCCGGAAGCCCATCGGTGCGAACGTATCGTCCAGCCCGATGACGAGCTTGCCGTTCGTCTGAATCTCTTCCCAGGACAGATCCGCGTCCGGCGTGCCGGATGTCGACTGCGCGGCGGTGCCCGGTTCGGTTTTTTTCACGTCGTTTCCGCTGCCGCAGGCGGCAAACAGACCGGCCAGCATCAGGACTGCCAGCAAAATAAGCATTTTTCTTTTCATGGTGTTTCTCCTTTTCATGCGCTTTATGGCATCTGTTGTTTGGATCGGCAGCAGCGGTTCCTCCGGCTGTCGTATCGCTTTAGCGTGGTGATTCGTTAAAGCTCCATAATAATACCACACTTTCCCCCGTTTGTCAAGGGTTCCGGCAGACTTTTTTTGCGGCGCATGAAAATCCGGCGTCTGACCGCATTGCGCGTCAGACGCCGGTGGATTATTTGGTGGTTTTGCCACGGCGAACGCCGGTCATTCGGCGTCGGGCGGATTTTCCGTATGCGCGGCGTCCGGCTGCGGGTCTTGCTCATGGCCGGCATCCGTGCCGCTGAAGAGAATCTCGCAGGCGCGCTGCATCCGTGCCGTTTCCTCCGCTTCCGCGGCTTCCGCCGTTTTATCCGTTTCGGCTTCGTCCTGCGGATCGCCTGCTGCTGCGGCGCACAGCCCGCGCAGCGTCACGCCGCGTTTCCGGCACGAACGCTGGAACCAAACGATGGCGATCAGCAGCAGCACCGACGCCGCAGACAGGATACAGGCATACACGAAATAGCCGGGCAGGAAACGCAGCGTCAGCTTGTGCGTGCCTTCCGGTAGGCTGACGCCGATCAGGCCGTCTTCCGTGCGGCAGACTTCGACCGCTTCGCCGTCAATGGTCACATGCCAGCCCGTTTCATAGGGAATCGAGCAGTAGAGCATATCGCCCGCATTGGCGGTGACGTCCATCTCAAAGCGCGTGGTGCTCTTCTGCGTGAAGTTCTGCACCGCATTGCGCAGCGGGGCGAAGACCTGCTCAAACAGCTCCGCGTCAAACGCGTAGAAGAGCTGTTCCTTGAGGAAGACCTCTTCGCTTCCGCCCTGGTCTTTCAGCGGCAGCCCGAGCAGCAGCGTCGCCGCTTCATCCGTCCCGTATTGGCCGAGCGGCACAATGCCGTCGTCATCGTTGTTGGTGAGATAGGTGTCGAAGAATTCGCCGTTGAGCCAGAGGTTCACCTTGCGGGCATAGTCGGTCGGGAAAGCCGCATACAGCGTTTTGCCTTCGACGCCGCTGATCCGGTATTCAATGTGGCAGTTCTGGTTGGAGGTTTCGGCATAATACTTCGTATAGCCCTGCGCATACGCCTTGGTGTCGATGTTTTCATAGCTGACCGTCACCAGGCTGTCGTCCAGCGGGACAAAGAACGGCAGAACCGTTTCGCTGCCCGCCATCGCGGAGAGCATGGCATTTTGGATTTCAAACGGGTTATCCGTGTCTAGTTCCGCGTCAAACCCGTTGTAGCCGCCGGAAACCGGGAAGCAGAGCGGCATGGCGTGCGGATTTTCATAGATATAGATGTCGCCTTCGCGGTGCAGCAGGTTCAGGCCGTTGTTCGTTTCGTTTTTCTGGAAGACGTATTTGATGCCCAGGATGGAGTCGGTCGGAATCACCGGCGAGGAATACTCCGTCCAGTGGGCGCCGACGGGATAGCCGAGCTTTTTGATATAGTTGATGCCGTCGCGGTTCAGCGTCGAGCTGGAGTGGCTGATGCCCTTCATGCCGAGCGCAAACGGGTCGTTGACGCAGCGCATATACGTCTTTTCCGAGCGGTAGAAGCCGGTGTCATACGCCTTCAGCCATTTTGCCGCGGGCAGCGACTGATCGACAAACTCCCGGTAGGACGTCCGCGAAGAGAAAACGACGTCCTGATCGACCTTGACGAGCGTCGTGATGCCGTTGGCATACAGCTCCGCGCAGACGAACCCCAGCAGAACGCCCATGGTCAGCTTGGAGCGTGCGCCGTTCCGGGCGGCGTCAAACGCCAGAAAGCTGAAATACAGCAGCAGAATCAGCAGGCCGGCCCAGACGGTGATGCGTTCGTCGACATAGTCGAAGGTCTTTCCTTTCGCCTGCGTGTAGAGGATCATGACCAGCACAAGCAGCCCTGCGCGCGCGACCGAGGCGACGGTATAGCCGTCTTTGACATGGCTGAACGCGTCGTAAGCCATCACGAGCAGGAAGGCGCACAGGATGAACGAATAGCGGTAGTTGAGCCAGTTCGGATTCTGGAAGCCGTGCCAGGCGAGATCCAGCGTCGAGATGTGCATGCTCATCAGCAGGAAGAAGAGCATGGCGGCGGCACCGATCTTTTTGCGGACGCAGATGTTCCGGTTGGTGAAGAACAGCGGCACCAGCAGCAGTGTCAGCGTGCCGGTGAACAGCGTCGGCAGCCCCTCCGGCCGGCAGGTATCATATGCGCCGAACAGGAGCTTTGGAATCAGCTCCAAAAAGTTGAACTTCGATTTCGGCGTGAAGCTCGGGTTGGAGAAGTCCATCTTGCCCAGCGACAGCGAATAATAGGTCGGAATCAGCATGAAGGCCGCGATCCCGGCCGCCAGAATCGAGAACCCGGCAAACAGCATTCCTTTTTTCAGGAAGAGCCGGCCACAGCCCTTGCCGCCCGGCCGCGTCGTGAACCAGACATAGAGGAAATACGCCGCCGTGTAGATGGCGACCATATAGCCGATGTAAAAGTTCGAGATGAAAACAAGCGCCAGCACCGACGTATAGAGCAGGTATTTGTTTTCCTTGACCAGCCGCTCCACGCCCAGCATGATCAGCGGCAGACCGATCACCGCGTCCAGCCACATCGGGTCCATCTGCTGCATGACCATATACGTCATCAGCGCATACATGCAGGAAACGATCAGAATGCGGTTGGTCTCGCCGCCGCGCGTCGTCTTGAGATAATAGGCGAACGACAGCGCCGCGCACCCCGTCCGAAGGAGCGCCGTCGTCAGCAGCGCCTCCGTGATGAGCGTCTTCGGGAAAAGCAGGTAGACAATCATGAACGGGCTGCCCATGTAGTAGGCGTTCAGCCCGAACGTCTCGCCGCCGAGCGTGCGGCTCCAGCTGTAAATCAGGCTGCCGTCGCCGAGGATTGCGTCGCGGAAGCCCTCATAATAGTAGATATACTGTGCATTCAGGTCGAGTACCAGCAGCGAGTCGCTGCCGAATGGGAAGACCTGAAACGTGATGTAGCAAAGCTCCAGCACAGCCATCGGCAGAAAAAACGCCAGCAGGTACAGCGTTCGGTTCTGTTTGTTCTTTCCAAGCATCAGCCGGTCGCGCAGGCGGCGTTTCCGCCGGGCCGCCCATGTTTCCTTCGGCGTTTCCTTGGGCGCTGTCTGTCCGGTTTGTGCCGTTTCAATCCGTTCCATGCGGTTACTCCTTCGCTGCCTGCGGAGCGTGATCGCCGGACGCTGTCCGTGCGGAAACGATATACCGCGGGCGGTTTTTCAGTTCTTCGTAGATGCGGGCGGCATAATAGCCCAGAATGCCGAGGGCGACCATGATCAGGCTGAGCAGGAACCCGACGACCGAGAGCCCCGCACAGAGCATTTCAACGCCTTCGCGGGCAAACGTGTGGAAAATCGTGAACAGGCCGAGCGCAACCGACAACAGCGCACAGACAACGCCCGTCCCCGTGATAAACTGCAGCGGCGCCGACGTAAACGACGCAATCGAGGAGAGCGCCATCCGGACGAGCTTTTTCGGGGAGAATTTGGATTTGCCCGCGTTGCGCTGCGCCACATCGAAACGAACGGTCTCCGTTCGATAGCCGACCCAGCTGCTCATCCCGCGGAAAAACGTCTGGCGTTCCGGCATGGTTTTGAGCGTCTCCACGACCCGGCGGTCCATCAGCTTGAAATCCGAGGCGTTGTTCAGATCATACCCGCTCATTGCGCGGAGCAGACCGTAAAACGCTTTGGTAAACAGCTTATAAACGAGCCCCTCTTTGCCGCGGGTTCGCTTTTTGGCTTCCACAATGTCGGCTTCTCCGCTCTGCCAGACGGCGTACATCTCCGCAATCGTCGCCGGCGGGAACTGCAGATCCGCGTCGGAAATCACGCAGCAGTCGCCGCGTGCGTCTTCGATGCCGGCGAACATGGCGCCTTCCTTCCCGAAGTTGCGCGAAAGCTTCAGCCCGCGGACACGCCCGTCGGCGGCGGCAGCGGCGCAGATGACCTGCCACGTCTGATCGGCGGAGCCGTCATCGACGAGGATCATCTCATAAGGGATCTTTTGCGGCGCCAGGGCCGCCGAAACGGCGCGCAGCAGCGCCGGGATGTTGTCAGCTTCGTTCATGGCCGGGACGACGATCGAGAGAAGGCCGCCCGCACGGCGTTCGGTTGGATTCATTTTCCGTTCACCCTATCCTGTTCTTGTGATTGCGGTTCCGCTTTTTTGAAAATCAGCCATTTGCTGAAGATATAGTTCATCGCGACGACGATCACGCTGGCCGCCAGCTTGACGATCCAGGTGTTGATGCCGAGCTGATTGTCGCCCAGCCAGAGAACGGCCGTCTCCACGCCGAGTGAAAAGAGCCGCGCAAGGAAGAAGGAAACCGTCTCCCGTGTGACGGTCGCGCGGTCGGTCGATTTGCTTGCAAACACCAGCAGCTTGTTGGTGACAAAGGCAAAGAGGACGGCCACGACCCACGCCAGCGCGTTTGCGCCGAGCGCCTTGCCTTTGCGGATGCCCAGGACGTCGTAAAAGAGCCAGAGCGCCGCATAATTCACCAGCGTCGTCAGCCCGCCGAAGATGAGATATAAAAGAACCTCCCGGTATTTTTTCCAGAGGCGTCGAATGGTTTCCATATCAAGTCCTGCCCAATCTGAGAGAGTCTGGCCGGTTTGTCCGGCCGCCTGAAAATATGATATAACAAAAGCCGGAAATAGTCAAGAAACGATCGGTTAAAAATGGCAAAATGGAAAAAATTTTACGGCCCGACGCTGATTTTTTTGGCGCGTCACTGATTTGTAACGATTTTCCCTGTGCGCTTTGGTATAATAACCATGAGCGACTTTCTGCCCGGAACTAAACGGTACGCGC
>CAJLFQ010000042.1 GCA_905205975.1 uncultured Eubacteriales bacterium | reverse complement strand
ATTTCCCGCTCGTTGAGCATACACCCGCCGCAGTGGATGACGAGCGAAATGCCGGAGAGATCCTCCGGAAACTCCGTACCGGAGGTAAACCGCAGATTCAGCGTTTTGCCGGTATAACGCGCCAGCCAGCGGGGCAGCTTTTCAGTCCCGATGTCGCCGCATTGCCGGTGGTGCGTGCAGCCCTCGGAAATCAGCACCGTGTCGCCGTCGGCAAGCGCATCCAGCGCCGCAGCACCGTGAACGACTGTTTTGAGATCGCCCTTGTAACGGGCAAACAGAATCGAGAACGACGTGAGCAGAATGTCAGACGGCACATCCCGGCTGACACGCTCAAACGCCTGCGAGTCCGTCACCACCAGCTTGGGCTGCTTGGCGAGTGACGCCAGCGCGCCCGAAAGCTCCGTATCCTGCACAACCAGCGCAGAAGCATGGCTGTCCAGCACATCGCGCAGCGTCTGCTGCTGCGGCAGGATCAGGCGTCCTTTCGGCGCAGCGTCGTCAATCGGCGTCACCAGAATCACGAGATCGCCGGGCGCCAAAAGGTCGCCGATGATCCGGCGGCTGTTCTGCGCCTGCGGTGCCAGCGATGCCAGCAGCTCTTTCAATGCCCGGATGTTCTGACCGGTGGATGCACTGACGCAGATTTCATGCTGCCCATTGGCGGCAAAGTCGTGGATTAAATCGCATTTGTTGTAGGCGATGACATACGGGATCTTTTTCTCGCGGAACAGCGAGCAGAGCGTATGGTCGGCTTCCTGCATCCCGCGGACGGCGTCAACGACAAGCACCGCCAGATCGGTCTTTGCAAGTGTCTGCCGGGCGCGCTGTACGCGCAGCTCGCCCAGCGCGCCTTCATCGTCAATGCCGGGCGTATCGATGATTACAACCGGTCCAATCGGCAGAAGCTCCATCGATTTTTGCACGGGGTCAGTCGTTGTCCCCTTGATGTCGGAAACGAGGGACACCTTCTGTCCGGTCACGGCGTTAACGACGCTTGATTTGCCCGCGTTGCGGAGACCGAAGAACCCGATGTGAACCCGTTCGCCGGTGGCGGTGTCGGATAATGTCATGCAAAGGCCTCCCGTCAAAAACGAAAATCGCGGCGGTTGGAGGATTTGATTTCTTCTATGTGCTGACGGGCAATCGATCGAACCTTTTCGTTCGGAATTTTGTTCAGCTCCCGCTCAATCAGCGCATATCCGACGGCTTTTGTTTCGTCGGAGGCATAGTCGACGAGGTATTCCGTCAGCGTCATCAGGGCATTCGGGTGGCAGCAGTTCTGAATCTGCCCCGTCTTGCAGAGGCTCATGAATCGATCGCCCGTCCGGCCCTCCCGGTAGCAGGCGGTGCAGAACGATGGGATATGGTTCGACTGCATCAGCCAGCGGACGACTTCGTCCAGCGTGCGCTGGTCGGAAACATCAAACTGCTCCGAATCGTGCGGCCGCTCTTCTTCGCAGTATCCGCCGACCGACGTGCGGGAGGCGCCGCTGATCTGCGATACGCCGTAGTCCAGCACGCGCCCGCGGACGGATTCGTTTTCCCGCGTCGAAATGATGATGCCGGTGTAGGGGACTGCGATGCGGATGCAGGCGATGATTTTGGCAAACATGTCATCGGAAAGGCTGTTGTCGAAGACGTTCGGGTCGATGTCGTCAGCGTGCTTGACGCGGGGAACACTGATCGTATGCGGACCAACGCCGTGAACGGCCTCCAGATGCTCCGCATGCATCAGCAGACCGGCAAATTCGTATGCATAGCCCTCCAGCCCGAAGAGAACGCCGAGACCGACGTCGTCAATTCCGCCCGCCATGGCGCGGTCCATCGCTTCCGTATGATAATCGTAGTCGTGCTTGGGCCCGGTCGGATGCAGTTCCAGATAGCTGGGTTTGTTGTAGGTCTCCTGAAACAGGATATAGGTGCCGATGCCGGCGTCTTTCAGCTTGCGGTAATTTTCAACGGTCGTCGCAGCGATGTTGACGTTGACCCGGCGGATGTCGCCGTTCCGATGGTGGACGGAATAAATCGTCTTCACGCATTCGAGGATATACTCGATCGGATTGTTGACGGGGTCCTCACCGGCTTCAATGGCCAGCCGCTTGTGCCCCATATCCTGCAAGGCGATGACTTCGGCGCGGATCTCCTCCTGCGTCAGTTTTTTGCGGGCAATGTGCTTGTTTTTGTAGTGATAAGGGCAGTAAACGCAGCCGTTGACACAGTAATTGGACAGGTACAGCGGCGCAAACATGACAATGCGGTTGCCATAGAAGGCGAGCTTGATTTCGTTGGCGAGCCGGTACATGGCTTCAATTTTGTCCGGCAGATCGCACGCAAGCAGCACGGAGGCTTCGCAGTGGGTCAGACCGGCGCAGGTGACGCCGGAACCGCTTTTCTTCGGTCTGGCCTTTTCCAAAAGCGCGTCGATCAGTTCGGCGTTTCGTTTGTTGGCCTGTGCATAGGCGATTGTTTCGCGGATTTCCGCATCGTTGATAAATTCCTCCGCTTTGAGGGACTTCGGGTTGTAAACTGCCATATCAATTTCCTTTCTTATTGGTCAGAGCGAACTCTTTCCATCAGATATATTCAGATAGATTGCGATCAATTGCGATCAGATGTATTGGGATTTCTGCCAAAAGGCCGCAGGCACTGTGTTCGATCAGCTTTTCGGCGTGGTTCGGATGATGTCGCCGCGAGCGGTGACGATCTGAAATCCGATGGCGGCCATTCGCTTTTCGAGGCTGCGCTTGCTCTGCGCAGACTCGTCGCCGGTCGAAATTTTATTGTCGTAGAGCGCATATTTGGCCCGGACGTTCAAAGGGGACAGGTTCGGCATGACGACATTGGCCCCGGCCAGAATCCCTTTCTCACGGCCGTCCGGCGCGATGGTGCCGAGTGCCGTTGTGGCAGGCAGCAGAATGTCCGGCCGGATCAGGCGGATCAGCGACAGCAGATAAATCGTCTGTGCCGCCGTGCCGGGCGGATAGGCGTGAAACGGCGTGTCCTTCTGCGGGATGAACGGCCCAATGCCGCACATATCCGGCTGAAACGTCTCGATAAACTTCAGATCCTTTGCGAGCGTCGCTGTCGCCTGAAAGGGCGAACCGACCATGAATCCGCAGCCGACCTGAAACCCGATGGCTTTCAAATCCGCAAGACAGCGCATACGGTTGTCAAAGGACATCCCGGCCGGGTGCAGGCGTTCATAATGCGCCTTGTCTGCGGTTTCGTGCCGCAGCAGATACCGGTTTGCGCCGGCGTCAAACATCCGCTGATAATCGCCGGTGCCGTATTCGCCGAGCGAAAGCGTAATGGCGCAGTCCGGATATTCCTGCCGGATGGCGGAAACCACGCGGCAGATGCGGTCCACCGGGAAAACGCCTTCGCCGCCCTGAAGCACAAACGTGCGGAAGCCGAGCGCATGCCCTTCGGCACAGCAGCTGAGAATCTGCTCGTCCGTCAAAACGTAGCGTTCACACGCGCTGTTGCTGCGGCGGATGCCGCAGTACAGACAGTCGTTCCGGCACACGTTGCCGACTTCAATCAGCCCGCGAATGAAAACGGCGGTGCCGTAGATTTCGCGGCGGACAGCATCGGCCAACTGCGCAGCTCGCGCAGCCAGCACCTCATCCTGCGCGGCAATCAGCGTTTCGTATGCGTCCAGCGTCAGCGTGTGCGTCTGTGCCAGTGTTTCCAAAAGCAGCAGCGGATTATTCATCGGCGTCATCCTGGAAAACAACATTGGAATAAGCTGTTTTAACGCTGAGCCCGTCGATGTTGCCGAGCTTTCCGGCCAGCGCAGAAATCGTATCCTGTGGGGCATCGATGGCGATGGAAACAATGTGAATGCCCTTTGAACGATAGGGGATTCCCATACGGCCAATGATGAACGCACCGTAATTGTGGAGAACGGCGTTCAGCGTTTCGACGGCCTCTGTTTTTTCAATGATAACAGCCATGACGGCGACGCGTGTCTGCATAAAAACCTCCTCGGATTGAATCTGGTTTCATTGAAACCGAAAACCAACAGCAAACCAAACACAAAAAAGGCTGCCCCTGCAAAAAGGGGCAGCCTCAAAAAACGATTCGGCCAAAAAGGCAATCGCAGAAAACAAGTCAGGCAAACACCCCTTTCGCTCAGAATGCAAACGCGAAACTTTGCGTCAGGTTCCGTTTGAGTATATGATATCATAAATCTGCGGGGATGTCAACGGCCGGTTTTTGCCTGCATAAAAAACGGGGAGAAGAACCTGAAGGTTCTTCTCCCTGTTTACTGCGCCAGAAAAATTACTCTTTGTCTTCGGTGGTTTCTTCTGCTTTGTCTTCTTCGGCTTCTTCTTCGCCGTGGCAGCAGCATTCGCCATCGGATTCTTCGGCTTTTTCTTGGCCGTGTTGGCCGTGTTGGCCGTGGCAGCAGCATTCGCCATCGGATTCTTCGGTTTCTTCTTCGGCTTCGTCGTCGTCGCAGCAGTCATCATCGTCGTCGATGTAGCAGCAGTCGTCGCAATTTTCATCCTTTTTGAGGAAGTAAAGCACCGCGTAGACTGTGCCAGCGATTGCAGCAACACCCAGAACAATGCCGCCGAGAACGGTCAGAAATTTTTTCATGATATCCTACCTCCTGAATGGTGTCCTTTGCAGAGCAAGGCCCCGTTTTTTACACCCTATATGATACACATTCTGGCCGGAAAAGTCAAGACCTATACGGTAAAAACTTCCCCGATTCAGACAAAAACGCATTTTTGCCTAATCCTTTTCTTTCCCGGCATTTGCCGGCTCGGCCGTATCGGCGTTCAGCCCGCAGCATTTTTTATACTTCTTGCCGCTGCCGCAGGGGCAGGGATCATTCCGCCCGATCTTGGCGCCCTTCTTGACAACCGGTTTTTTTGCGACGGTTCCGTCGCCGGCCGAGCTGACGACCGGTTTTGCGACGGCCTGCCGTTCCGGCGGATTCTGGCTGCGCAGCCGGAATGTCATCAGGTTTCGAGCCGTGTCCTCGCAGATGGACTGAACCATCGCTTCGAACATTTCGTAGCCTTCTTTTTTATAGGCGAGAATCGGATCCGTCTGTCCGTATGCGCGCAGCCCAATGCCGCGGCGGAACTCATCCATGGCGTCGATGTGGTCCATCCACTTTTCATCGACCGAGCGGAGCAGAACGATGCGTTCCAGCTCGCGCATGATGTTCGCGCCAAACTCCGCTTCCCGCGCCGCATATTTCTGATCGACCGCCTGCATGACGGCATCCAGCACCTGTTCCTGCGTCATGCCGATCAGATAGTCGCCGACCAGATCGGCCGGAACGAAGATCGGAACCAGCAGGGAAGAGAGGCGGAGCAGTGAGGCGTGCTCAACTGTTTCGTTTTCGCCGACGACCGAGCAGACATAGCGCGTGACCGTGTCGTGCAGCATTTTCATGACGTAGTCGTGGACGTCTTCGCCGTCCAGAACCATGCGGCGTTCTTTGTAGATGGTCTCACGCTGCAAATTCATGACGTCGTCGTATTCCAAGACGTTTTTACGCATCTGGAAGTTGCGGCTTTCAAGACGCTTCTGCGCGGATTCGATCGCATTGGTCAGCATTTTAGAGTTGATCGGTGTATCTTCGTCGACGCCGAGGGAGTTCATCATGCCCATGATGCGTTCGCTGCCGAACAGCCGCATCAGGTCATCTTCGAGCGAGATATAGAATCTGCTTTCGCCGGGGTCGCCCTGACGTGCGGAACGCCCACGAAGCTGATTATCAATCCGGCGGCTTTCGTGTCGTTCGGTACCGATGATGAATAGACCGCCGGCTGCCACAACGTCTTTGGCTTCGGCGCTTGTTTCGGCTTTGTACTTTTGATAGAACTCCTTATAAAGGCGCCGGGCTTCCAGAACCGCTTCGTTTTCCGTGTGGGTCAGGCTCGTGCATTCGTAAATCAACTCCTGCGGGTCAACGCCTTCTGCAGGCGGATTGTGGACATAGAATTTCGCCAGTTCGTCTTTGGCCAGGTATTCCGGGTTGCCGCCGAGCAGAATGTCGGTGCCGCGGCCGGCCATGTTTGTGGCGATCGTGACAGCGCCTTTTTTACCGGCCTGCGCGACAATCTGCGCTTCTTTTTCATGCTGCTTGGCGTTCAAAACCGCATGACGAATGCCGCGGCGCTTGAGCATACCGGACAGCAGCTCGCTCTTTTCAATGGAAATGGTGCCGACAAGAACCGGCTGCCCTTTTTCGTGACAGGCGATGATCTGCTCGATGACCGCGTGGAACTTTCCGGCTTCGGTCTTGTACACCGAGTCGTGGTGATCGATGCGGATCATGGGCAGGTTCGTCGGAATCTCGATGACGTCCAGCGCATAAATGTGCTTGAATTCTTCTTCTTCCGTTTTCGCCGTACCGGTCATGCCCGACAGCTTGGCATACATACGGAAATAATTCTGGAAGGTGATGGTGGCCAGCGTTTTGTTTTCGCGCTCCACTTTGACGTGTTCCTTGGCTTCAATGGCCTGATGCAGCCCTTCTGAATAGCGGCGGCCGAACATCAGACGGCCGGTGAACTCGTCGACGATGATGACCTCGCCGTCTTTGACGACATAGTCGGTATCGCGATTCATGATGCCGTGCGCGCGGATGGCCTGATTGATGTGGTGCGCAAGCGTGGCGTTTTCCGGATCGGATAGGTTTTCCAGATGGAACGCTTTTTCGGCTTTGGCGACGCCGGATGCCGTCAGCGTGACGGTTTTGGCTTTTTCGTCGACGATATAATCCGCGTCAAAATCATCCTGAGATTCTTTTGCATCCAACTCGCGGACCTTCATCGGTTTCAGCCTGGAAACAAAGGCATCCGCAATGGCGTAGAGCTGTGTAGATTCTTCGCCCTGACCGGAGATGATCAGCGGCGTACGCGCTTCATCGATGAGGATGGAGTCCACCTCGTCGACGATGGCAAAGTCGTGGCCGCGCTGAACCATCTGGTTCTTGTAGAGCACCATGTTGTCGCGCAGATAGTCAAACCCGAATTCGTTGTTTGTGCCGTAGGTGATGTCGCACTGATAAGCCTTCCGGCGCGCGTCGTTGTCCATATCGTGCAGAATGACGCCGACAGAAAGCCCGAGGAACTTGTGGACAAGCCCCATCTGTTCACCCTGGAATTTAGCCAGATATTCGTTTACGGTGACAATGTGGACATTTTGACCGGTCAGCGCGTTCAGGTAAGCAGGGTACAGCGCGGTTGACGTTTTGCCTTCACCGGTTTTCATTTCGGCAATCCGACCCTGATGAAGAATGACGGCGCCGATCAGCTGAACCTTAAAAGCGCGGTAGCCGAGAATCCGGTAAGACGCTTCTCGGACGGTGGCAAACGCTTCCGGCAGCAAATCGTCCAGCGAGGCGCCGTCGGAGAGGCGCGCTTTGAATTCGGCCGTTTTCGCGGCAAGCGCCTGATCCGAAAGCGCGGCGTATTCGCCTTCCAGTGCCAGCGTCCGGTTCACCAGCGGCATGACCTTTTTGATTTCGCGTTCACTGGTTGTCCCAAACAGTTTGGTGATAATGCTCATAGCTCTCTCTTTTCCTCGCCGCATATCACATGAGATCAAAATGATGACGCACACCTCGGAGCGGCGAATCCGGATGCCCGATAAAATCCTGCCAACTATTATAGCATATTTTCCGCGGGTGAAAAAGCCTTTTTTGTAAATTTGTCTGCACGGCGCGCAAAAAACCGCATCTTTCAGGAACCGTGACGGCAGGGATGGGCAGCCGAAGCCGCGAGAAGGAAAACAAATTGTGAAAAAGGCTCAAAAAGGCTTGTCCTCGACAAAAAAATCAGCTATAATAATACCGTGGCGGAAACCGCCGCAAAGATGAGAAAGTCAGGTAGAAGAACGCGATGAAATACGATGAATTATACCGTCAATGGCTGGCCTTTGACGGGCTCGACTCCGAAACGCGCGCGGAATTGACCGCAATGAACGAGGCGGAAATCCGCGAGAGCTTTTATGCACCGCTGGCCTTCGGCACGGCCGGTCTTCGCGGCATCATGGGTGCCGGCGTCAACCGGATGAACCGCTATACGGTCGGTCAGACGACGCAGGGGCTGGCGGACGTTTTGAACCGGATGGACGGCGCCGCCCAAAAAGGGGTTGCTATCTCCTATGACTGCCGGATGCACAGCGAATCGTTTGCACGGGAGGCGGCAGCCATTCTTGCGGCCAACGGCATCCGGGTCTTCCTGTTTGAAAGCATGCGGCCGACGCCGGAGCTGTCGTTTGCTGTCCGCTCGTTGAAATGCGCAGCCGGCATCAATATCACAGCCAGCCATAACCCGAAAGAATACAACGGCTATAAAGTCTACTGGAGTGACGGCGCGCAGATCGGCGACGAGATTGCGTCGCAGGTTTCGGAAGCCATGCAGCAGTGCGACATCTTTACCGGCGTCAAGACAATGGACTATCAGGCGGCGGTCGCCGACGGAACCATTCAAATCCTCGGCCATGAAACCGATGAAGCGTTCCTGGCTGCGGCGCTTTCGTGCCGCTTGAACCCGGATGTGACGCAGAACAGCGATATCAGCATCGTCTATACGCCGTTCCATGGCACGGGTTACCGGCTGGTGCCGGAGGTGTTCCGCCGGATCGGCCTGAAAAACGTGCACTGTGTACCGGAACAGATGCAGCCGGACGGTGCGTTTTCCACCGTCAAAAGCCCGAACCCGGAAGAAATTGAAGGCTTCCGTCTGGCCATTGCCCTCGCCAAGGAAACTGGTTCCGATCTCATCATCGGCACGGATCCGGATGCCGACCGCGTAGGCCTAATCGTTCGCCGCCACGATGGAGAATATGTGCCGCTGACGGGTAACCAGGTGGGCATTCTGCTTGCGGATTATATCATCCGCACCCGGCGCGCGGCGGGCAGCCTGCCGAAAAAAAGCATGATTGTCTCCACCATTGTGACGTCGCTGATGGCGCGCCGCGTCTGTGAAGCGAACCACGTTTTCTATGGGGAATCCTTTACCGGTTTTCGATTCATCGCAGGCCGCCGGGCACAGCTGGAGGCAGAAGGATACGCCTATCTGTTCGGATTTGAAGAATCCTACGGCTATATGGTCGGCAGCCACTGCCGCGACAAAGACGCCGTTACGGCATCCATGCTGATTGCTGAAATGGCAGCTGATTATGCAAAGCAGGGCCTGACGCTTTACGGCGCGATGGAACGCCTCTATGAAACCTACGGCGCCTATGCCGAACGCACCATGAACCTGAAATTCCCGGGCGTCGACGGTCTGGAAGCGATGAAGCGGCTGATGAGCCGCCTCCGCGGCGAATCGCTGCCGGAAATCGGCGGCACCAAAGTCTGCGCCGTGCGGGATTATCAGAGCGGCATCCGGAAAACCGCCGACGGACAGGCGGAATCCATGAAGCTGGCCGGATCCAACGTGCTGTACTTTGAGCTCGCCGACGGGTGCGTGCTGATTGTCCGTCCGTCCGGCACCGAACCAAAGATCAAAATTTATATCCTGACCAAAGCGGCGACGCGGGCAGAAGCGGCCGGATTGGTGGAACACTACGCTGCCGCCGCTGAGGCGCTGGCGGAATAAAACGCGGCGTCCTGCCGGAGCTGAACGGGGTTTCTGCCGCCGGAAATGCCGGACGCATCCAATCAAAGAACAGATCAAAAGGAGAACACGATGTCCACACTGCAATTTGTCGATTTGAACTTCCAAGCAGCCGATTTTCCAAAATCCAGCGCGCTCTGGGATTTCGGCAAACAGTCAAGCGATGTCCACAGCACATACAAGCGCTCGCCGGATATGCCGGCAGATGTTCAGATCAACCCGGATGACGGGGCGGTTCCATCCATTCTGCCGTATAGTGTGCAGGATGATTATGACCGTGCCAAATGTGAACGTTCCATGCGTGCGGCCGTTCTGGAAAACGACCGGCTGCGTGCCACGTTTATTCCCCGACTCGGCGGACGGCTCTGGTCGCTGTTTGACAAACAGGAAAACCGTGAACTTCTCCATGCCAACCCGGTTTTTCAGCCGGCCAACCTTGCGCTGCGCAACGCATGGTTCTCGGGCGGCATCGAATGGAACATTTCCATCATCGGGCATACGCCGTTCACCTGCTCGCAGCTCTTCACGGAGCGCTATGACGACCCGGAACGCGGGCCGGTGCTCCGTATGTACGAATTTGAGCGGGTCCGTCAAGCGGTCTACCAGATGGACTTCTGGCTCCCGGACGGCTCTGCCTTCCTTTTGGCCAGAATGAGCATTTTGAATACGACCGATCATGAAATCCCCATGTATTGGTGGACCAACATGGCGGTGGAAGAGCGGGAAGATGTCCGCGTGATCGTTCCGGCGGACAAGTCGCTGGAACTGAGTTATGAGACGGGGCTTGGGTTCCGTTCTTTCCCGAAAACGCTCGATACCGATGCGAGCTATACCATGCATCTGAACCGCGCCATGGATTTCTTCTTCTATATTCCGCCGGAAGACCGGAAGTATATTGCTGCCGTGGACGGCGCAGGAACCGGTTATGTGCAGACATCCACATCGGCGCTGAAGGGGCGGAAGCTCTTCGTGTGGGGCATGAACAAAGGCGGAAGGCGCTGGCAGGAGTTTCTGGCAGAACCGGGGCGCGCCTATCTGGAAATTCAGGCGGGTTTGGGCCACAGCCAAATGGAATACCTGCATATGCCGGCAAACGGCCGGTATGAATGGATGGAAGCCTTTGGCCCGATTCATGTGCCGGCAGACGCGGCGCACGGCGCATGGCATGACGCCATTGCGGCAGCGGGTTCGGCCTTGGAAGCGGCGCTGCCGGCCGAATGGCTGGAACAGGAGCTGCTTGCCACACGCGCCATGAGCGAACGGCGCGCAGAACCGGTGGAAACCGGCAGCGGCTGGGGCGCACTGGAAAATATGCGCCGGCAGAAAATGGGCGGCATCTGCCTGCCGTCCTGGCTGCATTTTGACGAAAGCAGCCTGAGCGAAGAACAGCGCCCGTGGCTTTCCCTGCTGGAGGACGGTATGTTCCCGTTCCGTCCGGCGGAAGGCACGGCGGCCAGTTATCAGATTCAGCCGGAATGGCGCGATCTGCTGGAAAAATATTGTACCGCGCATCCGGAAAATGAGGCGGCATAGCTGCATCTGGGCATTTTGCGCAATTATCTGGGCGATTCCGCCGCAGCCAAAGCAGCATGGGAAAACGCACAGCGCGTACAGCCGTCGGCATGGTCGGCGCGTGCGCTGGCGATGTGGACTTATCAGAACGGCGACCCGCTGCACGCCTTGACACAATACGCAGAAGCCTGCCGTATGCGGTCGGATGAGTGGGCGCTGGCGATAGAATTCGGCGGTCTCTGCATCGAGCAGAAACAGTACGAAAACTTCCTCCGAACGCTGGAAGCGATAGCGCCTGCCGTCCGGAACCACCCGCGCGTGCGGCTGCTCCAGGCAAGGTGCCTGATTGAAACCGGCCGGATTGCCGATGGGGAAGCGATTCTGCTGTCCGGCGTCGAAGTGCCGGATATCAAAGAGGGCGAAGTGCTGACAACGGACCTCTGGTTCCGTGCACGCGAAAAGGAGCTGGCAGCCAAAGAGGGAATCGAGGAGTCCGAGGAATTGGCAGAACGTGTCCGACGGGAATGCCAGCCGCCGCAGGTGATCGACTTCCGGATGTCCTGATCGGACGCGTAAAAATTTTTGCAAAGCGCGCGGAAACGCTTGCATTTCGATGGAACGTGTGATATAATATCATAGAATTTGCGTGTGAAGTCACACGGTCAAAAAGCATTCCTCTGCCGGTGGCCGGTCGGCCTGAAATGCCGGGTATGAATGTGTCGAACGAAAGGGTCGAGAGAAATGGATATTCTCAAGCAATTTACAGACAAGTACATCCGCGAAGACGCGCTGAACTTTGGCATCGGCGATACCGTTAAGGTTTACGTCAAAGTCAAAGAAGGCACGAGAGAACGTCTTCAGATCTTCGAAGGCACGGTCATTGCCAAGAAGCATGGCGGCATCAACGAATCTTTCACGGTTCGCCGCGTTTCCTACGGCGTCGGCGTCGAAAGGGTTTTCCCAGTCAACTGCCCGAGCGTCGCGAAGGTCGAAGTTGTGCGCAAAGGTAAAGTCAGAAGAGCGAAGCTCTATTACCTCCGCGGCAGAGTCGGCAAAGCCGCGAAGATCAAAGAAAAGCTGTAAGAAAAAGGGGGCTGACATCAGCCCCTCTTTTTTTCAAAAAAGGCGTATTTTGCCGCTGGAACAGGATTTGTGTCTGCCGGGCGGAACCGGCGCCGCAGCCTGAAAAAGAGGAGGTTTGTATATGCAAAATCCGGATCCGAACACCCAAAACAGCCGTCCGGAGGCCGAAACACCAGAAAAACCGGCATCAATGCTGTATGATTGGGCAGACGCGCTTGTATACGCGCTGATTGCCATTGTCCTTCTCTTTACACTTCTGATTCGTATGACGGGCGTCATCGGCGATTCCATGAAGCCGACGCTCCACCAAAACGACAAATTAATCATTTCCAATCTCTTTTACACGCCGAAACAGGGCGATGTGGTCGTCGTGACAAAAAAATCATTCCGTACGGAACCGATTGTCAAACGTGTGATCGCCACAGCGGGCCAAACGATCGACATTCATTTCGATACCGGCGCAGTCTATGTGGACGGTGTCCTGCTGGAAGAATCCTATATTGCAGAAGCGACGGTACGTTCCGGCGATATGACCTTCCCGCTTTATGTGCCGGAGGGATATCTCTTTGTCATGGGCGACAACCGCAACCATTCGACAGACAGCCGTTTCTCGGAAGTCGGCCTGATCGACGAACGTATGGTTTTGGGCAAGGTGCTGTTCCGCGTCTTCCCGCTGAACGCCATCGGCAGCGTGTATTGACTTTTTGAAAGAACGGTTTCTCTATGAACATCCAATGGTACCCTGGCCATATGGCCAAAGCGGTGCGCGAGCTTTCTGAACTGATCGCCAAAGTGGACGCCGCGGCGGAGCTGGTCGATGCGCGGATTCCTGTTTCCGGTCGGAACCCAACACTGGACACACTGCTGGCCCGCCGGCCGCGGATTGTCATTCTCACAAAATCGGATCTGGCCGACCCGGTGCAGACCAAACGCTGGATTGCCCATTTCCGCGAACAGGGGATTGCGGCAATCGCGTGCAACTCCAAAAGCGGCGAAGGGTGTGACCGTCTGCGCACAGAAGTCCAGACGGCGCTGCAGGAAAAGCTGGTGCGCCGGGAAAAACGCGGCTTGGGCGCAATCTCCATCAAACTGATGGTGGTCGGCATTCCGAACGTCGGAAAATCTTCCTTTATCAATCGCCTGTCCGGCAAAAAGACAGCGCGTGCGGAGGATCGCCCGGGCGTTACCCGCGCAAATACATGGATCCGCCTGCGGGACGGGATCGATCTGCTCGATACGCCGGGCATCCTGTGGCCGAAGCTGACCCCGCCGCAGGCCGGCATGCACCTTGCCGCGACTGGCGCTGTTCGCGATGAGATTCTGGATACCACGGCGCTGGCGTCTGAGCTGGCCTTTGAACTGCGTGCACTGCGCCCCAACATCTTGACGGAAAAGTGCGGTTCTGCCGCTGAATCCGCAGAAACCGGATTGCAGCTGGTGGAGCTGTTTGCCAAAAAACGCGGCTTTCTGCTGCGGGGCGGCGTCGTGGACGAAGAACGCGGCGCAAAAATCCTTCTGGATGAATACCGTGCAGGTAAATTCGGCAGGCTGACTCTGGAGCCGGTTGGATTTGAATACCAACAGCCGGAAGAAGAGCCGGATGCGGAAGGGGCGCCTGAAGATCATGCGTGAGATCATTCATCCGGAGCTGAGCCGCTTTGACGCAGCCATCCGTGCGCAAGGTGCAGCACTGCTGGCCGGTGTGGATGAGGCAGGGCGGGGGCCGCTCGCGGGCAGCGTATTCGCTGCGGCCGTGATTCTGCCGGATGGTCTCGATATTCCTTACCTGAACGATTCCAAAAAGATCACCGAGAAGCGCCGGGAACAGCTGTTTGACGTCATTTGCGCATCGGCGTGTGCCTATGGCATCGGCGAAGCGACAGTTGAAGAAATCGAACAAATCAACATTTTAAACGCGGCCATGCTGGCCATGAAACGTGCGATTGCAGCCCTGAAAGATTTGTCAGGGCAACCGGTTCATCCGGACCTCGCTTTGATTGACGGCAACACGGCGCGCGGGTTTGATCTGCCTGTCCAATGCGTGGTCGGCGGCGACGCCAAAAGTGCTTCCATCGCTGCGGCATCGGTGCTGGCAAAAGTCTCGCGTGACCGTTCGATGCGCCTGCTCGCAGAGCAGTACCCCATGTATGGCTTTGAACAGCATAAGGGGTATGGAACCGCACAACATTATGCAGCAATCGACCAGTTTGGCCCGCTGCCGGTACATCGGCTTTCTTTTTTGAAAAAGCACACGGATGCCAAACGGGAGGCATGATATGAAACAGGACAGCCGGCTGCTGGGCGCATGGGGCGAAGCGCAGACGGCTGCGTTTCTGCGCCAAAAAGGATATGTGATCCGGGCGGCCAATTACCGAACCCGCCAGGGCGAAATCGATCTCATTGCCGAAGGGCATGGTATGCTCGTTTTTGTCGAAGTCAAAACGCGCCGCAGCACGGCGTTTTCACAGCCAAGAGAAGCGGTTACACCCAAAAAACTGGCGAGAATGCGGCTGGCAGCACTGGCTTACCTGGCTGAAACGAATTGCACGCTCCCGGCGAGATTTGATGTCGCCGAGGTTTTTGCCCCGGAACAGCTGACGCAGCCGCCAAAAGCCTTCCATTATCTGGAAAATGTGGCGGAATTTGATTCATAAGCCAAACCATGCAGAGAAGAGTGATTCATTTTGATGAATTTATCCTATTTTGACGCCCACTGCGACACACTGACAACCGGCGATCACTACCATCAGGTTCATCTGTCGGAAGAGCGGTTTGCCCGGCGGGGTCAGATATTTGCGGTCTGCGCCGACGGCGTGATGCAGGCGGACGATTCCTTTTTTCAGCAGGCGGTCTCCAAACTCTCTGCCATGCCGGGGGCGGTTTTGTGCCGCACCGGTGAAGCGATGGAGCAAGCCCTGCAAAATAAGCAGATTGCGGCGATTCTGTCCATTGAAGGCGCCGATGTGGTTGGATGCGATGAATGCCGGCTCCATCACGCATACGAAACGGGCGTCCGCCTCATTGGGCTGACGCATAACCGGTTCAACGGCTTGGCCGGGACGAATGTTGAGGAGTCTGCACTTGGCCTGACAGGACGCGGCCGTTCTTTTGCCGCCAAGGCAGTTGAACTCGGCATGATTCTGGATATCTCCCACCTCTCTGACCGCAGTGCGGCAGAGCTGCTGGCTGCATATCCCGGCCGCGTGATAGCGAGCCATTCCAACGCGCGCACACTGTGCGGACACCCCAGAAACCTGACAGATGATCTGTTCCGTCAGCTTTTGGATGCCGGCGGCATCTGCGGGATTAACCTGTACACCCGCTTTCTGACAGGCGGCACACAGGCCAAAGTCGAAGATGCTGTCCGCCACATCGAGTATTTCCGCGCGATGGACGACCGTGCGGAATCCGCGCTGGCGCTCGGCTGCGATTTTGACGGCTGCGCGTACCTGCCGGACGAAATCCAAACATCGCCTGCGGCATATGTGCTTGCAGAAGCGCTTTTGCAGCGGAATTATCCGGAAGAAACGGTCAACCGCCTCTTCTTTGACAATCTGTACCACTTTCTGCGTCGGACGCTCCCTCGCTGACGCAGCACAATCCAGAGGCTCCGATCAAAACGGAGAATCACCCCGAAGGAGAACAAACCAATGGATTATATCAGCACAAGGTGCTCTTCAAAGCGCGTCGAATCTTCGGCGGCGATTTTGTCGGGCATTGCGCCGGACGGCGGATTGTATACGCCGGCTTCCATTCCGGGCATTCATAAGAGCCACATCACCTATCTTCGCACGAAATCCTATGAGGAACGTGCGGCGTGGCTGCTTGGCAGCTTCCTCACGGATTTTACGCCGGAAGAATTGTCAGCTTACACGGGAAAGGCTTATCACCGCTTTGATACGCGTGCGGTTGCGCCGGTTGTGCCATGCGGCGATTACACCTACATTCTGGAGCTGTTTCATGGCCCAACCTGTGCCTTCAAAGACATGGCGCTGCAAATTCTGCCGTACCTGCTGACGGCGTCCATCAAAAAATGCGGCGTGTCTGACGAAATCACCATTCTGGTTGCCACATCCGGCGACACGGGCAAGGCCGCACTGGAGGGCTTTGCCGATGTTGACGGAACGCGCATCATGGTTTTTTACCCGGAAAACGGCGTCAGCGAAATCCAAAAGCTTCAGATGGTCACACAGACCGGTCAAAACGTCGCGGTCTGCGCGGTTCAGGGCAACTTTGACGATGCGCAGACAGGCGTCAAACGCATTTTCGCAGATGCAGCGTTTGCGCACCGCCTTGCCGAAAAAGGCATTCGGCTTTCCAGCGCCAATTCCATCAACTGGGGGCGCCTTGTTCCGCAGATTGTGTATTATGTCTCCGCTTACTGCGACCTGCTGAATCAGGGCGCAATCGCGGACGGCGAAAAAATCAACATCTGCGTGCCGACCGGCAACTTCGGCAACATTTTGGCTGCTTATCTGGCCAAACGCATGGGTCTGCCGGTTGCGCGTCTGATCTGTGCGTCCAATGCCAACAACGTTCTGACGGAGTTCCTGCAAACCGGCTGCTATAATGCCCGGCGTCCGTTTTTCACGACGGCGTCGCCATCGATGGACATTCTGGTGTCCAGCAATGTGGAACGTCTGCTGTTCGAGTTGTCGGAGCATAACGGCGAAGCCGTCAACGAAATGATGCAGTCGCTCGCGGCAAACGGCAGCTACAAAGTGCCGGATTTGCTGGCAAAACGTCTGACGGACGTTTTCAGCGCCGGGTGGTGCGACGATCAGGCGACGCTGGACTGCATCCGCCGCTATTATCAGACGTTCCGGTATCTGCCAGACACGCATACGGCGGTTGCGCTGTCGGTTCTGGACGATTACCGCCAAAAGACCGGCGATCAGACGCCGACGGTCGTAGCGTCAACGGCCAGCCCGTTCAAATTTGCTCCGGACGTGCTGCACGCACTGACAGGGGAGCCTTGTGCGGATCACGCCAACGCGGCGGATCGTCTGTCGGAGCTGACGGGCATCTCTGTTCCCGAACCGATCCGTGCGCTCGCAGGCAAGCCGGTGCGTTTTACCGATTGCGTGGGCAAGGCAGGCATGCTGAACAAAGTGTCTGCGTGGCTGATCGGCTGACCGAAAGGAGGATGTGGGTTGTCAGTTTTTGTCATGGGGGATCTGCATCTTTCCCTTGCGGTGAATAAACCAATGGACCTGTTCGGCGGCGTTTGGAATGGCTACGTCGAAAAAATCCGGACCGCCTGGCTGGAACTGATCTCGCCGGACGATACAGTGCTGCTGGCCGGCGACACCTCGTGGGGGATGTCGCTGGATGAAGCGCTGCTGGACTTTCAGTTCATTGAAGCGCTGCCCGGCAAAAAACTGCTCCTGAAAGGAAATCACGATTATTTCTGGACGACTGTCACGGGGATGCGCCGCTTCCTGACGGAGCACGGCCTCACCACCATTGATTTTCTGCACAATGCCGCGGTGGAACTGAACGGCATTGCATATTGCGGCACACGCGGCTGGTTCTTGGAAAACGAAGGAACCGGCGTCAGCGAAGGCGGAAAAGTATACCGTCGGGAGCTGATTCGATTGCAGGCTTCCCTTGAAGAAGGAAAGAAAACCGGCGCCGAAGAGTTGGTTGCGGTGCTGCATTATCCGCCGATCTTCCAAAACTTTTCCTGCACGGAGATTTTGGAGATTTTGCATGCATACGGTGTTCGCCGCTGCTACTACGGACATCTGCATGGCCGCTCTCTGCGCTATGCAAAAGAAGGTACGCAGGGCGGCATTACATACACATGTATCTCCGCGGACCGTCTCAATTTCCGTCCCATGCGGATTGATTGACGTCCTTTCCGGAACAACAAACGTGTTGAACGGAAAAAAACGCGGAAAAAGAAGTTTTTTGTTCCAAAAAGCAGTTGGCTTTTTCAGTGAAATATGATATAATACTACGGTATTTGAAGACGCAGGAGGACATAACCATGATTCTGAAGAACGTAGAAATAACAGACAAGAACCAGGTCATGCTTTAGATCTTCGTT
>CAJLFQ010000041.1 GCA_905205975.1 uncultured Eubacteriales bacterium | reverse complement strand
GATATACGGGGCTTTTCCGGTTTGTCGTAATTATACCGTAAGGGCATAGCTGCGCAAGTCTGTTGTATGCAAACGGTGTCAGCCTGAAAGAAATTCAGGAATGGTTGGGGCACAGCGACATTTCGACCACCTCAAACATTTACACGCACTTGAATTTCAACTCGAAGATTGCGTCTGCCAATGCGATTTTGGGCGTATATCCCTCCGCATGATGCCTTATGTCCCTCCAATGTCCCTCCTGAAATCAGCCTGCAAACGGCAAATCTGATGATACGGAAGGGGCAGTACATAAGAGCTCAAAGCATAAAGAAAAGCCCGCAAACCCAGTCGTATCAAGGGTTTACGAGCCTTCAAGGTGTGGTGCCGGTGGCGGGGGTCGAACCCGCACGGGTTATTAGCCCAACGGATTTTGAGTCCGCCTCGTCTGCCAATTCCAACACACCGGCATCTATTATTTTAAGTCATCTCCCGATGCCCCATCCGTGAAAACGGAGGGACATCATGGAGGGACATTAAAACCAAATTGCATATTCAGTTTTCAAAAAGCCTTGTAAAATCAAGGGTTTACGCCAAGGTGGTATGAAACGGCGTTGTGGATTTTGAGTCCAGCACGTCTGCCAATTCCATCACACCGGCGTGTGAGAAAACATATATCCATTATACGCGAAAATCGCCCGTTTGTCAAGGGGTTTCACGCGGATACAGCCGGTATTTCATCGAACAATTCACAGGAACGCAAATGAGCAGGACTTGCGCGGGTTTGCCTATCGCTTAGACAGCCTGCCAAAGCAAAGAAAATGAGACGCACCAGACGCGCTTAGGTGCCGACGTCGATCCGATAATCACAGGCCGCCATGACGGACGGGTCGTGCGTGATGATCAGGAAGAGCCGGTCTGAATAAGCGGTCTTCAGCCATGTCATGATGGCGGCGGTCCGCTGCTGGTCGATGCCGGCGAACACCTCGTCGAACAGATAGACCGGCGTATTCCGCGCCAGAGCGCGGGCGAGCGCAACCGCCTGCCGCTGACCGCCGGATAATTCACGGACGCTGGTCTCAAACTTCTGCGGCAGCGTCTGGATCCAGCTGTCTGCGCGGACGCCCTGCAGCAGCGCGGAGAGAGCGGGTTCATCGAGCGGCTGTCCGACGGTCAGATTGGCGCGGATGCTTTCCGACGTCAGCGCGCTCTCCTGCGTCACATACGTGACGGTCTGGCGAAGAGATGCGCAGGCGAGCGTTTCCAAACGCTGACCGACGGCTTCAATAGCCGGGAGCGGCGCATAGAGGATGTTTTTGTAGATGCGGCTGCGCAGGGCATAGCGGATTCTGTCCAGCGTCTGCGCGTAGCCGTATGACGCCGACGCGTCAAAGAGCAGGAACAGCGCCAGAAACAGCGCAAACCGCAGCAGCGCCTGCCCAAGCCCGGAAAGGTTGCCCGCGGCGCATTGCGTCGCGACATTTGCGCCCAGATAGACGTTGAGCAGCGTGATGAAATAGTTGCGGCAGGCG
The DNA here is from genome assembly GCA_905205975.1 of uncultured Eubacteriales bacterium. Lineage (GTDB taxonomy): Bacteria > Bacillota > Clostridia > Oscillospirales > QAMX01 > QAMX01. Next base: position 17,189 of record CAJLFQ010000041.1, on the reverse strand, counting down.
ACGGCTGTACCGGTCAGAAAATATCCGGGCAGCAGCCGTCCGACCGTGCAGTAGAGTTTCCACAAACGTGCAAGATCCTGTTTCATATGGGCACCTCCATCGCAACGGTTTCAAAGCCGAAGGAACCGGCGGCATCGTGTGTGATGAGAAGAATCGTTTTCGTTTGGGCGGCGGTCTGCAAATAGGCGAAAAACCGCCGGGTGTGCGCTTCATCCAGCGCCGACGTCGGTTCGTCGAAGAGCAGGATGTCCGCATCCTGATACAGCGTCCGGCAGATGCTCAGCCGCTGGCGCTGCCCGCGGGAGAGCGGTTCGCCGTTTTCACCCAGCACGGTGTCATAGCCGCCGGGCGTCTGCAGGATTTCGTCATGGAGATCCACGGCGCGGGCGATCCGGTGCAGGCGTTCCTCGTCGCAGGGGAGATCTCCGCAGATGTTTTCGCGAATGGTGGTTTGGAACGCGCAGAGGTCATGCGCGCAGAGGCCATGGCAGGATGACCGTCCGAAGGGGCGCCGACGGCAATCTGCCCGCCCTGCGGCGTCAGAACGCCGGCAATCAGGTAAAACAGGGTGGATTTCCCGCTGCCGTTGGCGCCGAAGATGCAGTACGGGCGCCCCGGCACGAACGTCCGCGTAAAACGGCGCAGAATGGGCTTCTCCGCGTCGCAGGCAAAGGAGACGTCTTCAACACAAATGCCCGGCTGCGCCTGAAGCGTCAGCGCATGACCGGCCGATTCCGGTTCTGGCGGTTCAAGAAACGCCGCAATCCTGCGCCAGGAGGCCTGCGCGCCGGAAGGCGCGGATGGAGTTGTCCATCGACATCGCCGGGTTGCAGACGGTATCGACGAGCAGGACGGCGGCAAGCGCCTGACCGGTCGTGATCTGCCCCTTGACGCACAGCAGCCCGGCTGAAAAAACGATGCCGAGCAGGATGAAAAACGCACATGCCGTGGAGGGGATGGAAATCAGACATTCCATGCGGTGGATTCGGCTGGAAGCACGCAGAATGTACCGGGTCTGTTCATCGCTCTGCAGTTCAGCGCGCGCCTCATCGTGCCATGCCTTGCAGGTTTCCAGTGTTTCGAGGCTGGCGGTGTGCAGATTGTTCAGCGCTTCGAGTGCTTTCAAATAGCTGTCCTGCCGGACCTGCAGCGATTTGCTCCAAACGGCAAACCAGAGCACCGTCAGCACGGAGATCAGGACGGCGGCAGCCGCCAGCCAAAGCGAAATTCGGCCGATTGCGGCGACGCCGGCCGCCCAAAGGCAGCAGTCCGGCAGCATCCGCATCAAAACGCGTTCGACAGCGCCGTTGACAAGGCGCTTGTCCTGCGTGATGAGCGTCGTCAGCGCGCCGGATGTGACGGCCCGCGCTTCATTCATGCCGAGGCTCAGGGTGCGCTGCTCGATGGACGCGTCCAGATCGATGGAGACGGCGGCGGACAGCATCCGGCGGCAGCGCCCCAGCCCGGCGGCGCTCAGCAGGTACAGCGCCGTAAAAGATGCCAAAGGCCGCTTCACCCTGACGGAAGCGGTCCACTGCGTCGCCGACGGCGGTTCGGATGCCTGCGCTCATCAGACTGCCGGTCACAGCCAGCAAAATGCAGAGCGCAATCCTGCCTTTGTGATGTTTCAAAATGCTGTTCAATCGATTTTGTTTCCGACGGGGTTTCACGCTGCAGGTGTTCATGGATCGCTCCTTTCATAATGGCGGGGTGAAAATGCACCGCATCCAATCTGGCGGCTTCCCAAAATACCGGCCGGTGCTGAAAAAGTTGAATTGACTTTTATTATAACACCCCCCGGTTTTGTCAAGCGAAAAACGGACTTTTCTGCAAAAAAACAATCCGTCTGCCGAAAAACGCATTTGGCGGGGCGCGCTGCGGAGGGATGAAAAAAGCACGGCTCATCAGATGCTTGTTCATCCGAATAACCGTGCTTATGTGGAATTCAAGGTGGCGGGGGTCGAACCCGCACTGATTTTTGCTGAGTCTGTGCGGCTCAAAGCTGCGTATCGGCTTTTTCCATCAGCGCCTTGCCCTTGAACGAGAATTTCGACTCTGTGCCGTGGATCAGGCGTTTGATGTTGCTCCGGTGCTTGAAAATGACCAGCCCAGACATGAATGCCGCGACAAACGTATAGCCGAGCGACATGTGCAGATCGGTCATCGACGTCTGCGAGAACAGATAGACCATGACCGGCAGCGTCAGCGAGCCGCAGATGGAGCCCAGCGAGACGTAGCGCGTGCAGATGGAGATGATCAAGAACACGCCGAACGCAATCAGGAAGATGCGCCAGTCATACATGGCCATCGTCGTGCCGAGCGTCAAGACGCCCTTGCCGCCGCGAAAGCCGAAGTAGAGCGGGTAGATGTGCCCCAGAAAGACGAAAGCCCCGGCCAGAAGCCGTCCGCCTGCACCGCCGTCGAAGCTCATGTTGCCGCTGTAAATGAGCTGCCCAAGCAGAATCGCAGCAGCGCATTTGCCGACATCGCCGAACAGAACGATCAGCCCGCGCTTCCAGCCCATGGAGCGGACCGCGTTGGTAAACCCGGCGTTGCCGCTGCCGTAGTCGCGGATGTCCTTTTTCAGCGCAACCTTGGAGACGATGATCGACGTGTTGATGCTGCCCAGCAGATAGGAGATGACCGCAATCAGCGGCAGCTGAAACCATGCATTCAGATTGACGAACCACGTCGAAACGCTTACGATCGGATTCATGATGAGAAAACCCCTTCAAAAGACAAAATCAGACGTGAAGTTCGTCGTTGTCTGTTTTTTCGCGCACGATCATTTTGATCGGTGTGCCCGCAAAGCCAAACACGTCGCGCAGACGGTTTTCGATATAGCGGAGGTAGGAGAAGTGGAAGAGCTCACGGTCGTTGCAGAAGAGGACAAATGCAGGCGGGCGGGTGGAGACCTGCGTCATATAGTAGATCTTCAGGCGCTTGCCGCGATCCGTCGGCGGCTGCACTCTGGCCGTTGCATCGTTGAGCATATCGTTGAGCAGACCGGTCGGAACGCGGCGCTGCGTCTCTTCGTTGGCACGCAGGATGTTTTCAAACAGCGTCGGCAGGCGGGAACCGTTCTTCGCGGAGATGAACACGATCGGTGCATACGTCATATAGGAGAGATCGGTGCGGACTTTGTCGCGCAGTTTTTCCATGGTGCCGGTTTCCTTGTCAACGGCGTCCCATTTGTTGACGGCGATGACCGAAGCCTTGCCGCGGTCATGCACCATACCGGCAATGCGGGCATCCTGCTCCGTGACGCCGTCCGCCGCATCGAGCATGATGACGCAGACGTCAGCGCGGTCAATGGCCATCATGGCGCGCAGAACGCTGTATTTTTCGATCACGTCGTCAACTTTTGCCTTCCGACGAATGCCTGCCGTATCGATGAAGCAGAACTTGCCGAATTGGTTTTCAAAGAAAGCATCCACACTGTCGCGCGTTGTGCCGGCCACGTTGCTGACGATGACGCGGTTTTCGCCGAGGACGGTGTTGACGAGGCTGGATTTGCCGACGTTCGGGCGGCCGACAATGGCGACGCGGACAAAGCTGCTGTCCTCTTCTTCGCCGGAATCCGGCGGGAAGTGTTCAAAGCAGGCGTCGAGCAGATCGCCCGTCCCGTGGCCGTGCAGCGAGGAGACCGGCATCGGATCGCCCAGCCCGAGATTATAGAACTCGTACAGCTCCGGCGGCGGAGCGCCGAGCTTATCGACTTTGTTGACGCAGAGGACGACCGGACGTCCAGAGCGCTGGAGCATCGCGGCGACCTCCGTATCAGAGGCGGTCACGCCGGTCAGCAGATCTGTGACAAAAATAACGACGTCTGCGTTTTCAATGGCGATTTCCGCCTGCAAACGCATGAATTGCAGAATTTCGCTGTCGGCACGCGGCTCAATGCCGCCGGTATCGACAACCTTGAAGGAACGGCCCCGCCATTCACCGTCGCCGTAGAGCCGGTCGCGTGTGACGCCCGGCGTATCCTCGACGATGGAGCTGCGGGATCCGGTCAATTTATTGAACAGCATCGACTTTCCGACGTTCGGACGGCCGACGATGGCAATGATGGGCTTTTGCATAGTCTGTCCAGCTGAGCCTTTCTAAGAAAAAAACTAAAAAACGGGCGTGTTCGGGTGCCTCTCCGGCAGTCAGCAGCCGCGCATGGCTTCCAGCAAGGCGGCGCCGTCGTTCGGAACGGGCACCAGCTTGACATGAAGTTCACGCTCCACATCGGCGGGCGTCAAATCGTCCAGAAAGACGGCATGGTCATAGCGGAGCATGGTCTGCGAGATGAGGAGCCGTTCGCCCAGCGGCTTCCCGCGGAGCTGTGCGATCAGATCCTGGCCGGTGACCAGCCCGGCAACGGTGATCTGTTCGCCGAAGAAATCGTTCCGGATGGCGTATACATGGCAGTCGCACGGATACCGTGCGCAGAATTTCTCGGCCAGCCCTTTCAAAAAAGGCGCCGCGGCGGTGCCGGTTGCAATGGAGAAGGGCCGCGGCGAACAGGTCTCTGTTTCCTCGGCCAGCGCCTCGTCAAATTCGGTGATGAGGCTGGTCAGCATGCCGACACCGTTTTCAAGCTGCGTAAAATCCTCGTATGCGTCATACGGCGGCAGCGGGCGCTGCGCTTTGATGTAGAGTTCATCGGCGGCGAAAACGACGCGGGAACCGTGCTGTTTCAGCGCGGCGGCAGCGTGCGCATCGCAGATGTCGAGAATTTTGCAGGCGTCTTCCTTTGTGACCGGCCGGAGCGGGTACAGCCCCTCCCGGTATTTCGTCAGCCCGACGGGAACGACTGAGATCGACTGCACATACGGGTAGAGGAGGATCAAGTCGTGCAGGCTGCGGTCCAAAACGGCGCCGTCATTCAGATCCGGGCAGACGACAATCTGCGCGTTCATGGTAATGCCGGACGCTGCAAGGTCGTGCATGATTTTATAGCAGTCGCCTGCGAAGCGGTTGCCGCACATCTTCCGCCGGACGTCCGGGTCTGTTGCGTGGACGGAGACGTTGATCGGGCTGATGCGCATCTGCTTGATTTTTGCAAAGTCCTCGGTGGTCAAATTCGTCAGCGTGACGTAGTTGCCCATGAGGAAAGACATACGCATGTCGTCATCCTTAAAATAAAGGCTGTCGCGCATGCCGCCGGGCAGCTGGTCGATGAAGCAGAAGACGCATTTGTTATGACAGCGCGCCTGCTTGTCCATGAGATAGGTCTCAAAATTGAGGCCGAGCGGCCGGTAGCTGCGGTTGACGATGCGGACAGACCGATCGGTTCCATCCGGCTCCTGCAAATCCAGCGTTAAAACCGGGTCGGCGGCATAGAAACGGTAGTCCAGCACATCGTGGATTTCGTTCCCGTTGATGCGGAGCAGCGTCTCACCGGGCTGAATGCCGGCGCGTTCAGCAGGGCTGTGCTTGTCCACCGAGATGATTTTGGACGCCATATGCGCCGGTTCCTCCTGTTCGACTTTCTAAATCCGGATAAGACAAATAGGGGCGCATAAAAATTACCGCCCCAAAATGTTTGTCTTATCAACTCGCCGAAAACGAGTTATTTGTCCTCGACCTTGACGACTTCACGGCCGTTGTAGTAGCCGCATTCCTTGCACATTCTGTGCGGGAGCCGTGCCGCGCCGCACTGCGGGCACTTGATGATCGACGGCAGCGACATCTTCCAGTGAGAATTCCGGCGCGTGTCACGTCTAGCCTTGGAGTGTTTTCTTTTCGGTTCCGCCATTTGAGTTACACCTCCTATTTGTGTAAAGCCCGTTTGATTTGCACGGGCATCTTTTCGCGGTTCAGTTCAGCAGCCTTCCTGTGTTTCGCAACGGCATGGCCCGTCGTTCAGGTTGGCGCCGCAGCGATAGCAGATCCCTTTGCAGTCCGGCGAACAGAGCGGGCGCATGTCCATGTTTAAGGTGACAAGGTCGCGCACCACATCGTCCAGCTGGAGCTGATCGTCTGCGTAGAGAAGAATCTCGTCGTTGTCTTCATACATGGTTTTTGCAAGCATGTATTCGGCGGAAACCTCAAAAGGCGCCTGAATCGGCTTGCCGCAGCTGGCGCACAGCGTGTTCAGAACCGCCGACAGCGTCAGCTGTAAGGTGATCAGCCCGGAACGCTTCTGGATGACGCCGCAGATTGTCAGGCCGGATTGAAACGGCCGGACGCCATACAGCTCAAAGTCCGACAGATCTTCGGTTTCTTCAAAGCGGAGTTCACCGACTCTGCCATCTAAAAGCGCTTTCAGATTGACGACCATGTAAGAATCCTTCTTGGTCAGGGGGAACCTGACCCGTTTGTTAGGGAAGCATTCTCCGCAGAGACTGCACAAAAGAAATTATATCGCAAAACGCGTTGTTTGTCAAGTCAAAAACCACATTTTTATCCCGTGACGCCTGAATTTCTGCGTTCGGCTGTTTTCGAGCCGGCGGCCGGCGCAAATTTTTTGCCGCAGGGGGGTTGACAAATCAAATCGGATGGTGTATAATAAATAAGCATTGTGAGAGCGATGCGAATTTCATATCGCGGGGTAGAGCAGTCTGGTAGCTCGTCGGGCTCATAACCCGGAGGTCGTGTGGTTCAAATCCCGCCCCCGCAACCATAAAACAGCCGTTTTCAGTTTGAAAACGGCTGTTTTTCGTGCTTTTTGATGTGAGCCGGATTTTGCCGGCCAATCTGTTACACTGTCTGGGTGCATGGTTTTTCCATCGGTTTGAGTGAACAAAAGGCTGGAACCTGATCATACGGTCTAAAATGTAACTGTGCTGCTTCTTGCCGCACCTGATACGCTTGGAGAAGCTGCATTGTTCCAGCGATCGGAGCAATCCCGTAATCAAAGGCCGCGGCTTTGGGTGTGTCTTCGCATTCGCCAATATCTGGCGAGTAAAGCGTGATATTGCAGGTATGGATGCTGAAGCAGTGCGTGAGAAACACAGGTGGATCACACAAAGCCGCGCAGCCTACTCATTTGTCAGTCCAAAATCATACTGCAAATAGTCCGGAAGCTCGTTATCCATATGAATGTCAAACAGCAGCGTTCCTTTCGTGTTGTCTGTTTTTCTGGGGTTCCGCATAATGCCTTCACCGACATAAGTAAAGGGCATAACAATGCCGTTCTCAGATTCAACCTTACGAATAAAAACGGAAGCTTTTTTGCTTTGAATCAATTCAAATTGCTTCTGGCTTTTTGGGGCTGCTTCAAGTCTTTTTGCAACAAAAGCCTATTTGGCATTTTCCTCGATGCACGCCGGAAAAACACTTGATGATTTGCCTTCTTTATGATATGCTATTTAGTGATATGCCATTTAATGGTATGCTATTTGATGGAATTCTGTATTGGTATGAGGTGGGAGACGATGGAGCGTTTATCCGATGAACGGCTGATCTATGAGATTCTCTCGGTCGTGGCGGAGATACCGGAGGGGCGTGTGGCGACCTACGGCCAAATTGCCCGGCTGATCGGCAGGGAACGGAACGCGCGACTGGTGGGGACGGTGCTCAGCCGTGCAAGCCATTACGGGCAGTATCCTTGTCATCGCGTTGTGAATCACGCGGGCAGGCTGGTCCCTGACTGGACAGAGCAGGCGGAGCTGCTGAGGCAGGAGGGCGTCGTTTTGAAGGATGCCGATCATGTCGATTTGAAAACGTATCAATGGGATATCTGAAGGTGCAGTCGTGGCGCCGATGCCATAAGCAACACTGCACGGTACCTCTTTTACGGCACACGATATATGCTGAGCCGATGGAACGAAAATCCGTTCCATCGGCTTTTCCTTTTGTCATGACGGCGTCCACTTTCAGCGGGCTCCGTTTCTAGGAGGCTGCACAGGCGGCGGAAAACCGAATGCACCGAATGCAATCAGGGTTTATCCGAATCGCGGCGGAGGCAGTTTGCTTCCGCCATTTTTTCAACGTGCAGCCCGTCTGCGTTTTTTCTATGGATGACAGCCTGAAACAGCATGATTCAGCCGCGATCGGCGCGCAAAACAGCTTGAAAAAGCAAAAATGGGATGCTGTCATAGATGCGGCAGGAACGGCATTCCGGAAAAAGGAGCGGTGATCATGATCATCCCCCTCATCAATGCGTCTGCACAAAGATTCTTTTTGTATCCTGTATGATTTCTGCTGGGCGGAGCGGCCCCTGTGTGCCGGAAGAATTGTCAGCTCTTCCTATTGAAAATCAACATCCGCTGTGCTACAATAAGACGCTATATACGACGGCGGATCAGATCCGCAAATATGCAGGATTTCAGACTTCGGAGGGTTATTCCATATGACGGGCCAGTCTTCCAATATCAGCGGCGCGCGGGGTGCAATTCAATTCACACACGGCTCTCTCTGGAAAAATATGCTTCTGTTCAGCGTTCCGCTGATGCTGTCGCAGCTTTTGCAGGTGCTGTTCAACATGGCAGATGTGGCGGTCGTCGGCAAGTTTTCCAGCGCGGAGGCCTTGGGCGCGGTCGGATCGACCACGATTCTGGTGTCGCTGTTCACGGGGTTTCTCATCGGCATGGGGAGCGCCGTCAACGTCCAAGCGGCGCAGCATCTCGGCGCGCGGGACAAGGCGCGCGTATCCGCTTCCATCCGCACCTCGTTTGTCATCTGCCTTGCAGCCGGGTGCATCATCATGGTGCTCTGCCTGCTGTCTGCGCGGTTCATGCTGGAACTGCTCGGCACAAAAGACGATTTGATTGAGGGCGCCGTGCTTTATTTCCGGATCTATGCGCTCGGCATGCCGGCACTCGCGGTGTTCAACTTCGGCAACGGCGTGCTCAGCGCAAACGGCGACACGAAACGCCCGCTTGCATACCTGATGATTGCCGGGATTCTGAACGTGCTTTTCAACCTGTTCTTTGTCATCATCTGCGGCATGGCGGAAGACGGTGTTGCGCTTGCCAGCATCATCACGCAGTATGTGTCCGCCGTACTCATCCTGATTCATATGGCGCATCAGGGCGACGACTGCACGTTTCATCTCCGCGATCTGAAGACCGGACTTGACAGGCATGAGGGAAACCGCATCCTGGGGCTCGGAATTCCGGCGGGCTTCCAGAATGCTATTTTTGCCGTTGCCAACCTCTTTATACAGGGCGCCGTCAACTCCTTTGATTCCGTCATGGTCGAGGGCAATTCCGCCGCAGCCAATGCCGACGCGGTCATCTACAACGTCATGGCGGCATTTTATACCGCCTGCGCCACCTTCATGGGGCAGAATCGAGGCGCCGGAAAACGGGACCGCGTGCTGAAAAGCTACTTCATTGGCGTCGCATACTCTTTTGCGGCAGGCGCCCTGCTCGGCGGCGCGTTGTTCCTGTTCGGCAGGACATTTTTATCGCTGTTTGCCAACGAAGAAGCGGTCATTGAAGCCGGGCTGCTGCGTACGCGGATCATGAGCTTCTCCTATGCCGTCAGCGCCTTCATGGACTGCACCATTGCGGCCTGCCGCGGCATCGGTAAGAGCCTCGCGCCAACGGTCATTGTGATTATGGGCTCCTGCGTATTCCGCGTGGCGTGGATCTATACCGTGTTCGCCCATTTCCATACCATTCCGTCTCTATATCTGCTGTATATTTTTTCATGGACCATCACGGCTGCCGCGGAAATCGTATGCTTTACGATCAGCTATAAAAAGCTGCCGGCGAAACAGCTTGAGCCGGTTTGCCTGCCGTAAACGGAACGCCGCGCACAAAAAGCGGCATCCGTGAAGGCCAATCATGCAATTTGAGGTGTCCAATGGTTTTTACAAAACAGTATGCATCCCCGCTCGGCGGCATCCTGCTGGCGGCAGACGAGACCGGTCTGACCGGGCTCTGGTTCGACGGAGAAAAGTATTACGCAGACAACCTGCCCGCAGAACACGCTGCGGCGGAGACGCCGATTCTATCGGCGGCTGTGCGCTGGCTGGATTGTTATTTCAGCGGAAAAGAACCCGATTTCACGCCGCCGCTGCATCCAATCGGCTCGCCGTTCCGACGGGCGGTCTGGGAAATCCTTTTGCAGATTCCATACGGCGCGACTGTCACATACGGTGAGATTGCGAAACAGCTTGCCAAAAAGATGGGACTGGCGCGGATGTCCGCGCAGGCGGTCGGCGGCGCCGTCGGACACAATGAGATTTCAATCATTATCCCATGCCACCGCGTGGTGGGGACAAATGGGAGCCTGACGGGGTATGCCGGCGGCCTCGACAAGAAAACTGGACTCCTGGCGTTGGAGCGGGCTGATATGAGCCGGTTGTTCCTGCCGAAGAAAGGCACGGCGCTGTGATATGAGATCCTCCAATCAAGCTGAAATCCGCAGAGCCTTTACCCAGCAGGCAGGCGGTTTTGAGAGCGAACGCATGAACTTCTCCCAAAAAACGTATCTGGCGGATGCGGTTTCCAAAATTGCCCCCTGGAAAACGGATGCCGTTTTGGAAGTCGCCGCCGGAACCTGCGCCTGCGGGCGCGCGATTGCGCCGTATGCAGGCAGTGAGACCTGTCTGGATATGACGCCTGCAATGTTGGCCGTCGGTAGGACTGCGGCGGAAGGGGAACAGATCGGCAACATCCATTTTGTACTCGGCGACGCCGCTGAACTGCCGTTTTTGGACAGCAGCTTCGAGATCGTTTTTTCCAGACTGGCGTTCCATCATTTCCCGGATATCGAGACGCCGTTTGCCGAGATGGTGCGCGTTTTGAAGCCGGGCGGCAAGCTCGTGCTGATCGATATGGCGGCAGCAGAGGAACCCCTGCGGGAGACGGCGGATCAAATCGACAGACGCCGCGATCCGTCCCATGTCCATACGCTCAGCCGTGCAGAAATGCTCGAACTGTACCGCAGGCACGGCCTCAGCGTGCTGCGGTGCGAAACGGTTCGCATGCCGATGGTGCTTCAGAACTGGCTGGATCATACCGAAACGCCTGAACCGATCCAAAATGAGATCAAAACACGCATGGAAGAGGAGCTTGCCGGCGGAGAGAAAACCGGGTTTGCGCCGTATAGAGACGGGACAGCCATCAAATTCGACCACAGATGGGTCATGATCATCGGGCGCAAATAAAGCCGCCCGCCTTTACAAGCGCGCGCTTCTATGATATACTGTATGCGCGCAAACGGCTTGACGCAGACCGGTTCGCCCGGCAGACACAGCGGCGTCACGGGCGGACGGCACACGGCAAACGCGGACATCACAGGAGGTATGAACAAATGGAATATCGGAAATTTGGCAATCAGATCGTCGTGCGGATGGATCGCGGCGAAGAAATTTTGGAACAGCTGGCAGTGGTCGCCGAAAAAGAAAAGATTCGGCTGGCTTCGGTGCAGGCGCTGGGCGCCATCGACGATTTCACCGTCGGCGTCTTCCATACAAAGGAAAAACAGTATGCCTCCAACCGGTTTCAGGGCAACTTTGAAATCGTGTCGCTGACCGGTACCATCAGCACAATGAACGGCGCATACTATGCGCATCTTCATATGAGCGTAGGCAACGAACAGGGCATGGTCTTCGGCGGCCACCTGAACCGCGCCCAAATCAGCGCAACCTGCGAAATGGTGATCACACTGATCGACGGAACCGTCGACCGGGCGTTCAGTGAAGAAGTCGGCCTGAATCTTTTCCGCTTCTAACCCGCAGATTCTGCCGCGCCCGGCGCGACACAAAGGAAAATCGAAGAAAACAAAGAAAATGAAACGAGCCCTCTCAGACCGGCCCCCATGCTTCCGGCCTGAGAGGGTCTTTTTTGCCGCAGACAGCGTAAATCCCACAGATGTTTGATTGCTTGAAACACAAGTCTCTAAATCAGAGAGTCTGTGGAATACCACTCTGTTGACTCTACTGGTGGTTTCGTTTATAATGAAGGCACAAGCTCCGGAACTTGATTCTTTACGATACGAGAGGAAAACACCAATGTGCGAATGCAAAATAGCCGAAAAATTGGTACAGTTCAGATTGGCAAAGGGTGTAACGCAGGATGAACTGGCACAAAACCTGTCAATTTCCAACAAAACCGTTTCAAAGTGGGAAAACGGGGCATCCATGCCGGATCTCCCCATGCTTGTGGAGTTGGCAAAATACTTTGATGTTCCCGCGGATGCGCTGCTGGACTTGTCAAATGACAAAGCCAATGACACAAAGGAGGCGGTTCGCAGTGTGATCGAGGGATCAGGCTGGAAAGCATCGATTCTGAAGGCATTTGAAATGGAAAGAGCCTTGATTCCGGCGCTTTACAATGCGGCTTCCAGCTGCGAAGATGAAGAGACCGACGGCGAGTATGCCTATCCGTCAGAATACTCGGATTCCTATCGCTCACAAATCGTTACACCGGAACTCTTTCAGCTGACAGCCAGCTCTGAAAATGTCAACTTTTCCGTTTCGCTGCTGCAGAACAAAAACAATTTTGCATGGCTGAATGATCCAAAAAAGCAGCAGGCTATTGTGCGCTTCTTTCGGTTTCTGTCTGCGGAGGACGCGCTCTCAGTGCTTTATTTTATCCACTCAACGGATTGTCCTCAAACGTTCACAGCCGGTTATGTGTCGACCCATACCGGCGTGCCGGAGGAACGCGCTTCGGTCATTCTGAAACAGTTTTGCGGCGTGGGTGGGTGCAGCAGCCTGACAGCGCATCTTGCCGAAGGGGACATGGATATTTATGAATGCGCCGGAGACGGCACTGTGCTGTCTGTGCTTGCACTTGCGTATGACAAAATGTGCGGCGAAGCGTGCTACGAGTATAACTTCAATAGCGAATGCAAAATGATCGGAGGGAAATAAGATGTGCTTATCGGAGAACGTAAAAAGGTTCCGCCTCAAAAAGAATCTGACACAGGAACAATTGGCCGCAAAACTCGGTATCTCGGCACAAGCGGTATCCAAATGGGAAACAAGCGAAACATACCCTGACGGGGCGCTTCTGGTGCCGCTTGCCAATGCGCTTTCGGTCTCTCTTGACGAACTGTTTGGCAACGATGCGGTTTCTATGCCGGATCTTTCGCGCAGGGTAATCGCATTGTTCGATCAAACAGACTCGGACAATCATTTTCAGCTGGCACGGGACATCTGCTGGCAAATCGAACGCGGACTGTTCAATTGCCGCATGGAAATCGAAAAAGGATATGATCCGAATGAAATCAAGAACCAACACAACGCCTCGTATATTCTGCAGGACAATGGATTTACAATGGTTTCAAACGGCAGAGAGCCTTTCTTTGCGGTATTCCCGCAGCCGGAAGATGGATTTGGTCACTTCCTGAAAGACAGACAAAAATTGCAGGAGATTTTTTCGGCCTTATCCCATGAAGACACCATGAATGCGCTGATCTGGCTGTACCATAAGGCTGAAAACGATATCTTTGAAGATGTGGTTCTTGCAAGCGCGTGCGGCATTGGCGACGAACGAATCGCCGGGGTGATTGAGGAACTGTCTCTTCTGTGTGTCGTTCAGAAACAGCAGATCACGATCAATAATCAGAGGAGAACGTTACTCTATCTCCATCCGACGCACAACCTGATCGCATTGTTTTTGATTGCGCGTGAAATCGGATATCAAGGCGCATACTCTTTGCAGATGCATTGGAGAAGCACGCCGTTTTTTCAAAAATAAGGGAGAACAGCGCGCTTTGCCTTCCTTTGGAAAAAGCCGCAGCATCTATTGAACGGTTGAGCCGTGTAAACGGAATCGTGCGATCCTTCCAGCGCACCATGCAGGCGCTGGACACCATGAATGATTTTCCCGCCGGCATCTTCCATAATAGAAGAAAAAGAAAAGGCAAAAGGGATTATGCCGTTCGCTGCCCTATCCGGCGGCCATTAGCCATCACATTAGCCATCAAAGGAAACCAACTCATCCCCTCTCAGACCGGCCCCCATGCTTCCGGCCTGAGAGGGTCTTTTTTGCCGCGGTGGAAATTGCCGGAAAAACAAAAAAAGAGGCAAAAAACACATACTGTCACAAAATTGCGACACCAAAATCTTGCAAGACCGAACGATTTATGATACAATATTTGATAAAGAACGCGCAGATGCGGCTCAGAACGCGACGGGGGTGTACACGATGGCACAGGCAAACTCTCAAAAGATGAAATTACTCCGCCTTGTGGAATTGCTGCGGCAGGAGACGGACGAACAGAACCCGCTGACAACGACGGAAATTCTGGACCGTTTGGATGCGGCAGGTATTTCCTGCGACCGCCGGACGCTTTACAAAGATATTGCGCTGCTCAACGAACAGGGCTTTGAAGTCATGAACTGCTGGGTCAGCCGGGAAAAGGGCTATTATATCGAAGACCGGAGCTTTTCTGTCCCGGAGCTGAAGATTCTGATCGATGCCGTGCAGGCGTCCAGCTTCATCACGGAAAAGAAAACGGCGGAGCTGATTGCGAAAATTGCCAACTTGGGCGGAAGCCATCGTGCGGAGCTTTTGAGGGGCAGCATGGTCTGCTTCAACACCCGCAAGCACAGCAACGAAGCCATCTACTATAACGTCGGCACGCTGGAGGGTGCAATTCAGCAGCAAAAGCAGGTCGCATTCCGCTATTTTGACCTGAAAGCAAACCGCGGAAAAGAATACCGCAAAGAAGGAAATTCTTACACCGTTGAGCCGGTGGCGCTTGTTTTTTATGAAGACAACTACTATCTGGTCGGTTACAGTGCCAAATACGGCAAAACGGCCAACTACCGCGTGGATCGGATGGATCAGGTCGCCTGTATGGAGAACAGTATCTCCAAAGAAGCGCTGACGCTGCGCACGGAGATCAGCAGCTACACCGAGCAGGTCTTCAAAATGTACGACGGGCCGGTGACAGAAGTGACGCTGGCATTCGACAAACAGCTGATTGGTGTGGTCTTTGATAAATTCGGAGAAGAAACCCGGATCTTCGAAACCGGCGGAGACTGCTGTCAGACGACCGTGCAGGTGCAGGTCAGCCCGGTCTTCTGGGGCTGGCTGTTCCAGTTTGCCGGTCAGATGGATATTTTGCGGCCGGAAAGCCTGAACGCGGCCTATAAGAAACGCGCAGCCTCGCTTCTTTGAAAAGGGGTCCTGCCATCGCATGCCAAGCGCGTTTCAAACGAAAGGAATATGCAGCCGTGAAATGGGTTTTTCTTGCATACATTGTCATCGTCTTTCTGAGCATTGTCATCAAGGATTTCCGCAAAGCATCTCGAGAGATCGATCAGGAAGAGGCCGAAAACAAACGGCAGCTGGCTGAGAAACGCCGGACACGGGCGGAGCTGACCAAACAGCTCGAAACGGTTCAGACGGAGCTGGCCCTGCTTGAACGGCTGGATGCGCAGCTGAATCACGACACGGCGGATGCGGCGGAACTGCAAAAACTGCTGACGGTTACAGAAAAAATGAACCGCCTTTCGGAAAAGGAACGCAAGCTGAAACGCTGCCTGAAGCAGCTGTAACCGGAACCGTGCGGGATGCTGCACCGATGCAGAGAAGCCGCAGCGGCCCTTGCGGCCCAATCAAGTACATTTCCCAGAAAAGCGGACGGTTTTTGCCGTCCGCTTTTCTGCATAGGCGCCTTCCGAACGTTTGCTGTCATGATTTTGCGACAGCAAACGCTTGCGAAATCGGCGCAGATATGCTATGATAGAGACGTCAAAAAGAGAATGAATTCGGGATCAAATGAAGCATCCCAACATGAAAAGAGGGAAAACAATGCGTGTTGCACTGTATCTGGATACAAACGGCAGACAACGGAAAAAGCCTGTGCCGAAACAGTCGCTGGTGCAGGTATACTTCCCGGCGAACGGCCGGACGCTGGCCTATTACAACGACCGCTTTGACCTGCGCTGCGGCGATCTGGTCCGGGTGAGCGGCAAGCTGTCGCGGCTGATGGGGCGTGTGACGGCAATCCAGTATGGGTTCCGCATCCGGCTGTCTGCATATCAGCGGGTTGTGGCCGTTGTTGCACCGGAGGTTGATGGCCGCCTCGCAATGGCCGGCGCTTATTTCGCTGCATTCGACCCGGCGGTACTTCCACGGGAAACGATTGCCGCATGGCTTGATATGCCGGACGACGCAGACGATGTCGTCTGCACCGGCGGAGACGATACGGCATACGCGCTGGATGATCTGGAAGCGGCCGAACCGTCTGGCGCAAAAGGCAGACAGGATACGGCGGAAGGCCGCGTGCTGTATCTCCGTCTGGAGGGCACGCAGGGATATGCCATTGTCCGCGGAGAACAGCTTTACGAGGTGACGTTTGTCTGCGACGGCAAAAAAGTCAGCGGCATGACGTGCTCCTGCTATGTTTACGGCGCCTGCAAACATGAATATGCCGTGCTCTGTGCACTCCGCGATCTGCTTGCATGGGCACAGAGAAACCATGCAGGCGCATGGCAGAAGAGCGGGTTTTTCTCCGCGATTCAGAAAGAAACGCTGTTTGCATACGCCATCTCCGGGCGTGAAACCGGATCCATCCGGCTGGAAGCCTGAACGGAGATTTGAAAAGGAGGTATTTCAAATGGGCCGGATTTACACCACCGGAACCGCATACCGGGAAGTTCCGTGCGATGCGGTTGAAATCCATCTGAGGTGCACTGTCAGCGCCAAAACGACGGCACAGGCCATTGAGAATCTGCTCCGGCAGAGCGAGCAGCTTTTGCAGACGCTTGGCGATGCCGGGATCGACCCGAAAACAGTGCGCCTCGGCGAAAATGAAGTCGAGGAAACCGATGAAGACGACAAAAAAATGATGTCTGCTGTTCGGTCGATGACGTTTCAAACGGCGTTTGACATGGTCAGAATCAACGATCTCATGACATTGGTTCAATCGATCAACAGCCGGATAGACTTCAGCTGCACCCATCGGGTGTCCAATCAAAAAGCAATCCACGAAGCGCTGCTTCAGGAAGCGCTGGCGGATTCCAAACGGCGGGCGGAACAGATTGCAGCCGCCGTCGGACAGAAAATTACCGGGATTGACCGGGCGGAATGCAGAGACGATGTCGAAGATTTGGGCATGGACGATCGTGTGACCCCAACCGGCGCATACGGCGCGACGCGGAAAGCCATGCTCTCTGATCAATTGCAGGCGCCGACAAGGACGGAGCACGCGTCGATCGACATCGTCTGGCATACTGCGGAAAACGAATATGCAGACACAGAAAAGGCGGGAGAAATATGTCAGACAAACAGCTGAATCTGCTTCTGGAAACACTGGCCAGACAAATTGAAACGAGCGCAGCA
>CAJLFQ010000040.1 GCA_905205975.1 uncultured Eubacteriales bacterium | reverse complement strand
AGCCGGTGGAATGATATCCGTTAGGCGTGGGAAACCGCTTGGCGGATGGCATCCTGTTCGTTCAGATAGGCGCAGGCCGACAGCGCGGCGATGGTACCGTCGGAAACGGCGGTGGTCAGCTGGCGAACCTGCTTTGCACGGCAGTCTCCTGCGGCAAACAAACCGGGTGTCGCGGTGGCCATATGATCGTCTGTCAGCAGATAGCCCGCTTCATCCGTCTGAACCAGATGCGAAAAGACAGCATTCTGCGGTTCCTGACCAATGGCGACAAAGAGGCCGCTGACGTCGAGCGTTTCTGTTTGGCCGGTCACGGCATCCGTACAGCGGATACCGGTCAGTTCCGGCGTTCCGAGCAGCTCCTGAACGACTGAATTGAGGTGAAAGACGACATTCTGCCGCTCTTTCAGACGGTCAACCAGCTGGCTTTCCCCGCGGAAAGCAGAGCGCCGGTGGATCAGATGAACCGTCTGACAGGTGTCGGCGAGCAGAAGGGCATCCTGCAATGCCGTGCTGCCCCCGCCGACGACGGCCACAGGCATGCCGGTGAAAAACGCACCGTCGCAAACGGCGCAGTAAGAAACGCCGGAACCGGTCAGGGCGTCTTCGTTGGGCAGCCCCAGCTTGCGGTGATGAACCCCGGCGGCAACGATGACGGTATGCGCCAGCGTGACGCCGCCGTCATCAGAGGTTACCCGGAATACATTCCCCAAACGGTCGATGGCAGTCACCATGCGGAAATCCGTTTCGGTGCCGAGCGCCAGTGCCTGCGACAGCAGCCGGTCAGCCAGATCGTTTCCGGAAATCTGCGAGAACCCCGGATAGTTTTCTACGCGCGGAGAAAGCGTAATCTGTCCGCCGAAGCTGCCGCCTTCCAATAACAGAACGCTTTTTCCGGCGCGCCGTCCATAGATTGCAGCCGTCAGACCGGCAGGACCGGCGCCGACAATCAGAATGTCATACAAACCAAATGCCTCCTGTCTGAAATTCAATCGAGCAATCGACGCAGACCGATCAAACGCGGGCACGCAGGAAGTCTTTGATGCCGGTAATGCTGACGTAGCGTGCAGAATCGCCGTCGGAAACCGCGATCAGCGTCGGTGCCTGACGGACGCCGTACTGCTTGGCCAGATCCTCGTGTTCCGCCGCATCCAGCTTGACAAACGGCACACCGGCATTTTTCAGCAGAACCTCCGCAACTTTGCAGTTGGGGCATGTCTTCGTGGTGAACAGCAGAAGCTTTGCGTCTGCATCCGGTGCGGCTTCGCAGGCGGGCGCAGCGGCGTTGTCCTGCTGTACGGAGAGCCGCTCATGACGCAGCTTGGAGTTCGGAATGTCGTAAACGACCCGCTCCTTGAATTCCTGTGCCTTGCCGTCATTCCAGTTTTGCACCGGACGGTAATACCCGGTGATGCGGCTGTAAACCTCCGTCTTTTCGCCGCAGTGCGGGCAGGTGTACAATTCTCCGGCCAGATAACCGTCATTTTTGCAGACGGAATACGTCGGCGAAAGCGTGTAATAGGGCAGGGTATAGTTCTCTGCAATCTTGCGGACCAGTGCGGCTGCGGCTTTCCAATCCGGGAGCTTTTCGCCCAAAAACGCATGGAAGACCGTGCCGGAGGTGTAAAGCGACTGCAATTCATCCTGAATGTCAAGCGCTTCGAAAATATCGGCGGTGTATCCGACCGGCAGATGCGAGCTGTTTGTGTAGTAGGGGGCGGCTCCGGACTGAGACGCCGTGATGATGTCCGGGAACTGCGCGCGGTCGTGTTTGGCAAACCGGTATGTCGTGGATTCGGCAGGCGTCGCTTCCAGATTATACAGATCGCCGTACTGTTCCTGATAGTCAGACAGGCGTTCGCGCATGTGGTTCAGCACGTCTTTTGTGAATTGCTGGGTCTCCGGATGCGTCAGGTCTGCCCGGAGCCAGGATGCGTTCAGCCCGGCTTCGTTCATGCCGATCAGACCGATGGTGGAGAAATGATTGTCAAACGAGCCGAGGTAGCGCTGGGTGTAGGGATAGAGCCCTTCGTGGAGCAGCTTGGTGATGACCGTGCGCTTGACCTTCAGCGAGCGCGCGGCGATGTCCATCATGCGGTCCAGACGGCGGTAAAAATCCCCTTCGTTTTCGGCGAGGTAAGCAATGCGCGGCATATTGATGGTGACGACGCCGACAGAGCCGGTGCTTTCGCCGCTGCCGAAGAAGCCGCCGGATTTCCGGCGCAGTTCGCGGAGGTCGAGCCGCAGACGGCAGCACATGCTGCGAATGTCGCTCGGCGACATATCGCTGTTGATGTAGTTGGAGAAATACGGGGTGCCGTATTTGGCGGTCATTTCAAACAGCAGACGGTTGTTTTCCGTCTCAGACCAGTCGAAATCCTTGGTGATGGAATAGGTCGGGATCGGGTACTGGAAACCGCGGCCGTTGGCATCCCCGGCGATCATGACTTCGATGAAGGCCTTGTTGACCATGTCCATTTCGTGCTTGCAGTCTTTGTATTTGAAATCCATTTCCTTGCCGCCGACGATGGCGTTCTGTTCTGCGAGGTCTGCCGGAACCGTCCAGTCGAGCGTAATGTTGGAGAATGGCGCCTGCGTACCCCAGCGGCTGGGGGTGTTGACGCCGAAGATAAACGATTCGATGCACTTTTTGACCTCGCGGTAAGAGAGGTTGTCGACCTTGACAAACGGCGCCAGATAGGTGTCAAACGAGGAAAACGCCTGTGCCCCGGCCCATTCGTTCTGCATGATGCCGAGGAAGTTGACCATTTGATTGCAGAGCGTCGCCAGATGGCTGGCCGGAGCCGAGGTGATCTTGCCGGGGATGCCGCCGAGGCCCTCCTGAATCAGCTGGCGGAGCGACCAGCCTGCGCAGTAACCGGTCAGCATGGAGAGGTCGTGCAGGTGGATATCGCCGCTGCGGTGTGCGTTGGCAATTTCTTCGTCGTAAATTTCCGACAGCCAGTAGTTTGCTGTGATGGCACCGGAGTTGCTCAAAATCAAACCGCCGACGGAGTAGGTGACGGTGGAATTTTCTTTCACGCGCCAGTCGGTCGCCTTCACATAGCTGTCGACCAGCTCTTTATAGTCCAGAATGGTGGAACGCATATTGCGGATCTTTTCCCGCTGCTTGCGGTAGAGGATAAACGCCTTGGCGACGTCGGAATATCCGGCCTGTACAAGAACGTTTTCAACGCTGTCCTGAATATCTTCCACGGCGACGAGCCCATGCCGGATTTTCGGCTCAAAGTCCGCTGTGACCTTCAGGGTCAGTAAATCGATGACGCCCGGATGATACTGCTTGCTCTGCGCCTCAAATGCCTTTTCAATGACGGCGCGAATCTTGTTGATGTCGAAATCAACGACTTTGCCGTCGCGCTTGGTGACCTGATACATATCGCTGCTGCCCTCCGAAAAAAATGTTGTTTGGTTGTTTGAGTGTTTGTGTCGTGATGAATGCGGATGCGGCCGTTTTTGGTCTGAATGGTGCTATGCCCGCTATGAGACGCCGCGCAGTTCAGCCGCCGGGCAGAAAGCACGCACGGATGCCAGCATGGCGTGCAGAACGTCCGGCGGGTGCGCATGGAGGCCGGGGGTCAGAACATCGCCGGAATCGGAAAAAGACTGAAGATAATAGCGCTCTGCGTCCGAAAGCCAGCGGGCAATCGCTTCCATGTCGGCCAATGTGTGGAACTCCCGGACAACGGTTGTGCGGAATTCATACCGGCCGTGCAGCGTTTTCAAAAAGGCAATGCTTTCCAAAATGGGCGCCATGTCAAACTGGGTCCGGCCGATCGTTTCGGCATATCGTTCCGGCGTGTTTTTAATGTCCATGGCGACGGCATCTACAAGCCCGGCGTCGACCAAGGCGCGCAGCCGGTCCGGCAGACTGCCGTTCGTGTCCAGCTTGATGGAATAGCCGAGTGCCTTGATGCGCGCCAGAAACGGCGCAAGCCCGGTCTGAAGAAGCGGCTCGCCGCCGGAAATGCAGACGCCGTCCAGCACCCTGCGGCGCTTCTCCAGAAAAGCAAAGATTTCGCCTTCCGATACAGCCGGCGCACTGCCGCGGGCAGGCTGACCGGGATGATGGACCAGCGAGGCGTTGTGACAGAACGGGCAGGCGAAATTGCAGCCGTCTGTGAAGATCGTGCAGGCAACCTTGCCGGGATAATCGAGCAGCGTCAGCTTTTGCAGTCCGCGAATGACCATTCTGCACCTTCTTTCGTCCGTTTTTTTCGCAGAAAACCCTGACGCATCCGTCCAAAGAAACGACCGTGTCCGATGGGCAATTGCGTCAAGCAAGATCTATTGTATCACATGCCTTATCGCTTGTCAAGCGGGAGATGATTGAATTTGACACAATATGTAGGACAAAACATTTGCAAAACATACTACATGTGCGAATTGTTAGAAAGCTAACGATTGAAAGCGCGGCAGTCGTTTTTTCGAAAACAAAAACAAAAGCGCCGTGCAGCCGCCTTGACAGCGGGGGAGGGGGCGTATATAATTACAGGAGCCTGAAAATGAAAAAGCCCCCCGGCACGGCGTGATCCGCCGGAAAGAAAGGAGCAGACCCGTATCATGCGGCAGTGCCACACCATTGATCCGGTCTTTGACAGTTCATCTGAAATCCTGATTCTGGGCAGTTTTCCTTCCGTCAGATCCAGAGCGGATCAGTTTTTCTATGCCCACCCGCAGAACCGATTCTGGCGCGTTCTGGCGGGCATCTGCCGGGCGGAACTGCCCGTCACAATTGATGAAAAACGCAGTTTGCTTTTGGCCAATCACATTGCGCTCTGGGATGTGATTCAAAGCTGCGAAATTACGGGCTCAGGCGACGCGAGCATTCGCGGTGCACAGGCAAATGATCTGCGGCCGCTGCTGGCGGCGTCGAACATCCGCGCGATTTTCACCAACGGCAGAACGGCGGACAGCCTGTATGCCCGGCTGATTGAACCGCAGCTTCACCGCAAAGCCGTCTGTCTTCCGTCTACCAGCCCGGCCAACGCCGCCTATACGATGGACCGCCTGCTGTCTGCATGGCAGGCGGTCGCAGAAACCCTTGCATCCGGACAAACGCCTGCAGGGCTTCCTTGAATTGCGCACCCAAATATGATATAATACAGGCGACTAACGCCGCTGCCGGTTTGGGCGCGGTCGAGACTGTGGGGCGAAATCGCATGATACAATGGCTGAAGCGGTTCAGCCGCCTTTTTTCAAAAGAACACCGTGCAGCGTCGGCAGAAAAACATCCGGTGCGAAATGCCGCTTTTATGGCGCTGTTTCCGGTCTTCCTCGTGCTAATTGTTGAAATGAACCACCTCCAAAGCGTGACGACGCTTTTTTCGTTTGTGACGCGGCATTTTGGCGTCTTCCTGTTTGATGTTTTTCTGACCGGCGCCGTGTTTGCCGCCGTGCTGGCGCTGGTCCGCGCCGCGTGGATTGCGGCTGCCGGTGTCGGCACGCTGTTTTTCCTGCTGTCCTGCGTGGAGTTTTTCAAATTTGACGTCAGCGGCAGTCATTTTTTGCCGCATGACCTTGTGCTGGCCGGGAAGCTCTCGACCGTTGCCGGAATGGCGCAGCTGCGGATGACGGCGGTGCTGGCTGTCGATTTGATTTTGTTTGTCGTGATTTTGCTGACGCTGTTCTGCACGGGCGCATCTTTCCGCCTGCGCTGGGGCGCCCGAATCGGTTTGGCTGCCGGCTGCCTGATTGCGGCGGCGGTCATTGTGACGCCGGCTTCAACGGCGGTTTTTCGCCTTTTTGCGGTGGATCACCGCAGCTCAGCGAATACCTTTGTCGCCAATGAAAAGTTTGAATCGGATAACCTGATTGCCTTCTGGAGCAGTGAACTGGCGCATTTGGCATCCAACCGCATAGAAAAACCGGAACCGTACGACGCGTCATCCGTGCAGGCGCTGCTTGGGAAAACCGCACAGACGGTTCAGCCCGCCCGGAAGCCGAATGTAATCATCATCATGAGTGAGTCGTATGCAGATTTCCGCGTTTTGGATTCGAATCTGCCGCAGAAAAACGCCTATACGGCGTTCGACGCGTTCTGCGCAGACGGCATTTCCGGATTTGCGGTTGTGCCGACCTTCGGCGGATACACCGGCCGCAGCGAGTTTGAACTGCTGACCGGCCTGCCGGTTGCGGCGATTCAGGATCCCATTGTGCCGCATGACGCCATTCAGCGGGATACGGTGGAGGGCATCCCGGAGCTGTTCCGCCGCCGCGGATATCAGACCGTTTATCTGCATCCGTACCAGCGCGATTTCTACGACCGGGCCAGCGTGTATCCCAGCTTCGGTTTTGATCAGCTGCTGTTTGAAGACGAATTGGCCATCGGCGACCGGATTTTCCACAACCGCCCGGAAGACGCGCTCTGCTTTGACCGGGCGATATCGCTTCTGCGGGAAACCGAAGAACCGGTCTTCCTGTTTGTGACAACCATGCAGAACCATCAGCCGTACTACTATAATGCAGATCAGGGCGTCGATGAGCTGGCATATTACATGGAGGGGCTTGCGCATACCGATGCGGCGCTGGACGATTTCCGGCAATCGCTGGACACGCTCGGCGAGGATACGATTGTCCTTTACATCGGGGATCATTTCCCGTTCTTCGGGCTGCCGGGGAACTTTTATGAGCAGATGCACGCGGGCGTTTCCAACTGTGCCGTCTATTACCGCCAGCATTATTTCCTTTATGCCAACTACCCGCTTGAAGCGGGATTGGACAGCCGCAGGGAGGAATTGTCGCTGTTCTACCTGCCGCACCTGCTGCTTGCAGCGGCGTTTCCGGAGGACGTTCCGGCGATCAGCGCGGCTTTTTTGACGCACGCCGAAACAAAGCCGGTCTATACGACGGCAGACCTTCAGACGGCATCCGGAAGCGATTCATTCCTCGACACGCTGGCATATGACCGTCTGATCGGCCTCGCTTACTCGGCGGAACGGTGAGAATTTGCTGAGAAAAATCCATTTGAAAAAAGAAGAAAGAGAAGAGCGAAAAGAGATATGGCATCCACGGTACTGGAAAAAAAGCAGCGCATTTTCGATAACAAAGCGATCTTTACCCTCCTCTGGCCGGTCTTAATCGAACAGACGCTGGCATCGACGGTCGGCATCGCTGATACCGTCATGGTCAGCAGCGCAGGCGACACCGCAGTCAGCGCAGTTGGCCTGATCGATACCATCAACAATATGTTCATTCAGATTTTCACGGCCATTGCCACCGGCGCCACGGTCATCGTCGCGCAGCTCTCCGGCCGGAAAGATGAGGATGGCGTTCGCAGAACCGTCGGTCAGTCCACCGCACTGATGGGTCTCGTCATGGCGACGATTGGTCTGGCAGTCGTTCTTTTCAAGGCGCCGGTGTTTGATCTGCTCTATCCGAAAGTCGAAACGGCTGTCCGCGAAAACGCACTGTCCTACTTCATGCTGACCGGCGCAAGCTATCCGTTCTTCGGTCTGATGATCATTCTGACCGGCTTGTTCCGGGGCAGCGGCAATACCCGTCTGCCAATGTACCTTTCTTTTCTGGTCAACCTCATCAACATTGCACTGAACGCGGTCTTTATTTTTGCCTGCGATATGGGGGCCGCGGGCGCGGCGCTTGCAACGCTGATTGCCCGCATTGTCGGCGCCGTGCTGATGCTGGCGGCTTCAGTCCGCAAATACGGCCGCGGCGCATTTACGCTGAAGAACATGCGCTTTACCGGCGGCATTCTGAAACCGGTTCTGAACATCAGCTTTCCGGCCGGTCTGGATCAGCTGCTCTTTCAGGGCGGCCGCCTGATCGTTTCCATTTTTGTCGCCCGCATGGGGACGGCGGCAATTTCCGGCAACACCATCGGTGGATCGATGTTCGGCCTGATCTGTATTCCGGGCGGCGCGTTCAACGTCGTGACCACAACGGTCGCGGGTCAGTGCTATGGTGCAGGGGCGCGCCGGGAGGCCAAACGCGACATGCTGAAATGCGTGCTGATGGCCATTGCGATGATGGCCGGCCTCAGCGTCATTCTCTACTGGATTGTGCCGTATATTGTCCTTGCTTATCACCCGACGGAGGCGGCCAAGCCGATTGCCATCAGCATTGTCCGGCTGTATCTGGTGATGATTCCGCTTTCATGGCCGACGTCGTTTGTGGCGGCAAGCGGTCTGCGCGCGGTGGACGATGTCCGGTTCACAACGGCCATTTCCATTCCGAGTATGTGGATTGTCCGCGTCCTGGGCGCATGGGTGCTCGGCTTCAAGTGCGGCATGGGGCCGTTGGGGCTGAACCTGGCCATGGGGCTGGACTGGGTGGTGCGGTCGTTCTTCTATATCCCGCGCATCCTGACGCTCAAACGACTGAAAACCGACGTCGAGCCAAAATCTGCGGTGGATTTGCCAGCCGCTGAATAAATCGTTTCCAACCGGGCGATCCTCTGTCTGACGAAACAAAAGACGGAGGATTTTCCCATGAAAGATATGCAGAAAGATACGAAGCGAACCGCTTGGATGAACTGGATGATGCGGCTGCACCGCTCGCCGCTGCTCCGCTTGGAGCTGTCGGCTGTTCTGACCATTTTGATTCTGGTGATCTGTCAGACTGTTTCCGCCGCCGCCGAACAGCGGTCGCTGTCGGAAAAGATGATCCGCCTGCACATTGTGGCGCAGTCCGATCGTGCAGAAGATCAGGCACTGAAGCTGGCCGTGCGCGACCGGCTGACAAACGACTGGTTTTCGACGCTGCCGGCGCTGCAATCGGCACAGGAGGCCGCAGACTACTTTGCGGCGCACTTGGATGATTTGAAAGCGGCCGCGGAAGACGAACTGCGTGCGCATGGATGCGACCGCCCGGTTCGGGTGACCCTTGAGCGGGAGATGTTCCCGGTTCGCCATTATGCGTCTTTTTCCCTTCCTGCGGGCGATTATCTGGCGCTCCGCGTGACGATCGGCGACGGTGCCGGTAAAAATTGGTGGTGCGTTATGTTCCCGCCGATGTGTACAGCCAGTGCCGCCAAACAGATGCAGCAGGCGGAGGCAGTCTTCTCTGAAGGTGAATGGCGGATGATGACGGCAAAGACCCCTGACGTGACCATTCGCTTCAAATTGCTGGAGTGGTGGTCCCAGCTGAAAAAATGCTTTTCGAAATGAGGTTTTCAAATGCGCAGTCAACCCACATATTCACGTTCCATGTCTTTCCGCCGGGGCGCCGCACTGCTCTGCTGCCTGCTGACGCTGTTCATGCTCTTTTCGGCCTGCACCATACAGGCCAAACAGCCGGCTGCAACCGCCGGAACGACCGGTCAGCCCGTGCCGGGCGGTGCGCCTTCTGCGGATCTTCCGCAGAGCGGTATGCTGTTCTGGCAGGTGACAGACCCGGAAACGGGCGGCGTGCTGTATCTCATGGGCTCCATCCATACGGCGGATGATTCAATTTATCCCTTGCCGCAGGTCGTGACGGAAGCCTATCAGCATGCGGATTCGCTGGCGGTGGAAGCGGATATTCTCGCCTTGGAAAACGATCCGGCCGCGCTGGCCGAGGCGGCTGCTTTGATGGTTTATACGGACGGCACCACCATCCGGGATCACCTGCCGGCTGACCTGTATCAGGCGGCAAAGAAACAGCTTTCGGATGCCGGCGCATACAATGCGGCCTATGAATGGATGAAGCCGGGGATGTGGAGCTCCGCGCTGGATAATCTGGCGCTGGATGCAGCCGGGCTGGACAGTGACAAAGGCGTCGATCTGCATTTCCTGAAGCAGGCAGCCCAGACCGGCAAACGCATCATCGAAATCGAATCCGTCATGGCGCAGTATGAAATGCTCGCCGGTTTTTCCGACGAAACGTGGGCGATGCTGATGCAGCCGGCCGTTGACGACCCGGCGGGTCAGGCGGAAGAAGCGAAAAAAATGTACGGCCTTTGGAAATCCGGCGATTTTGATGCGTTCAGCGCGTATGTGGCGGAAGAACCGGAAGGATTATCCCAAAAAGAACAACAGCTCTATGCTGCGTATCAGCGGGAAATGATTGACGACCGCAATGTCGGCATGGCGCAGAAAGCGATCGAATTGCTGAAAAGCGGCGAGACCTGTTTCTTTATCGTCGGTGCGGCCCACATGGCGGGCGAAACTGGCGTCGTATCGGCATTGCAGAATGCCGGTTTTACCGTGACGCAGCGATAAAGCCGGAAAAACATTCATACCGTGCTGCACCTGAAAAATTTCGGAATGGTGCGGCACGGTGTTGTTTTTTGGGCGGAAGTATGGTAAAATAAGGATGGTATTCTTAGCTGCCTGACGACTTGCCGCAAACGGGCGTTTTGGGTCATTTTTCCCCAAAAGGAGGAAATTCCGATGCTTCAAAAAAAGCTTCGATCCATGTTGAAATGGATGCTCCTGTTGTTTTTGATGCCGGTCTCTCTGTCGGCGTGCAGTGCGCCGGAACAGCCTGATCCGCAGCCGGGCACCGAGGCACCGACTGAAACGCCGCCGCCGCAGGATGCGGCCTGGTCGGACTATATGATTACCTATACAGAGACAGAGTGGCCTGCCAGTCAGATGCGGCGGTCGCTGTTTGCAGCGTGCGGCAAAGAAATCATCGCCCGAATGGAAAAGCGATTTGAAACGGCGCCGGCGGGGTATGCAGAGGTTTCCAAACTCGAAAACCCGGATGTTCCGCAGCTGCATTTTTCATTTGATGCGAACCTGCCGGAGCAGGCATACCACATTGTAATTACTAACGATCCGCACCCGGCCATTACGCTGACGGCCGGTTCCAAGCGGGCTTTGTTCGGCGCGGTGACATATTTTATGGAAGAATGCCTCCCGTGGGACGGTTCACTTCCGGCACCGACGGATTACAGCGCCAGCATTCCGCTGATCGCGGATCCCTGCGTGCTGCTTGCAGACGGCACCTACTATATGCCGTTCGGAACCGGCAGCGGCTATGCCATTGTCAAAAGCGACGACCTCTACAACTGGAGCGAGCCGCAGGTGATTTTTGACGCAAATACCTGTACGAATCCAGCTTTTGACGGCTTTGACAACTACTGGGCGCCGGAGCTGCATGCCTACCAAGGCAAATTCTATCTGTTTGCCACTTACAAATCGGCGGCGACCGGCCACCGCGGCGCGGCGATTTTCCGGTCGGATACCCCGGATGGAACCTATGAGCTGATTTCCAACGGCCACTTGCAGCCGGAAGGCTGGGATGCAATCGATCCGACGCTGTACATTGATGAACAGGGCGATCCGTGGATGGTTTTTGTCCACGAGTGGACGAGTATGCCCGACGGTGTCGGCGATATGACGGCTGTCCGCCTGACAGAAGATCTGACCGCTGTGACCGGCGAATTCTATCCGCTTTTCAAGGCGAATGAAACGCCGTACTATCCGTCCAATAACGTGACGGATGGGCCCTTCCTGCACCAAATGCCTGACGGCAGACTGGCGATGGTGTGGTCTGGTTCCAGCAACGGGTATTTTACCTATGCTGCCTACTCCGAAAACGGTGTTCTCGGCCCGTGGGTTCAGGCGGAAGAGCCGCTTTTCGCCAGAGACACCGCAGACTGCCCGGAAACGATGTTCCGCAACGGCGGCGGGCACGCCATGCTGTTCACCGACAAAAACGGCGATCTCCGCATGAGCCTGCATGTGATGTTTACGGCGTCATACGAAGGCAGAATGCCCTTTTTCCTCCACATTGACGATTCTGACGGCCACCTGAAAATCAAGTAGGTTCGTCTGATTCGATAGATCCTGCAAACCCCACGCGAAACAATTGACAGCGGGAATGGTCTTTCCGCAGAAAGGTATGGTCATTATGAAGAAAATCATTGCTGATTACCCGGCGATTGGTATCCGCCCGATCATCGACGGACGCATGAACGGCATCCGTGAAAGCCTCGAAGATCAGGTCATGAACATGGCGAAAGCCGTTGCCACGCTGATTTCTGAGAAACTGCGCTATCCGAACGGTGAGCCGGTCAAGTGCGTCATTGCCGATTCAACGATCGGCCGCGTCGCAGAAGCGGCTGCCTGCGAAAAGAAATTCCTCGAGAATAACGTCGGCGTTTCCATTTCCGTTACCGCCTGCTGGTGCTACGGCACGGAAACGATTGATATGCATCCGACCCGCCCGAAGGCAATCTTTGGTCTCAACGCAACGGAACGCCCCGGCGCCGTTTATCTGGCGGCTGCTCTGGCCGGCCACAACCAGAAGGGCCTCCCGGCCTTCTCCATCTACGGCCATGACGTTCAGGATGCGACAGATTCCGGCATCACCCCGGACGTCGAAGAAAAACTCCTCCGCTTTGCACGCGCCGGTCTGGCCGTCGCCATCATGCAGGGCAGAAGCTACCTCGCCATGGGCAACGTCGCCATGGGCATCGCGGGCAGCGTTGTGAACCCCGATTTCTTCTATGATTATCTCGGCATGCGCAACGAATACATCGACCTGAGCGAGTTCACCCGCCGTATGCAGCTCGGCATTTACGACCATGATGAATACGAAAAAGCGCTGGCATGGACGAAAGAACATTGCCCCGAAGGCAAAGACTGGAACGATCCGGCCAAAATGCACACCCGCGAACAGAAAGACGAAGAGTGGAAGACCTGCGTCAAGATGGCGCTTATTGCAAAAGACCTGATGGAAGGCAACCCGAAGCTTGCCGAGATGGGCTTCCCGGAAGAAAGCCTTGGCCACAACGCCATTCTCTCCGGTTTCCAGGGTCAGCGCCAGTGGACGGACTTCATGTGCAACGGCGACTTCATGGAAGCCATGCTCAACACGAGCTTCGACTGGAACGGCCAGCGCGCGCCGTATGTCGTCGCCACTGAAAACGACAGCCTGAACGGTGTTGCAATGCTGTTCGGCTATCTGCTCACGAACACGGCGCAGGTGTTCTGTGACGTCCGCACCTACTGGAGCCCGGATTCCGTCAAACGCTGCACCGGCAAAGAGCTGTCCGGTCTGGCCGAAAACGGTTTCATCCACATGATCAACTCCGGCGCCGCAGCATTGGATGGCGCAGGCCAGTGCTCCGATGAAAACGGCAACCCGGCGATGAAGCCGTACTGGGATATCACAGACGAAGAAGTCGAAAAGAGCCTCAAAGCCACGACATGGGGCCCGGCCAGCTTGGGTTACTTCAGAGGCGGCGGCTTCTCCTCCCGCTTCCTGTCCAAAGGCGGCATGCCGCTGACGATGGTCCGCGTCAACATCGTCAAGGGCCTTGGCCCGGTTCTCCAGATTGCAGAAGGTTACAGCTGCGACTTGGACGAAGACGTTGCCACCAAGATCTGGGAACGCACCGACCCGACGTGGCCGACGACATGGTTTGCGCCGCGCCTCGACGAATCGAACCCGGCCTTCAAAGATGTTTACAGCGTTATGGCCAACTGGGGCGCCAACCACTGCTCGCTCTGCTATGGTCATGTCGGCGCCGACTTCATCACGCTGGCATCCATGCTCCGCATTCCGGTCGCCATGCACAACGTGCCGGAAGATAAGCTCTTCCGTCCGAGCACTTGGGGTGCATTCGGCACGAAGGACGCCGAAGGCGCAGACTTCCGTGCCTGCAAAGCCTACGGCCCGCTGTACGGCAACAACTAACCAGATACGCTACCGAAAGGAGCGCGGCCGCCCACCCCGTATCAGGGCGGGCGGCCGCCTAATAAAACGATGAAATATGCAATCGGTGTCGATTTCGGCACGCTGAGCGGCCGTGCGCTGCTCGTCGAGGTGGAAACCGGGCGCGAAGTCGCGACGGCCGCCCGCAACTATACGCATGCTGTCATGGATGAATACATGCCTGACGGCGTGACCAAACTCCCGCCGGACTGGGCACTCCAGCATCCGGCTGATTATCTGGAAGTCCTGCGCGAAACGGTTCCGTCCGTCTTGGCGCAGTCCGGCGTGTCGCCGGATGATGTCATCGGCATCTCTGTGGACTTCACAGCCTGCACCATCCTGCCGATTCTCGCAGACGGTACGCCGCTCTGCTTCCTGGACGAGTTCAAGTCCAACCCGCACGCCTATGTCAAACTGTGGAAACACCATGCGGCGCAGAAATACGCCGATCGCATCAATGACCTTGCCGTCAAAGAAGATCCGCAGCGTCTGGCTCGCTACGGCGGAAAAGTTTCCTCTGAATGGCTGTTCCCGAAGGCGTGGCAGATTCTCGACGAGGCGCCGGAAGTCTATGAACGCGCCGATAAACTGATCGAAGCCGGCGACTGGATCGTCATGCAGCTCACAGGGCTGGAACGCCGCAGTGCGTGCGCGGCAGGGTATAAAGCCATGTGGCACAAGGCAGATGGCTATCCGACGGCAGAATTCCTCGGCAAGCTGGATCCGCGTCTGGCACATATCGTCGATGAAAAACTCTCGCGCGATATTTACCCGCTCGGCGCAAAGGCCGGCGAGATCAACGCACACGGCGCTGCGCTCTGCGGCCTGAACGAAGGGACGGCTGTCGGCATTTCCGTCATCGATGCACACGTCGCTGCACCGGCAGCCGGCGTCTGCACGCCGGGCAAAATGCTTATGATCATGGGCACCAGCACCTGCCATATGCTGCTCAACGACACCGAAGAAATCGTTCCGGGTATGTGCGGCGTCGTTGAAGACGGGATCATCGGCGGTTACTACGGCTATGAAGCCGGTCAGGCCTGCGTCGGCGACCATTTTGACTGGTTCGTCAAAAATATGGTGCCGGAGCAGTATGCGCTGGAAGCGCAGAAACGCGGCATTTCTATCCATAAGCTGCTTCGTGAAAAGGTCGAAGGGCAGAAGCCGGGCGAAAGCGGCATTCTGGCGCTCGACTGGTGGAACGGCAACCGGTCCATTCTAGTTGACGCGGAACTCAGCGGTCTCTTCATCGGCATGACGCTGACAACCAAACCGGAAGAACTGTACCGCGCATTGATCGAGGCGACGGCTTTCGGCACCCGCGTGATTATTGAAGCGTTTGAACAGAACGGCGTCGCCATCAACGAGCTGATTGCGGCCGGCGGCATAGCGGATAAAGACCCAATGATGATGCAGATTTATGCGGACGTGACCAACCGCGAAATCCGCCTCTGCGGATCTGCACAGGCCTGTGCGCTGGGATCCGCGATGTTCGGCGCGGTCGCAGCCGGTTCGGCGCAGGGCGGATATGATTCCGTTGCAGAGGCAGCGGAGCATATGGCAAGCCTGAAAGATCTGGTTTATCGCCCGAATGCAGAAAACCATGCAGTATACAACGCACTGTATGATGAATATCTCAAGCTGCACGATTACTTCGGCAAAGGCGGCAACGACGTGATGAAACGTCTGCGCGCCATCAAACGCGCAGCGAGAAGCGCAGACTGAACAAACCGATCAGCATACCAAACTGCCGCCGTCCGGACAATTAGGCGGCGGCAGTTTGGCTGCCTGCAAAATCAGTTTCCTGAACCAATAAATGAAATGAGGATGCTTCATGAGTACATTTCTTCCTTTTCACATTGACCTGACCGGAAAAGTTGCCGTCGTAACCGGCGGCAGCGGCGTGCTCTGCTCCGGTTTTGCAAAAGCGTTGGGCGCCTGCGGCGCCTCTGTCGCGGTGATCGGTCGCAATCTGGAAAAAGCGCAGAAAGTGGCGGATGAAATCATTGCCGAGGGCGGAAAAGCCATGGGTATTTCCGCAGACGTGCTGGATAAATCCGCTTTGGAATCAGCCAGACAACAGATTCTCGATGCATTCGGCACCTGTGATATCCTGATCAACGGCGCCGGCGGCAATAACCCGAAGGGCACAACGACCAAAGAATACCTCTTCCCAGAAGATATGGAACGCCTGAAGGCGCAGACAAGCGACATTGTTACATTCTTTGACCTTGATTTCTCCGGCGTGCAGTATGTGCTGGATCTGAACTTCCTTGGGACACTGCTGCCCACACAGGTATTTGCCCGCGATATGGCTGAAAAACCGGGTGCGGTGATCCTGAACGTCTCGTCGATGAACGCCTTCCGCCCGCTGACGAAAATTCCAGCCTATTCTGCGGCCAAAGCGGCTGTTTCCAACTTTACCCAATGGCTGGCGATTCATTTCGCACCGGTCGGCATCCGCGTCAACGCGATCGCCCCGGGTTTCTTTGTGACCGAACAAAACCGGACGCTGCTCATGAACCCGGACGGCAGCTTGACGCCGCGCTCCGAAAAGATTCTGGCCCACACGCCGATGAACCGCTTCGGCACACCGGACGATCTGACCGGCACGCTGCTCTGGCTCGTCGATGATAACTCCTCCGGCTTTGTCAACGGCGTGGTCGTCCCGGTTGACGGCGGCTTTGCCGCTTATTCCGGCGTTTGATTCGGGGGGGAGCAGCATATGAAAACAGCACTTCGCACCAACTGCAAGATTGCGCTGCTGGTTCCGACCAGCATGGGCGTCCGCATCACGCCGACCATGCGCCAGCCGGTTCACGTCAGTGATACGTTTACCATGCAGGCGACAAGCGCCGAGTCCAATGTCCTGAACATCTCAGCCTCGCTGGGACTGCCGACCAAAGCTCTGACGGCATTTGTCAAAGACAGTCCGATTGCGCTCTTTATCAAAAACGAGCTGCGGAAGCGCAGCATCGCCTTTGAAGGGAAAGATGTCGAACAGGGCGGCCCGTGGGGATACCGCCATCAGTTCAACATCGCGGATTCCGGCTACGGCGTCCGTGGCCCGCGCGTACAGAATGACCGTGCCGGAGAAGTCGGCCTCACAATTTCGACCGACGATTTCGACTTGGATCGGATTTTCGGCGAAGAAGGTGTCGCCATTCTCCACATGAGTGGGCTCTTCGCGGCACTCAGCCCGTCGACCAGCGCATTCTGCTGCGACTTGGCGAGAACAGCCAAAAAATATGGGACGGCCATTTCGTTTGACCTGAACTACCGCGCTTCTTTCTGGAAGGGCCGGGAAGCGGAACTGTCGGCGGCTTTCTCGGAAATCGCCTCGCTGTCCGATATCCTGATCGGCAACGAAGAGGATTTCCAGCTGGCGCTCGGCGTTCCGGGACCGGAATCCGGCGGAAAAGACATCGCGGGCAAAATGGATCGCTTCAAAGAAATGATCCTGAACGTCCGGGAGCGCTATCCGAATGCTTCCGTCTATGCGACGACGCTTCGCCAGGTCATCAGTGCCAACCAGCACCTCTGGGGCGCAATTCTGCTGAATGACCAGGATTGGTACACCGTTGAACCGCGCGAAATCCCGGTGCTTGACCGCATCGGCGGGGGCGACGGCTTTGTCGGCGGTCTGCTGTACGCCATTCTGCGCGGATGGGATCCAGAAAAATGGGTGCAGTTCGGCTGGGCAAGCGGCGCGCTGGTCACGACGCTGACAACCGACTACGGCACGCCGGCTGACGAAGAGATGGTCTGGAGCATCTACGAGGGCAATGCCCGCGTCAAACGCTGAATGCAGAAAGAGGATCGGATGAATATGAAAAAAGCAGATATCGGCCTCATTGGCCTTGCGGTTATGGGTGAAAACCTTGTCATGAATATGGAATCCAAGGGCTTCACCGTCGCTGTCTTCAACCGGACGACATCAAAAGTGGATGCGTTTGTCAACGGACGCGCCGCCGGAAAAAACATCATCGGCACGCATTCGCTGGCGGAACTGGCGGCATCTCTGGAGCGCCCGCGCAAAGTCATGATGATGGTCAAAGCCGGCAGCCCGGTTGACGATATGATTGAACAGCTGCTCCCGCATTTGGAACCGGGCGATATCATCATCGACGGCGGAAACTCCCACTTCCCGGATACCATCCGCCGCACGACATACGTCGAATCCAAAGGCCTCCTCTACGTCGGTACCGGCGTTTCCGGCGGCGAAGAGGGCGCGCTGAAAGGCCCATCTATGATGCCCGGCGGTTCGCCGGCAGCATGGCCGTTTGTCAAACCGATTTTCCAGGCCATCTGCGCCCATGTGGAAGACGGCTCTGCCTGCTGCGACTGGGTCGGCGAAAACGGCGCCGGACACTTTGTCAAAATGGTGCATAACGGCATTGAATACGGCGATATGCAGCTCATCTGCGAGGCCTACCAGCTGATGCGGGATCTGCTCGGTATGACGCCGGACGAGATGCACGATGTGTTTGCCGAATGGAACAACGGGGAGCTGAACAGCTACCTCATCGAAATCACGCGCGATATCCTCGCCTATAAAGACGAAGACGGCCAGCCAATCGTGGACAAAATCCTCGACACCGCCGGTCAAAAGGGCACGGGCAAGTGGACAGGCATTGCCGCATTGGACGAGGGCGTTCCGCTGACGCTGATCGCCGAAAGCGTCTTTGCCCGCTGCCTGTCGGCGATGAAAGAAGAGCGGGTGCAGGCCGCAAAGACGTTTGCCCGCAAGCAGCCGGTTTTCACAGGGGATCGCAAAGCCTTCCTGGAAGACATCCGCAAAGCGCTGTACGCTTCAAAAATCATTTCCTATGCCCAGGGTTATACGCTGATGCGCGCCGCAGCCAAGACATACGGCTGGAACCTGAATTACGGCGGCATCGCGCTCATGTGGCGCGGCGGCTGCATCATCCGTAGCGTCTTCCTCGGCAAAATCAAAGAGGCGTTCGATCAAAACCCGGCACTGACCAACCTGCTGCTGGATCCGTATTTCAAAGATACGATCGAAACGCTGACCGATTCATGGCGCAGCGTCGTCGCAGAAGCCGTGAAAAACGGTGTGCCGACACCGGCCTTTGCCGCGGCACTCTCTTATTTTGACGGTTATACCTGCGAACGCCTGCCGGCCAATCTGCTTCAGGCGCAGCGCGATTACTTCGGCGCACACACCTATGAACGGCTGGATCATCCGCGCGGCGAATTCTTCCACACCAACTGGACGGGTCACGGCGGCGACACAGCGGCATCGACTTATGTTGTCTGATCGTCAGACCGTTTGCATGAAAAACTGAAACCAAACCGGCGACGGTTCCCTTTGAACGGCACCCCATTTGTGCATACTTGTATGAACGAATGGGGTGCTTTTCTATGCCAAACAAAGGGTAGGGGCGCGGAAGCGGCTGTCAAAGAAGAATTCGATTATGAGAACACCTGCCGGGATTGACGAAATGGACAGATATGCCCGCATCCGCAGCAGGAAAAGC
>CAJLFQ010000039.1 GCA_905205975.1 uncultured Eubacteriales bacterium | reverse complement strand
GTCAGCGTCATCAACGTTCCGCCAATACTGATAGAATTCAAACGGGCTGGTTTTGTTGGGATCAAGCCAGACGGCATTGCCGGCTGTCTTGCCCATTTTATGCCCCTGCGAGTCCGTCAGCAGTGTGATGGTCATGGCGCTGGCGTCTTTTCCGAGCTTCCGGCGGATCAGCTCCGTGCCGCCCAGCATATTGGACCATTGATCGTCGCCGCCGAACTGCATGTTGCAGCCGTAGTGCTGGAAGAGATAATAGAAGTCATAGGACTGCATGATCATGTAGTTGAATTCCAGGAAGGAGAGCCCTTTTTCCATCCGCTGGCGATAGCATTCCGCGCGCAGCATGTTGTTGACGGAGAAGCAGGCGCCGACGTCGCGGAGCAGCTCAATGTAGTTCAAATTGAGCAGCCAGTCTGCGTTGTTGAGCATCATGGCTTTGCCTTCACCGAAATCGATAAAGCGTTCCATCTGGCGCTTGAAGCATTCCGCATTGTGGTCGATGTCTTCTTTGGTGAGCATTTTGCGCATATCCGTCCGGCCGGAAGGGTCACCGATCATTGTTGTGCCGCCGCCGATCAAAGCGATCGGTTTGTTGCCGGCCATCTGAAGGCGCTTCATCAAAGTCAGCGCCATAAAATGTCCGGCGGTGAGGCTGTCGGCCGTGCAGTCAAAGCCGATGTAAAACGTCGCTTTGCCGTTGTTGATCATTTCACGGATGTGATCTTCGTCCGTTACCTGGGCGATCAATCCACGCGCCTGAAGCTCTTCATACAGGTTTGTCATGTTTATTTGCTTCCTTTCTTGTTCGGGAGGGCATCAAAAAAGCCCTCCGCAATCAAATTGCAGAGGGCGACCAAAGTGACCGCGGTACCACCTCTTTCGCAGCGGCCTCACGACCGGCTGCCTCATGGCGTCAGAAAACGCCCGGCGCATAACGTGCGCGCACGGCTCAGCCTACACAGAACAGAAACAGTTCGTTCGACCGGCAGCTCCGGGATGTATTTCGCGAAACGCCTGCTGTGACCTTACACCAACCGGCCACTCTCTGCGCGCATGCAGAAGCGCTACTTCTTCCCATCAAAGCTTTGGTTTTTATTATACCAGATTTCAAAGCATTGTCAAGCCCCTCGGAAAGAAAAGGAAAGAAAAAAGCGTCCACAAAAAACGGAACAGCTGTCCGCGCGCTGATGCCGTATGGCTGCGGTATCAGCCGCACAGTTAGAATCTATTTTTCACACGGCACACGTCAATTGGCCTACAGAAGCTCACTTTTCGGCGAATGAGCTTGATTGCTGTCGTTTTTTTTGGTATAATATAAAAGAGTATCCCAATAACGGAACAGCAGTTTTCTGACCGATCCGTTCATTCGCATCCGCTCAACGCAGAACCAATCCCACGACCATCTTTTATTTCAATCTTTTCTTTCAAATGGATGATCCGTTCAAAGGGGCATGAAGTCAGACATGGCGCGCAAAACATGGAAACTCAAAGAAATCAAGCAAACAATTGATGCAGGCACAGCAGCACATTTCATGCTTTCGAACCTGCTGCGTAAATGTCTCGAGGCCCGCGGCATTACGGCGCCGGAACAGATCGAAGCAGCGCTTGGGAGCGGAACGGAACTGCGGGATCCTTTTCTTTTCCGAGATATGCAGGCTGCGGTCGATCGAATCCGTCAAGCCATTGCCTCCGGTGAAAAAATCACGGTGTTTGGCGATTATGACGCCGACGGTGTCACGTCATCCTATTTGCTGCATACGGAGCTGGCCAAACAGGGGGCTGACTGCGCGCTTTACATCCCGGAACGTGATGGCGAAGGGTATGGCATGAATCAGGACGCTGTCGACAACATTGCCGCCGACGGCACAAAATTGATCATCACCGTAGACTGCGGCGTAACAGCGATAGAGGATATCCGGCGTGCCTATGAACACGGTATGCAGGTGATCGTTACAGATCATCATGAACCAAAGGAAGCTCTGCCGGTCTGCGAGGCTCTGCTGGATCCGAAATGCGCGGGTTCCGGCTATCCGTTTGACGGGCTGGCCGGTGTCGGCGTCGCGTTTAAGCTGATATGCGCCCTGCGCGGAGATGCCGAATCTGCCGCAGAAGACTACGGCGATGTGGTTGCTTTGGGGACGGTGGCGGATGTTGTTCCGCTGACCGATGAAAACCGCCGCATTGTCTTCGATGGGCTGGATCGGATTTTATATACAAAAAACAAGGGTTTGGCCGCATTGAACCGTGCTTCCGCATTTTGCGACGCGGCACACAGCGCAGAAGATGTCGCATTCAAACTGGCGCCGAAAATCAACGCCGCAGGACGGATGCGCACCGCATATGACGCGGTCAAACTGCTGCAAAGCCGCACGGTCGATGAAGCCGAAAGCCGGGCGGCATACCTGTCCATTCTCAACACCGAGCGGCAGACGGAAGAAAAACGCGTCACGGCGGAGGCCGAGGCCATGATCAACCCGCATCGCCTTGCCGCAGCGCATGCGCTTGTGCTGGCAGGCGATACATGGAAACATGGCGTTGTCGGCATTTCGGCTGCAAAACTGGCGGAAACGTATGGCGTTCCGACGGTCTTGTTTGCGCCGGACGGCGAGCTCCTGCGCGGGTCTGCCAGAGGCATTGAAGGATTTGATCTTTTTCAGGCGTTGGGGCGCGCAACGGAAGGCTTGGGGCACTGCGGCGGCCATCGAATGGCAGGCGGCGTGACGATTTCGGCCGACGCATTCGATACATTTCGCCGCCGCTTTGAGGCAATCTGCAAAAAAGAAATGGTCGCATTGCATGCTGCAACCGCACTGTCGATCGACTGCGAGGTTCAGCCTTCCGAATTGACCGAAAAAGAAATTGCGGCATTGGCCCGGCTGGAGCCGTTTGGCGCGGGAAACGAACGGCCGCTGCTTCTCCTGCGGAATGCGCGGATCGAGGAGCTGATTCCCATCGGCGCCGGAAAACACCTTCGCATGACAATCAGCGCAGAGAACAGGCGCCTCCAGGTGCTGGCGTTCCGCTGCCAGCGGGAACGTTTCCGCTTCAACCGCGGAGACTTTGCAGACCTTGTTGTAACGGCTTCGGTAGAATCCTATCGCGGCGCTTCAACGGTCAAATTGATTTTATCCGATATTCAGCCCTGCGAGAACCGACGCAGCCAGGAAGAACAGGCACAGCAGCTTTTTGAAACAGTCGCCGCCGGAGAACCGGCAGCGGAAGCGTCCTTTCCGGGCAGACAGGTTCTTGGCCAGATCTGGCGCAGAATTGTCAGCCTGATACCGGGGGGCGCGATGATCACGCCTGCACTGATCGGCGCAGGCGTACCGACAGCCAACGCGTTTGACGTTCTGGCTGCCATTGCAGCATTTGAAGAAGCCGGACTCATCGAGTGCGTTCACTTTGGTGAAGCCGGCTATGATGAAGAAATGGCTGTCCGCATTTGTGCGGAGCCGAATCAGAAGGCAGACCTGCACGCCACGAAAATTTATGCAGCGCTTTGCAGGCAGAGGTGACAAACGTGACAAACGAACCAAGCGATATGAACATGGAACGCAATCCGTCAAGCGTGGAAACAGCGCAGAAACAACCGGCTGCGGCGTTATCCAACGAAGAGCGGGCAGAGCGGCTGATCCAAAAATATGCCAGATACGGCCGGATCAGCGAACTGCCGCGTATCCGGGATGCGTTTCATTTTGCAGATGAAGCACACCGCAATCAGTTCCGGGCCAGCGGGGAACCGTATATTTCTCATCCGCTTGCGGTTGCTGAAATCGTCAGCGATATGGAGCTGGATGCGGATTCTGTCATCGCAGCGCTCTTGCACGATACCGTCGAAGATACGCCCGTCACCTATGAAGATATCAAAGTGCGTTTTGGTGAAACCGTCGCTGATATCGTGGACGGCATGACGAAGCTAGCCAGAATTCCGTACACATCCAAAGCCGAACAGGAAATGGAAAACCTTCGGAAAATGCTGCTGGCGATGGCGCGCGATATCCGCGTCATTCTCATCAAGCTGGCAGACCGGCTGCACAATGTGCGCACGCTTGAAGCCCGCCCGGAAAAGAAACGCCGGGAAGTGGCGCTGGAAACGATGGATGTTTACAGCCCGATCGCACACCGGCTTGGTATTACAAAAGTCAAATGGGAGCTGGAAGACCTTTCCCTGAAATACCTGGATCCGATCGGCTACAATGAAATCGTCACCGCCTTGGAAAATACCAGCGAAATGCGGGAAGACCTCATCAAAACGATCAAAGACCAGATGCAGCGCTATTTTGCAGAACAGGGGCTCGAAAATGTCTACATTGAAGGCCGCGTCAAGCATATTTACAGCATTTACCGCAAGATGTTCATGCAGAATAAGACGATTGACGAGGTCTATGACCTCTACGCCGTGCGCGTCATCGTCGATACCAAAGAGGAGTGCTACAACATCCTTGGCTTGATCCATGAACTCTACAAACCCATTCCGGGCCGCTTCAAGGATTATATCAGCACACCGAAGCCGAATATGTATCAATCGCTGCATACCACGCTGATCGGCCGACGCGGCATCCCGTTTGAAGTGCAGATCCGCACATGGGAAATGCACCACATCGCAGAATACGGTGTCGCAGCACACTGGAAGTATAAGCAGGGCATCTCTTCTTCTGACGAAGACTACAACAAAAAGCTCGGCTGGATCCGCCAAATGCTGGAAACGCAGCAGGATACCGAAGCAGAGGATTTTCTTTCCAACTTCAAGATCGACATGTTTGCCGATGAGGTTTATGTGTTTACGCCGAAAGGCGACGTGATCAGCCTGCCGGCTGGGGCAACACTGATTGACTTTGCCTATGCCATTCACTCGGAAGTCGGCAACCATATGGTCGGCGGAAAAATCAACAACCGCATCGTTCCGATCGATACAAAACCGCAAAACGGCGATATCATCGAAGTTCTGACCTCAAAATCCTCGCGCGGCCCCTCGCGGGACTGGCTGAAAATTGCCCGTACCAGCGGCGCCCGTTCCAAAATCAAACAGTGGTTCAAAAAAGAGCGCCGAGACGAAAACATCGAACAGGGATACCAAAGCTTGGAGCGTGAACTCAAACGCTGCGGCCTCCTGATCGAGGACGTCCGGCAGGATGAGGCGCTGCCTGCGGCGCTGAAAAAACTGTCGTTCAACTCGTTTGACGATTTGTGTGCCGGCATCGGATACGGCGGCGTGACGGCGCAGCGTGCAGCCAACCGCATCAAAGAAGAATGCATCCGAACGCCGGAACCGTCGACAGACGGCACCGGCATCCAAATTGACCGCCCGGCTGAGATTCGCCGCTCAGAGAGCGGGGTCATCGTAGAAGGCGTCGATTCCTGCCTGGTGAAGTTTGCCCATTGCTGCACGCCGGTGCCAGGCGATCAGATCATCGGGTTTGTAACGCGCGGCTACGGCGTCTCTGTCCATTGTGCAGACTGCGTCAATGTCCGTTCGCTGGAGGCGGCAAAGGATACCGCAGACCGGTTTGTACCGGTGTCGTGGGCGGACGTTCTGGAAGGCGATTTTGTCGCGCTGGTCGAAATCTATGGCCGCGACCGTGTGGCGCTGATTGCCGACGTTACGACTGTGCTTGCCAATATGCATATCATGATCCACAGCCTCCAGACCAAACAGCTTCCGGGCGGTATGCACCTCCTAACGCTTGGACTCGGCGTCAGCGGGAAGGCCTATTTGGAGTCTGTCTGTCTGAAGCTGAAGCGTGTCAAAGGCGTCGAAAAAATCGTCCGCTGCGGGCACTGCAACGGAGAAATTGTCTGATCGGAGGCTCTTATGATTGCAGTCATTCAACGTGTTTCCCATGCTTCCGTCACCATTGACGGATCGCTGTTTTCGGAAATCGGCAAGGGCCTTTTGATTTTGGTTGGCGTTCGCAAAGGGGATACCGAAGCGGATGCCGTGTATCTTGCCTCCAAATGCACCGGCTTGCGCATTTTTGAAGACGAAGCGGGTAAGATGAACCTTTCCGCCGCCGCTGTGGGCGGGTCGCTGCTCGTCGTTACAAATTTTACGCTGTGCGGCAGCTGTTCCCATGGCAAACGTCCGTCATTTGACGAAGCAGAGCGGCCGGAACTTGCAAAACCGCTGACCGAGCGGTTCGTGGCAGAATGCGAAAAAAGCGGCCTGCCAGTCAGACACGGCGTCTTTGGCGCTGATATGAAAGTTGAACTGCTCAATGACGGCCCGATCACACTGATCATCGACTCGGCGGAACGGTGAGGCTGCCGTCAAGCAGGTGCGTCCCATCGAGGATGAAATCGCCTGCGCACACGAAATGCAACATGAAAAAGAGGTTATTTGTTTGTATTCACTTCTGATCGCTGTTATTTATCTCGCATTTGTCAGCCTTGGCCTGCCGGACTCTTTGCTTGGTTCCGCGTGGCCCGTGCTGCACAATGAGCTGAATGTTCCGCTTTCCTATGCCGGCATTGTCACCATGATCATCGCCGCGGGAACGGTGGTCTCCAGCTTGTTTTCCGACAAAATCATTCGAAAACTGGGCACATGGCTGGTTACCGTCATCAGCGTTGGGATGACGGCGGCGGCTCTGTACGGCTTCCATCTGGCGACCTCGTTTGCATGGCTTTGTATCTTGGCAGTGCCGTATGGGCTGGGCGCCGGCGCTGTTGACGCCGCGCTGAACAATTACGCGGCACTGCATTACTCGTCGCGTCATATGAGCTGGCTCCACGCGTCGTGGGGCGTCGGTGCGGCCATCAGCCCGTATATTATGAGTGCTTGTCTGACAGGCGGCAGCGGATGGCGCAGTGGATACCTGAAGGTTTCGCTGCTGCAAATGGCGCTGACAGCGATTCTGCTGATCAGTTTCCCGCTCTGGAAAGGCACCCGCAAGTCCGCAGGCGAACAGCCCAAACACCCGCAGACAATGCGGAAAATCCTCTCTGTCCGCGGCGTGTTTTATGTGATGCTTGCATTTTTCAGTTATTGCGCTATGGAATCGACAACAGGCCTCTGGGCGAGCACTTATCTGGTTGAGCACCATCAGGTTGGTGCAGAAACAGCCGCCTCCTATGCATCCCTCTTTTTTATGGGCATTATGACAGGGCGCTTTCTGTGCGGCATCGTTGCAGACCGTTTTGGCGACCGGAAAATGATACGCGTGGGCGGCACGGTCATTCTGGTTGGTCTGGTTCTCATGCTGCTTCCGCTCAAAACGAGCATTTTTGCCCTGATCGGCCTTTGCGTGATGGGTTTGGGCTGCGCACCGGTATACCCGTCGTTTATCCATTCGACGCCTGCAAACTTCGGCGCGGACAATTCACAGGCGATTGTCGGCGTTCAAATGGCAAGCGCCTATGTCGGCAGTACATTCATGCCGCCTGTTTTCGGCGTGATTGCGCAGAAAATCAACGTCGGTCTCTATCCTGTCTATCTGTTGCTGTTCGCTGTTCTGATGCTTTGTATGTCAGAAAAACTGAATCGAGCCTGCCGAAAAAACGGCTGATCCGATAAAAACGAACGGGAGGAATCTACATGGAAGTCAAAACGATTACGGTCGGGGCTTCGCGGACAAATTGCTATGTTGTCTACGATCAACGCGGAGGAGAAGCCTCCATCATTGACCCGGGCGCAGAAGCGGAGAAAATACTCCGGTTTCTTGCAGAAAAAGAGCTGAAGGTCAAAAACATCTTCCTCACCCACGGCCATTTTGACCATATTCTTGCCGTTCAGCAGGTTCAGGAGAAAACAGGGGCGCGCATCGTGATTCATGAAGCCGATGCGGTATGCCTGCAAAGCGCCCATGCAGCGCTGTATTCATCCATCATGCAGGAACCGTTTCGCGTTTCAAAAGCGGATATTTGTCTCCGCGGCGGCGAAAAAACCATTGTTGGAACGGTGGAAGCGGAATTTATACATACGCCGGGTCATACGCCGGGATCCGTCTGCATCATGATGGACAATGTGATTTTTACAGGTGATACCATTTTTGAGGGCGATGTCGGCCGGACAGATCTGCGGGGCGGCGATGAATCGGATTTGCGCCGTTCGCTTGCGTGGCTGTATCGCCTGCCATATGATTATATCCTGTATCCGGGACATGGAAACCCGACGACGCTTGGCATTGAACGCGAAACAAACCGTTATCTGCGTGCCGCAGTGGGGCTCAAATGATTCCGGCCACGGAAGGGAGTTTTCGATTTGCATATCTATATGACCGATCCGACCTATAAGTTTGACGTTGAACAAACGG
Organism: uncultured Eubacteriales bacterium; assembly: GCA_905205975.1. GTDB lineage: Bacteria > Bacillota > Clostridia > Oscillospirales > QAMX01 > QAMX01. Next base: position 12,379 of record CAJLFQ010000039.1, on the reverse strand, counting down.
CAATCATACTTTTTCCGGAACGGACGCCGCGCGTGGAGTGCATGGCGCCGCCGCGGGCATCGATTCAGGAGGATTACGGCGTAGCTGCGCTGTCCATTCTTCCCAAAAGCGTAGCTGCGACGTTTTTGCTCCAACTGGATGGAAAACTTTGCCGGGAGACGGCTCGCTCCGTTTTTTCGCCGGGCATGACCGAAGAAGAAAAGAAAACAGAAATTCGGCATACGATTCGCCGCAGTGTCTACAAGGCGTTTGTTTCCCTCACCGGGATCAAACCTGCATGGGGCGCATTGGCGGGCGTGCGCCCGGCCAAACTGGCACGCAAACTGATCGAAGAAGGCCGCACGGAAGAAGAAGCGCGCCGGCAGCTGGAATCCCGTTACTGCATTCGCCATGATAAGGCAATGCTTGCTTTGGCGGCCGCGCGGGCATCTCTCGACCTAAAAGCCGCCATGAAACCGCTGGACGCTTCGGTTTATGTCGGCATTCCGTTCTGTCCGACCCGCTGTGCGTACTGCTCGTTTATCAGCAAAAGCGCTTCTGCGGCGGGTGCCGCTGAAATCGACCGCTATCTCGATGTCTTGAAGGCTGAAATCGCCGCAGCCGGCGAACAGATGACGCAGGCTGGTACGCAGATTCAGTCCGTTTATATTGGCGGCGGCACACCGACGACGCTGTCTGCCGAACAGCTTACACGGCTGCTTGAAGCGATCCGTCAGGCGTTTCCATTGGCGGAAGGGGTGGAGTTCACACTGGAGGCTGGCAGACCGGACACCATCACACGCGAGAAACTGGCGGCGGCTGCCGCCGGCGGCGTGAACCGCATCAGCATCAACCCGCAGACGTTTTCCAACCGCGTCTTGGCGCTGGTCGGACGAAAACATACGGTTGAGGATATCTACCGCGTCTTTGATATGGCCAGGGAAGTAGGCGATTTCAAAATCAATATGGATCTCATTGCCGGGCTGCCGGGGGACAGCCTTGCGGGGTTTGCCAACAGCGTGACCAGCGCGTGCAGCTTGGCGCCGGATAACATCACCGTTCATACGCTTGCGCTGAAAAAGGGCTCGGCACTGACGGAACAGATCCGTGAAAACGGCGGTGCCAAATGGCATACCGCTGCCGCAATTGAAGAAATGCTTGGCGCAGGCGAACAGATTCTGCATGAAAATGGATATGCGCCATATTATCTGTACCGTCAGAAGTATTCCGGCGGCAGCTTTGAAAACGTTGGCTATGCGCGAGACGGTGCCATTTGCCGTTACAACATCTACATGATGGATGAGCTGATGCCCGTCGTCAGCTGCGGTGCAGGCGCCGTCACTAAGCTGGGCTTTGATGGAGACGGTCAGGTGCTTCGCATTGCCAACCCGAAATATCCGGAGGATTACATCCGCCGGGCGGATGAAGTGATTGCCAACCGGGCCAAAATCGGCGCTTTTTACCGGCATGAACTGACGGCAGAACCGGCAGCCGATACAGAAGTCGAATCAGATGAAGCATAACCGCGCGTTTTCCGCCTTCAAACATCCAATCAACAGAACAATACGCGCTTGCGCGCAGAGATAGGAGTGTCATGAATATGAAAGCAGAAGAAATCCTTGCGAAAGTTAAAGAAAAAGCATCTGTCGCAGCTGACTATACGGCTAAACAAGCCGGGAAAGTTGTTGAAACGACAAAACTGAATATCCGCCTGTATGAGCTGAACGGCGACATTGAAGACGATGAACGCCGCATTGGACAGATCGTCTATGCAGCGCACCGTGGAGAAACGGCCGATCAGGCAGAGCTGGATGCACTGCTGGTCAAGCTCGATGCAGCCCATGCGGATGCGGCAGACCTGCGCCGCAAAATCGCCGAACGCCGGAAGAAAAAAACGTGTCCTTCCTGCGGCAGAGCGTGCGCCGAAGAGGATGATTTCTGTTCCGGCTGCGGCGCCAGTATGCGTGGTCAAGCATGAGACTCCTGATTCGAAATGCCAACATCATCCCATGCACAGAACCCGGAAAAGTCATTCCGGGCGGGTGCATGGTAGTTGAAAATGAAAAGATTGCCTATATCGGCCCTTATCAGTACCACGGCACGTTTGACCGGGTGATCGAAGCAAATGGAAAGATTCTGATGCCCGGCCTGATCAACACGCACACCCACGTCGCCATGACAGGGATGCGCGGCTATGCGGATGACCAGAGTCTGCAAACATGGCTGTATGATCATATTTTCCCGGTTGAAGACCGCATGGATGCGGAATGTGTTGCCATTTCTGCACAGCTCGGCATGGCGGAAATGATTGCCTCGGGCACAACGTCGTTTTCGGACATGTATTCCTTCTGCGACGGGATTGCACAGGCCGCAGCGGACTGCGGTCTGAAAGCAAACATTTCACGCGGAATCGTCTGCTTTGACGACGCGCCGTTTGATACCGCGCACAATGAACGCTGGGCAGAATCGGTCGATTTGTATCGAAAATGGCACGGTTATGACAACGGCCGGATCCAAATCGACTTTTCCGTCCATGCAGAGTATACGACGACACAACAGTGCCGCGAAGTCGTCGCTGCCTATGCGGTTGAGAAGCAGGCCCGCGTGCATTTTCACCTGTCTGAAACGAAAAAAGAACAGGACGAATGTCTCGAACGGCATGGCGTGACACCGGCGCGCCTCTTCTATCAGGAAGGGCTTTTGAATGAGCGGGCACTGGCGGCGCATTGCGTCTGGCTGACGGAAGAGGATATCGCGCTCTTTGCGCAAACCGGTGCATCCGTCGCGCATTGCCCTGTTTCAAATCTGAAATTGGCAAGCGGCGTTGCGCCTGCGGTGGCATTGACACAAGCCGGCGTCAACGTCGCCTTGGGGACAGATGGCGTCGCCTCCAACAACAACCACGATTTGTTTGAAGAAATCAAGCTGGCGTCGCTGCTGCAAAAAGGCGTGACGCTGAATCCTGAAGTGCTGCCTGCCTCCGAGGTGCTTGCCATGGCGACGGTGCATGGCGCACATGCTCAGGGCCGTGGTATGGAATGCGGTATGCTTCGCGAAGGCATGGATGCAGACTTTATCCTGCTTGATACCAACCGGCCGTCGATGCAGCCGTACCACCATCCGATTTCAGCCAGTGCATATTCGGCGCATGGCTCCGAGGTCTGCCTGACGGCTGTCCGCGGACGTATTCTTTATGAAAACGGAGAATTCCTAACCATCGACCGTGAAAAGGTCTATGATGCCTTTGAAAAGCGCGTGCGGCCGATGATGTTTCCGGACTGATTGCTCGCCGGTTCTACCGGCTTCCTGCCCGCATAAAATGAGCCTGAGGGTGAACGCCTCAAAATCGCGGGAAGTCAGGTTGAATGAATGGGCAAAAAACGCGGTTCTCACAGCTACGCAGGCGGGGCTTTGATTCTGGCGGCCTCCAATGTCGTCTGCCGTTTTCTGGGCTTTGTTTTCAAAGTGCCGCTTGCAAACCTCATTGGGGCGGAAGGCATGGGCTACTATGGCTTTGCGCTTCAGATTTTTGGCATGGCATCTGCGGTTGTTGTTTCCGGGCTTCCGCTTGCCCTCTCTACGATGACTGCCGCCGCCAAACCTGCCGAAAGGCCATCGATGCTTCGTACGGCGCTGCGTTTGTTTTGGGTGGCTGGCGGCGCAGGTACGCTGATTCTTCTGCTGGGTTCCGGTCCGATCAGCCGGCTTGCCGGATCGCCTGCTTCTCAAAAGGCGGTGCTTGTGCTGGCACCGGCGGTTTTGCTCTCTGCATTGGAATCGGCCTATCGCGGTTACTTTGAGGGCACTGCATCGATGCGTCCGCCTGCGATCGCACAGCTGTCGGATGCAGTGACCAAACTGATGCTTGGCACGGCCGCTGCATGGTATCTGTACCGTGCAGGCTGTCCGGCAGAAATCGTTGCGGCGGGTGCGGTATTCGGCATCACAGCCGGAACAGCCGTCAGCGCAGGGATCTTGGCCGCCTCTGCCCGCTCTGTCCGCAAACAAAACGTGATGCATACAGCCGTCCCTGTCATCCGGAAAAGGCTTCTGCGTATGGCATGCCCGCTGACGCTGGGGGCGCTGTTCCTCAGCTTGGTCAGCACAGCAGATGCCATGGTCATCATGAACCGCCTCCAATCCACCGGCCTGAGCCAAAGCGAATCAGCCAGTGCATATGGTGCATACACAGGCATTGCGCTGACCATCTACGGCCTGCCGAACGCAGTGACGTCTGCAATCTGCGCTTCGGTAATTCCAGCAATTGCTTCTGCGGGTGATCTCAAAACAAAGAACGCATGCCAGCGTGCCAACCGAACGCTGCGAACGGCGTTTCGGCTGGCCTCTGTGCTGGTGATTTTTTCGGCGGCGTTGTTTGCGATCATGCCGGACGCGCTGCTTTCCATGCTCTTCTCACGCCGGGGAGACGTATCGACGGCCGTGCCGCTGCTGCGGCTGCTTGCCCCGGCCGCCGTGATGTCGGCGGTTTGTTCGCTGTCGGCCGCAGCGCTGCATGCAATGGGCGCGATGACGATTCCGGTGATTGCCTTGGCTGCCGGCGGAACTGCAAAAGTCGTTTTAAACGGTGTGCTGATCGGCAATCCGGTCATCCGAATTCTGGGCGCACCGCTTGGAACGGTGGCTTGCTTTACCATTGCCGCCGTCATCAATCTGACAGCCATCTGCCGGAGGATTCATTTTCATCTTTCTCTGCCGGACTGTCTGGTTAAACCGGCTGTTTGTGCAGTGCCGGTGGTCTTCCTGACGCGGCAGCTGACGGCTTTCTTTCAAAAGCCATTGGGCATCCGCCTTGGAACGGCTTTGCCGCTGGCGCTGTCAGGCGTGCTTTACCTCGCGCTGCTTTTTGTGATGGGTGTTCTGAAATCAGAAGATTGGGCGCTGATCCGACCGGGCGTGCGCTCAAAATCAAAAGAAACTTGCAAACGGAGCGAATGATATGTTGAATTTTAAACTGAAAGAATCTTACACAATCGAGGATTTGCTGGAAATCATGCAAATCCTTCGCTCACCGGAAGGGTGTCCGTGGGATCGCGAACAGACGCATCAAAGCATCCGCCGCAACTTTATCGAAGAGGTTTACGAAGTCTGCGAAGCGATTGACCTGAAAGACGATTCGCTGATGATTGAAGAGCTCGGCGATGTCCTGCTGCAGGTGGTTTTTCATGCGGAAATGGCACGGGAAGAAAACCGGTTCGATTTCAATACGGTGACGGATGGAATCTGCAAAAAACTGATCGTCCGCCACCCACACATCTTTGGCAGCCTGAAGCTGGAGCAGAACAATGCAGATGAGGTTCTGAAGAACTGGGAAACCATCAAAAACAAAACCAAAAACCAGACGACTTACACGGAATCCCTCGAAGCCGTGGCGAAAAGCCTGCCGGCGCTGATGCGCGCCGAAAAGGTTCAGGGGCGGGCAAAACGCGCAGGAATGGACTGGCCGTCGACAGAACCAGTGTTTGAAAAACTGAACGAAGAGGTTCAGGAGCTTTCTGAGGCGGCCCAAGGAAAAGGGGATGTCGCAGCCGAACTCGGCGACGTCTTGTTTACGGTGGTCAATGCCGCACGCCATCTGGGGGTTGATCCGGAAGAAGCGCTTCAGGCGGCTACGAATCGTTTTGTGACGCGCTTCCGTTCCGTTGAAGCGGGCTGCGAGGCGGCAGGCATTTCCATGCCGGATGCTGGCATGGAAACGCTGGACAAGTTCTGGAATAAAGCGAAGCAGCAGGAAAACCGCTGAATCCGGACGGCTGGAACGTTGATCGATGAGAAAATCAAAAAGGAGGAGCATTGGATGAATAAAGCAGACCTGACAACCATGGTGGCAGAAAAAACCGGATTGTCCAAAAAAGACGCTGAAAAAGCCATTTCTGCCATGATGGATGCCGTGCGCGAAACGCTGGCTGCGGGCGAGCATGTTGCCTTGAGCGGATTCGGCACATTTGAGGTGAAAGTACGCGGCAAACGGGTTGCCAGAAACCCGGTCACCAAAGAAGAAATGGTACTGCCGGCGGTCAAACAACCGGCTTTCCGTGCCGGCGCGTCATTCCGGCAGCAAATTGCAGCGTCATAAAAACGGGGGAAGAAACAATGCGCTTAGATAAATACCTGAAAGTCTCGCGCCTGATCAAACGCCGGACAGTCGCCAATGAATCCTGTGACAATGAACGTGTTTTGGTCAATGGAAAACCGGCACGGGCATCGTATCCGGTCAAAGAAGGTGATGTGATAGAGATCAGTTTTGGCACAAAGCCTGTCAAAGTCGAAGTGGTCTCGGTCAGCGAGCATGCAACCAAGGCGGATGCCGCTGCGATGTACCGCCAAATCGACTGATTGCCGCTTCTATTTCCGATGAACGGTGCATAGAATCTGAACTGGGCAGCCTGCCCGGGAAAGAGAGTGTGCATCATCATGGAAAAGAAACGTCCGTCCAACCCGTCCAATGTTTTTCTGTTTTCCAGAGAAAAGCTGACTGCCTCCGGTGTGCTGGAAGTCACCGGATTCGATGAACTGCAAATTGAAGCGAAAACAGAACAAGGCCTGCTTTTGATCCGGGGTCATGCGCTTCATATTGAGAGCTTTGATTCCGAAAGCGGAGACTTGACAATGACAGGGCGGGTAGACGGCCTTGTCTATACGGAGCGGGAACAAAAACAAAGCTTTCTGGCCCGTTTATTGAAATAGCATAAAGCATGGATTGAGGACGTGATTTGATGGAAAATGAACCTCTTTTTCAGATTTTATGCTTTGGCAGGGCCGTGCTTTTCGGCACAGCCGCAGGGATTTGCTATGAATGCATGGGCGTCTTTCGGATGCTTGGGCGGTTTTGGCTGACATCGCTGTGCGATGCTTGCTTTTGGCTGATAACAGCGCCGGCATCCTTTCTCTTTTTTCTGCGGATCAATGGCGGCGCACCGCGCGGGTTCCTGCTGACCGCGATTCTTGCGGGCATGGTACTCGTTCATTGTACGCTTGGAAGATGGACAGAAAGCTGGACCAGGACCGCAGCAGAACGCCTCCAAGCGCTGCGAAGACGGCGCAAGGCGTTCCGTGCGAAAAAAAACGCCTCAGAAGGCGAAAAAAAATTGTAGAACCTATTCCTTTTTGGCGCCGTTTGGTATATAATGAGAGGGATGAAAAACGGTGCCGGATTTCCCTCGGAGGATTGCGATGAAGAACAGAAGAAAAAACTGGATGGGCTTTATCCTGAAAACAGCAGCTGTGGTCGTTGGGCTGTATTTGGGTGCGACATATTTGTCGCTTCGGACAGAGCTGGAAGAGGCACAGGCAGAATATGAGCTTCTGCGTGCGTCTCACGCGCTGGAACAGCAAAAAACCGCAGAGCTGGAAGACCTCGTAGAAGGCGGAATCACAGATCGTTACGTCATCAATGTCGCACGGCAAAAAGGGTATATCCTGCCGGGTGAACATGTGTTTGTCGATATCTACGGCCAATAACCACTCAGATTCTAAACACGAAGGAGAAATCATTTCTGTATGAGCTTTACAGAAGGCGAAATTGTCAACGGTAAGGTGACAGGCATCACAAAGTTCGGTGCATTTGTCACGCTGGAGGGCGGAAAATCTGGGCTCGTCCACATCTCGGAGATTGCTGATACATACGTCAACGATATCCGTCAGTATCTGACCGAAGGTCAGGAAGTCAAAGTCAAGGTTCTGCCGTCCGACAAAGAGGGCAGAATCAACCTCTCCATTAAAAAAGCCATGGCAGCCGAGCGGCCTGCGCGCCCGCAGGAGCGGTCTGCCTCTGCACGTCCGCAGCAGCGTTCATCGACGCGTCCGGCGCCGGTGGAATCGTTCCATCGTCCTTCTGCGGCGGCATCAACCGGCGATAGTTTTGAAGACAAGCTTCGTGCATTCATGAAAGACAGCGAAAGCAAAATGTCTGACATGAAAAATCCGCCTGAAAAAAAGGGCGGCATGCCGCGCCGGATGCGCACAAAACAGTAATCGATCGCTGTCTATACAGGCCTTTCCAGGGCGGGGGTATTCTCCGCCCTTGTTCGCTTTCCGCGCTGCTGCCGAAACGACATAAAAAAGCGGGTGTGTACAGGCGAAACTGCACACACCCAAAGGCGGGTTGGGGATAAAGATATGAGCGTCTGGAAACTGCCTCACGCCTCATATGATATCATAAGTGCCTCAATCTGTAAAGAGCGAACGGCGTCTGTTTTTGTCGAATGCCCGAAAACCATTCGACTGCGTTCGACAACCACGCATTTCAAAGCGGCAGCCGCATTTGTTTACGGGTTCTTTCCCGAAAATCGCCTTTTCATTTTTGGAAAACTATGGTATAATATGCCTGTACACCAAGCCGGCGGCTTGATGCAACAGAATCAATTCATTTGATCTGCTTGATCTGCAACAAAGGAGAATGACTCATGAACCATGTCGCTTTCCCGAAACTGGGGCTGGAGTTTACGCTGAAGAAAACAGCGTTTTCAATCGGCTCTCTGGACATTCAATGGTATGGCATTATCATCGCAGTCGGCTTTGCCCTTGCATTGATTTACTGCCTGAAACGCGCGCCGAAGTTCGGAATCAACCCGGACAACCTGATCGATATGACGCTGATTGCAACGCCGGCAGCCATCATCGGCGCCCGGCTTTACTATGTGGTTTTCAACTGGTCGCAGTTCAAAGATCATCCTAAGACCATCATCGAAATCTGGAACGGCGGGATTGCCATTTATGGTGCGCTGATCTTCGGCTGCATCGTTGCATTTATCTACTGCCGCGTCAAAAAGATCAACGTCTGGAACGTTTTTGACTTGGCGGTCCTTGGCGTTCTGATCGGTCAGCTGATTGGCCGCTGGGGCAACTTTGTCAATGCCGAAGCCTATGGTCAAACGGTGGAAAACTGGCTGTTTGGCATGTCAATCAACGGCGATCTGACGGTGCACCCTATTTTCCTGTATGAATCGCTCTGGAATCTCGCCGGATTTATTCTGTTGCACTTCCTCTCCAAAAAGCGCCGCTTCTATGGCCAGACTTTTTTGTCCTATGTGGTCTGGTATGGCGTCGGCCGCGGCTTCATCGAGGGCATCCGCGGCGGTGACGCGCTGATGTTGTTTGATTCCGGCCTGCGCGTCTCCCAGGTATACGGCTATCTCTCGGCGCTGGTGGCATTCGGCATTCTGGTTTATAAGCTGATTTTCTCCGACCGCGGCGACACCATTGAACTGCTCTCCAACGATGAAATCATGAGACAAAATGCGATTCAGGAGGCCAAACAGGCCGTTTCGGCAAACGATACGACGGAAAACGACGAAGCGCAAGAACCGGAAGAAACACAATCTGCGGCTGCGCCGGAAAAACTCGAACCGGAAGAAAACGAGCCAACCGAAGAAACCAATCAAGAGGAGAAATAAAGTGGCCACAATCATGGACGGCAAGGCGCTTGCCGCAAAAAAACGCGCGCAAATCAAGGAAAAAGTTGAATCCTTCACCCAAAACGGCGTAACACCGGCGCTGGCCGTTGTGATTGTGGGAGACAATCCTTCTTCCAGATTCTACGTCAACAATAAGAAAAAAGACTGTGCAGAATGCGGGATTCGCAGCATTGAAAAAGCCTTGCCGGAGCAGACGACGGAAGATGAACTGCTGTCGGTTCTATCCGAGCTGAATGCAGATCCGACCGTAGACGGCATCATCGTGCAGCTTCCGCTGCCCAAGCACATCGATGAACGCCGTGTCATTGAATCCATCGACCCGAAAAAAGACGTGGACGCGTTTCATCCGGAAAACGTCGGCCGTATTATGATCGGCGATTACAGCTTTCTGCCTTGTACGCCGGCCGGCGTTATGGAGCTGCTGGCGGAATACAAAATCGATGTCGCAGGGAAGAACTGCGTCGTAATCGGCCGCTCCAATATCGTGGGCAAACCGCAGGCCATGCTGCTGCTGCACAAAAACGGTACGGTAACCATCTGTCACTCGAAAACCAAAAATCTTGCGGAGATTACCCGGCGCGCTGAAATTATCGTCTGCGCGGTTGGCCGTGAAATGTTCCTCACGGAAGATATGGTTTCGGATGGCGTTGTGGTCATTGACGTCGGCATGAACGTCAAAAAAGACGGCAAGCTGACAGGGGACGTCGATTTTGAAAACGTCTCCAAGCATGCATCCTTCATCACGCCGGCGCCGGGCGGTGTCGGCCCCATGACGCGCGTCATGCTGCTTCAAAACACGCTGAAAGCGGCAGAACGCCGCCTGACGGCAGCTGTCTAGCCAACCCGCTTGAAACATATGGCCGCAGCAGACAGGAAGAAACGGCATCCTTTTTCACCCAAACCGGATGCACGCGAGCCATAAAAAACACTTTTTTCAAGCAAATTCAGTTTTACCTCTTGACAACCGGATGGAAATCCGGTATAATAAGAAAGCCGTTTTGTTATGGTATAAGTCTGCACATCTGTGCGGCACCGACACAAGCGGGAGTCGGGTGTAACAACCAAAAGACGAGGAAAAAGGAGATTAGAATTCATGTATGCAGTAATTGAAGCCTGCGGCAAACAGTACAAGGTCCAGGACGGCGACGTTCTTTTCATGGAAAAGCTCGGCGCAGAAGTCGGTGAGACCGTCCGTTTTGACAAAGTTGTGTTTCTCTCGGACAACGACGAAGCCGTGATCGGGAATCCGTATGTTGCTGGCGCAGTCGTTGAAGCAGAAGTTCTGAAGAACGCAAAGGCGAAGAAAATTCGCGTCTTCAAATACAACGCCAAGAAAAACTACAGACGCCGTCAGGGTCACAGACAGCCCTACACAAAAGTCCAGATCAAAAAGATCGCTCGCTGACCAATTTGTTGATCACACTTGATGCAATATGACAAAAGTTGTTTTTTTCAAAACGCTTGGCCGTTTTACGGGTCTTCAGGCAGAAGGCCACAGCGGTTATGCAGAGGCTGGTTCGGATATCATCTGTTCCGCCATCTCAACGGCTTTTGGCATCGTCGAATGCGCAGTCAATGATGTTACGAAAGCAGAAGCCCCGGTTGCATGCAGCCAGCGCAAAGCCGCGCTCCGCTTGATGCTGCCGCAATCGCTTTCAGAGCAGCAAAAGCTCATCTGTGACAGTGTGATCCGGGCAGCATATCTGTGGCTCTCAGAAAACTTGAAACAATATGGCGCTTATGTTCAGATCAGCGTTTCGGAACAGCGCTAACTGAAAAACGGAGGAAAAAAGATGCTTAGAATTACTCTTCAATTTTTTGCACATAAAAAAGGTGTCGGTTCTACAAAGAACGGCCGTGACAGTGAATCCAAACGTCTCGGCACGAAAAAAGCAGATGGTCAGTTCGTCGTTGCGGGCAACATTCTTGTTCGTCAGCGCGGTACGAAGATTCATCCGGGCGCAAATGTCGGCATCGGCGGCGACGATACGCTGTTTGCTATGGCAGACGGTCACGTCCGCTTTGAACGTGTCGGCAGAGACCGTAAAAAGGTTTCCGTTTATCCGGCAGAATAAGGCTTTGCCTGTTGGCAGCCTGTGAGGATTATGCCGCAGCGCAGTCCTCAAAAATGGATATGGTATCATGAAAGCACCGACGCCGGGTCGGGCGATATGGCGTTTTGCTTATCGCCCAACCTGTCATCGGTGTTTTCTTTGTCTTGCATAAGAAAGAGGGCGTAGAACGATGTTTGTAGATGTGGCAGAGATTCTGGTACGTGCAGGCCGCGGCGGCAATGGCGCTGTGGCATTTCACCGCGAAAAGTATGTACCGGCCGGCGGGCCGGACGGCGGCGACGGCGGCGACGGCGGCGATGTGATTTTAACGGTTGACGACAATATGTCCACACTGATGGACTTCAAATACAAGCGGAAATATATTGCACCCAACGGCGAAGACGGCCGAGGGGCGAAATGCTTTGGAAAAGACGGAAAAGCGTTGGTTATCCGCGTCCCGCGCGGGACGCTGGTGCGCGACAAAGAAACAGGCGCATTGCTTGCTGACATGAGCGAAACACAAACGTTTACCGTGGCAAAAGGCGGCCGCGGCGGATGGGGAAATTCTCATTTTGCCACGCCGACGCGTCAAGCGCCTCGTTTTGCCAAATCCGGGCTGGACGGGGAAGAGCGCAGAATCATCCTCGAACTGAAACTCCTTGCAGACGTCGGCCTGATCGGTTTCCCAAACGTCGGCAAATCAACGCTGCTGAGCATCATCAGCGCTGCACGGCCGAAAATCGCGAATTATCATTTTACCACGCTTGTGCCAAACCTTGGCATTGTTTCTGTCGGCGACCACACATCGTTTGCTGTGGCGGATATTCCGGGCATGATTGAGGGTGCTTCCGACGGCGTATTGGTATTGTGCGCTACGAAAACCAGAGAAAAAATGAGTGAGTCGCTTTCTTT
>CAJLFQ010000038.1 GCA_905205975.1 uncultured Eubacteriales bacterium | reverse complement strand
AAATTGGTCGCCGGCCGTCATGCCGAAGCCCGCTCCTGATCCGCTTCCGGCATTTTCTGCGGAAATTCTCCAAAGAAAAACACAAAAAACACTTGCAAAATTCTCTGCAATGGTGTAGAATACTATTATCTTGAAAAGTCAAACAAGAGGAGGCACATTCAATGGCAAAGGCTAAATTTGAAAGAACCAAACCCCACGTCAATATTGGTACCATTGGTCACGTTGACCACGGTAAGACCACGCTGACCGCTGCAATTACGAAGGTTCTTGCTCTGCAGGATCCGACCCACGCCGCATTCACCGCGTACGATCAGATCGATAAAGCGCCGGAAGAAAAGGCTCGTGGTATCACGATCAACACCGCACACGTCGAATATCAGACCGATGCTCGTCACTATGCACACGTTGACTGCCCAGGGCACGCCGACTACATCAAGAACATGATCACCGGTGCCGCTCAGATGGACGGCGCCATCCTGGTTATCGCCGCTACCGACGGTGTTATGGCTCAGACCTATGAGCACATCCTGCTCGCCCGTCAGGTCGGTGTTCCGGCAATCGTTGTTTTCATGAACAAGTGCGACGCAGTCGACGATCCCGAACTGCTCGAACTCGTTGAAATGGAAATCCGTGACGCTCTGAATAAGTACGAATTCCCGGGCGACGATATCCCGATCATCCGTGGTTCCGCACTCCAGGCTCTGGAATGCACCTCCACCGATCCGAACGCTCCGGAATATGCACCGATCCTTGAGCTCATGCACGAAGTTGACACCTACATCCCGACGCCGGACCGCAAGGAAGACCTGCCGTTCCTGATGCCGGTTGAAGACGTTATGACGATCACCGGCCGCGGCACCGTCGCGACGGGCAGAGTTGAACGTGGTCAGCTCAGACTTTCCGAAGAAGTCGAAATCGTTGGTCTGCACGAAGAAACGAGAAAGACCGTTGTTACCGGTATCGAAATGTTCCGCAAACTGCTGGACTACGCTGAAGCCGGCGATAACATCGGTACGCTGCTCCGTGGTATCCAGAGAAACGAAATCGAACGTGGTCAGGTTCTTGCGAAACCGGGCTCCATTAAGCCGGTCCGTAAGTTCGAAGGCCAGGTCTACGTTCTGACGAAGGAAGAAGGCGGCCGTCATACGCCGTTCCTCTCCAACTACCGTCCGCAGTTCTACTTCCGTACGACCGACGTCACGGGCGTTATCACGCTGCCGGAAGGCGTCGAAATGTGCATGCCGGGCGACCACGTCACGATGAAGATCGAGCTCATTAAGCCGATCGCTATCGAAAAGGGTCTGCGTTTTGCTATCCGTGAAGGCGGCAGAACGGTTGGTTCCGGCTCCGTTACGGCCATTCTCGACTAATTACGTTCTTTCAACAGAGGAGACGGGTTTCCGTCTCCTCTGTTTTTTATTTGCCGAATTTTGCACATCAGGCGAAAAGGTTGAACCGCATCGATCAAACTGCGATTCGACCGTTGAAACAGACGGTATCTGATCAGAAAGTGATCAGAATGGATTTGATCGGAACGAATCAGAAAGGAAGAAACAAATATATGGAAAGCCAACCGATTGCATATCTCATTGGCGCAGGCGACTGCACGGCGCTGCATTTTCAGCGCCTGCCCGGCGACCTGGTGATTGCGGCAGACGGCGGACTCGATTATCTGCGCGAAGTCGGCATCGAACCGGATGTGATCCTGGGCGATTTTGACTCCCTCAAGGGCGCACGGCCGGAAGGAAACGTTTTGACCTATCCATCGGAAAAGGATGATACCGATATGTTTCTCGCGCTGCGCCAAGCGGTTGGGCGCGGCTACCGCCGGATTGAGATCTACGGCGGACTGGGCGGAAAACGGCTGGACCATACGCTGGCCAATCTTCAAATGCTGGTCTGGGCGGCTCACAGAAACATCCATGCGCGCCTGCTGGGCAAAGACACGGTGGTCTCTGCGATTTCAGACGGTCAGATTTCGTTTCCGGCATCCGCAAAAGGATATTTGTCCGTTTTTGCTGTGGGCGGACAGGCGGAAGGGGTTGACCTGACGGGCCTAAAATATGAGCTGTCCAACCACATTCTCACGGATGAGTTTCCATTGGGCGTCAGCAACGAATTTATTGGCCGGGAAAGCACGGTCCGCGTCCGCAAGGGGACGCTGATTTTGGTAGAAGTTCGCTGACTGCCGTGCAGCCAGACATTTTGACGGAAATCGCCGCCCGATGGGGTTGCATGCCTGCGTCGAAGTATGGTATAATAAACCCAAATGCGGAGGATGATCCGCAAATCAAACGTTGTTTCCATTGCGTGTGCAAACTGCACACCTGATTACGGCGCATAAAGGAGCCTGACAGATGATGAATTACGAATCCAGAATTGAAGGCGAGATCACCTGCCTCGATTTTGCTGACCTTGAAGCGGCCGCCGCGGCTGGCACCCCGGAAAAATTTGACAACCAGAAATGGATGGTCACGGGTCCGTTTGTCGCACGGACAGAAGGGGCTTTTGAAACCGAGTACCTCTATGAGCGTGAGAAGATCCTGCAAATTGACTACCTTGCATTGGATGGAGGCGAAACAGGCGTCGTTCCATACCTTGGTCTGCGCGGTCATAACGAATACGAAGGCTGCAAGGATCCCGTCTGGGCGCGCGGCCTCCGCAAATGGAATATGCTCCGCTTCGACCCGGATGACGGCGACTCTGCCTGCGATGAAGCGCTTTATATGACCGAACAACGCAACTGCGTCTTCTATGCAGCGACCTATGTGCGCTGCGCCGGACGGAAACGCGCGGTGATCTGCTATGAAAACTCCGGCTGCCGCCTCTTTGTCAACGGCCGCCTTGTTTCGGATGTGCCGTATGGCCGCGTCAAAGGCGTTCCGACGATGGGCAACACGGTTCCGGTCGTTTTTGAAGATGGCCTGAACCTCATCCTTTTCAAACTTCGTCCCGGCTATATCTGCGATACCGTAGACCTCTCCATGACCAACTGCTCTATTTACCCGATCGCAGCCGAAAGCGGTCCGCTTGGCTTGACGTATCCGGCACAAACTGGCGCATATGTCCAGGAAGGCGAACAGATCAAACAGATCTTCCCGTGCTTCGCGGCATCATTCGGCCATGCCGCGGGCGGAGAAGTCGAAATTGACGGCTGGCAGAAAATCAGCCTGCCCGAGATGCAGGCCGGCGCAACCCGGCTGATCCGCGCCGAAATCGATACGGCGAATGCCCAGCTGACCGTCCCGGTCGCTGTGACTGCGGCCGGCTGCGAACGCGGCGAGGGCAGCTTTGTCGTCCATGCAAGTGCTGCTCCGGCTTTCCGCGGCACGGAAATCGCAATGACGAGCTTCCATTTTGACACCACCTATCACCAGGAGCAGCGCGTCTATGCGATGGGCGCCATCTACATCCTGCGCGAAATCCTCAAAGAAATGCGCCGGGACGACCGCTTCAAGGCGATCATCTCCGAAGTGGACTACCTCCATCCGTATTACAGCCTCTATCCGGAGGATCGTGCACTCCTGAAAGAAAAGTTTATCGACGGCCATGCAGAATCCGACTGCTTCTACAACCAGCCGAATGAAATGACCTCTGCGCCGGAAGGCATGGTGCGCAACCTGGTCTACGGCCAGCTGTATCACCGGGATGTTCTGGGCCGCATCTGCGACGTTTACAGCCCGGGCGACGTTTTCGGCCACTTCAACCAGATGTCTCAGCTCTCCGCAAAAGGCGGCTGCGGTGGCGTCTATTGGGGCAAACACATCTTCGGCTTCCGTCCGGCCTTCCGCCATGTCTCGCCGGACGGCACATCGTTGATTCACCGCCGCGGCGGCGTCGGCCGCTGGACGGCAGAACTGTGGGGGCTTTCGCTCTGCGAAGGCAGCGGCAGCGCGATGATGAACGTGCCGGGGTTCCCGGTGGACGGTGATCTTTCTTGGATGGATCAGACCGTTCCGAAAGCCCGGTACGGCGTCCCCAGCGAGCTTCGCAAGGCGCTGGATGCGGATGAAACCTGCATCGTCGAATCCGGCAAAACGTCTCCGTTCGGTCTGACCAGCCGCGATATGTCGCTCTATCATGCCGGCGTCTCGCTGACGCGCATGGATTTCAAGCAGGCGAACCGCATGGCGGAAAACCTGCTGATTACGGCGGAAAAACTCTCCGTTATTGCCGCGATGAACGGTGCAGAATACCCGGAACGCGCGCTGGATAAAGCATGGCGGCAGGTCCTCTGCGGCCAGCACCATGACTCCATCACCGGCACCAATAATGAAGTGTCGTTTGTCGACCTGATGGTCGAATACCGCGAAGCCGTTGAACTCGCCGCAGACATCTGCGACCGTGCCGCTTCATACATCGCATCACACATCTGCACAGAAAACGGCCGCCGTGCTGTGGTGCTCTTCAACCCGCATGCGTGGACGCGGACGGAGCACATCCGGCTGACGGTTCAGACGGCGCTTCCGTTTGCCCGCATCCGAGTGACGGATCTCAACGGCAAGCCGGTTCCGGCACAGCCGCTGAAGGAATCCGTGGCAGACGGCGTCTATACCACCGAGCTGCTGCTCCGTGCATCCGTTCCGGCATGCGGCTATACCGTCTGCTACCTCGATGAAAAACCGGCTCTGACACTGCCGGGCGACCTGAACCTGCCGACAGGCATGCCGGCGGCGTCAGCGGATACGGTGATTGAAAATACCTACTACCGCATTCAGGTTGATCCGGCACAGGGCGGCGGCATCGTTTCGCTCTACGATAAAGAAGCCAAGCGTGAGCTCATCAATCCAAACGGAGACGGCCCGGCCAACCGGCTTGTCGCGCTCAAAGAGACGCACGACCGCATGGAAACGCAGCACGAATTCTATACCACCGGCCACAAGCTGCTGTCTGACGGCGAACAGGCACAGGTCGAATGCATCCGCTGCGCGGAATTTGAACAGCTGAAAATCCGCTATGAACTGGGCAACGTCGTCCACGTCAGCCAGGAGATTACCCTGCGCCGCGGCGATCGCCGGATTGACTTCCAGACCCGCCTCGATGACTACCGTGACGAAGACGATCTGATGACGCTGACGTTCCCGGTGCAGGTCAAAGGCGCAAAGCCCATCTTTGACGACCGGTTTGCGCCGCAGGTTCGCACCGCCTCCAAGAATGCACTGTCCTTCCGTACCCATCAGTTTGCCATGGCGTCGCACTGCGCCGTCTATGCCGCCAACCAGTGGCTCGATTACGGCCCGACGGTGACCATGCACCTGCATGACGGCTTCCGTTCCGGCTCCTTCCAGTTCGGTATGACGCAGATCATCCGCCGGGAAGACCCGCGCCTCGAAGCGCTGTCCGACGCGCTCCTGATGGCGCTGACGAAGAAAGCCATCCCGGTGACGCCGTTCCCGGATCACAAACAGTCCTGCGAAGGCTCGCAGATCATTCACTTCAACGAAGACCTCTCGTCGGATACCCGCATCGTCCTCTGTGTGGACGGCGTGGAAAACGAATACGAAACGGCCATCGCCGAACGCTTTGCAACGCCGTATGCACGGCTGAATGCAGCAGCCAAAACTGGCGCCGCAGCGCTCTATATCCGCGATACGGAAAATACTTGGAACAAACCGATTGACGTCCTGCTTGTCAAAGCGCCGACGGTCGACGCGCTTCAGATTTGGGTCGATGATTTCGCAAAGGCGCTCGCCAACGGACATGCCTATGAAACCGGCGCCGTTCTGGGCAGTGCACTGGACGAAGCCGACGACTACGGTGTGGCGCTCATCAACACGGGCAACATCGCATGCAGCATCGAAAAGGGCGACATGCTGAACCTGATGCTCTTCCATACGGCTGAGTTCTACGGCAACATCGGCAACGCAAACTGCGGACGCAAGCTGGTTCCGGAACAGAAATCGCACATCTTTACCTACTCGCTGCTGCCGCACACGGGCAGCTACCGTGAAGCGCAGCTCTATCGCCGTGCGCTGGAGAAGAATGACCCGCTCTTCGCAGTGACGGATTTCACCCGCGCAGCCGACGCCGCCCTCCCGCAGGAAAAGAGCTTCCTCTCCGCGGATGACCATGTGATCGTGACAGCTGTCAAGGCCGGCGGTTATCCGTATGCCTCCATGAAGGGCAACGCCGGTACGCTCGCTGACCGCGGGATCACCTTCCGCTGCTTTGAGCAGAACGGCGTCGCAACCGATGCAAAGATCCGCCTCGGCTTCCGCGCCGAAAAGGCGGAACGCGCCAACCTGCTCGAAGAAGACCGCAGCCCACTCGCACTGGATGAATCGGTCATCACGCTGCCGGTGACGCCGCATGCCATTGAAACGGTCGTCATTCAGCCGGTCGCCGATGAAATCCATGTCGGAACGGCACAGATCGGCGCGACGCACGAAATCACGGAGCCGACCTATGTCCGCTCTTGGGAACATGACCTCGGCACGATGCCGATGGGCTATCTCTCCCTCTGCGCGGTCATCAGCCGCCATCCGAGACAGCTGGATGACTGCCGCTTTGAAGTGGACGTGTCGGTTGCCAACAACCACACCGATATTTCCGCCGACGGTACGGCGCAGCTGCTCCTGCCGGAAGGCTGGAAGGCCGATATCCATGAGATCCGCTATGACCTGCAGCCGGGCGAATGCATGGTTCAGAAGGTCACGGTTGAGAAGCTGTCAGCCGATGCAAAAGGCATTCTCCGCCTTGAATATGGCCACCTCGGCCAAACGTTTGAAGACATCTTTGAGGTCGGATACTTCAATCCGGAGCTCAACTTTGAAATCAACGGCGACGAAATCGATGTGACCGTCATCAATGATACGGACGAATGCCTCCGCGGTGAACTGGCGCTTGCGACGCCGGTGGAAACATGGGGCGATTTCGGCGGCAAGAACCCGTTCGGCGCAGCCAATATCACGCCGTATCAGCAGCCTGTTTCCGTCCCGGCACACAGCCGCCAGACGTTCCGTTACACCTGCACCGGCGACACGTCGCTGTCGTTCTGGGCGGTTGCCAAGCTGATGGTCAACGGCCGCATCTACTTCAAGGGCGGACTCCATCGCCCGGTTCAGCCGCATGTCCTCTGGGCGCATACGTTTGTCGACGAAATTTACAGAGACGGCGGCTCCATCCGCAAGATGAACGAACTCGAATAGCCATACGTTTCAGCCGTCCGGGATCGTTTTCCGCTCCCGGACGGCAATTTCAAAGAAAAGGGGAAGCAAGATGTACTTTCATGAGCCGACATACGATTTGGAAATCCTCACCCGACAGAATCTCCACATCCATACGACGTTTTCACGCTGTGCAAAACCGGAAATGACGCCGGAGGCCATTGTCGCAGCCGCAGAGGCAGCCGGTCTGGTGGAAATCGCCATGGTCAACCATCAGAATTATGACGATCCCAATAAAACATGCCTTTCCTGGGTGCAGACCCTGCGGAAAGAAACGGCGCAGATACAGACAAATGTCAAGATTCTTCTGGGCATGGAGTTCTCCTGCTATGGGATCGGAAAAACGCTGGAAAACGACGAACTGCGCAATGCCGTGGATTACCGACTGTTCGCCTGCAACCACTACCATGTTTCCAATTGGGAACATCCGGAAGACCGTTCCCCGCGCGGATATGCAGAACACGCCGTCGCAATGATTCGGTCGCTGCTCGAATCCGGCAAAGCGGACTGTATTGCACACCCGTTCACGGCGGGCTATATCTTCAAAGATGAACGCCGCGAACAGGTGACGGCCGCTATTACCGACAACGAACTGGGCGAGCTGTTTGAACTGGCCGTCCAGCAGCAGACGGCGTTTGAAATCAACCCCGGTGCTTTCCTGAGCGATCCGGTGTTTTCCCGGCGTATGTGGAATCTGGGGCGGGAAACCGGCCTGCAATTCAACGTCGGGACGGATGCACATCGCCTCTGCAACATCCAAACAGCGCCGCTTCTGGAAGGCGCAAAAGCAATCCTCGCATAAAAAGACGGAAAAAGGACCGCTTCAGATGGAAGCGGTCCTTTTTGTATCAAACCGGAACGGCGTCCGGAGCCGGAGTGTCTTGCGCCGGAGCGGTGTTGAGCTGTTCCCGCGCGACGGCCAGCATCAGCTTGATCCGGTTTTCCTGATTAACCTTGGTTGCACCAGGGTCGTAGTCAATGGCGACGATGTTCGCCAGCGGGTTGAGCTGCTTGATGGTGTGCATGACGCCTTTCCCGCAGATGTGGTTGGGCAGACAGCCGAACGGCTGCACGCAAACGATGTTGGGGCATCCGCTGGAAACGAGCTCCATCATTTCGGCCGGCAAGAGCCAGCCTTCGCCCATTTTGACGCCCTGACCGATGACCTGTTCACCGAACTGCACCAAACGGTCAAATGAAGCGGGCGGACAAAACTGAGGATAGGGTTTCAGCGCATCTGTAATGAGGTGTTCGCGGTTGATGAGATACCGCAGGCCGAGCCGTGACAGGCGGGAACGGAAAAAGCCGCCGCCGTAAAGCGAACGGTCAACCGACGGATTGTGGAAACAGTACAAGAGGAAGCCCATCAGCCCCGGCACACAGACTTCGCAGTCCTGTGAGTGGAGAAACGCCTCCAGATCGTTGTTGGCGAGCGCAGAATACTTGACGTAAATCTCGCCGACAATGCCGACGCGCACTTTCGGCGTCCGGCAGACGGGGATCCGGCTGAAGTCTTCGGCCATGCGGCTCAGATTCTGCCGGATGGCGGCAGTGGACAACCCCTGCTTTTTCTCAAACTGTGCGGTGAGCTCCGTCAGCCAGCGGGAGGAGAGCGCTGCTGCACTGCCGGGCGTGATTTCATAGGCCTGCACTTGATTCCGCAGCAGCGTCAGCATATCGCCGTAGACGACGGTAGAAATGCCTTTCCGGAGCATCCGGAGCGTAATCCGGAAACCGCTGTTGAGCTCCAGCCCGCTCAGATTCAGGGAAAGGACAGGCACCTGACCGAATCCGGCTTTGACCAGCGCTTTGCGGAGCAGGTGGATGTAGTTGGAGGCCCGGCAGCCGCCGCCTGTCTGCGTGATGGCGACAGCCACACGGTTGATATCGTAACGGCCGCTTTTCAAAGCGTCGATGAACTGCCCAATGACCAGCAGCGCCGGATAACAGGTATCGTTGTGGACGTATTTCAAACCCTCGTCCACGACAGAACGCCCCGTGTTGGTCAGCAGCTCGGCATGATACCCTTCCTGCTCAAAAATGCATTGCAGCATCGAAAAATGAATTGGCAGCATCATGGGCAAAAGAATGGTATGCGTTTCCCGCATTTCCCGCGTGAATTTTGGATAACCACTTGTTTTCTGTGACATATTGAAACTCTCTCACTCTTTCTCCGCGGCATCCGGCGACGGCATCCGCTGCGATTCCAAGGCGGCCAGCAGACTCCGCAGACGGATTTTGACAGCGCCCAGATTGGTGATCTCATCGATCTTCAGCTGCGTATACAGCTTCCCGCGGCTTTCCAGGATCCGCCGAATTTCGTCGGTGGTGATGGCGTCCAGCCCGCAGCCAAACGAGACAAGCTGCACGAGCTGCATATCCGGCTGCGTGGCGACGTATTCTGCCGCAGCGTACAGACGCGCGTGATAGGTCCACTGATTCAGCACCTGAACCGGGTGGCGGGAGAGGAACGGCAGCAGCGCATCTTCGGTCAGAACCGCGGCACCCAGCGAGGCGATTAGCTGCGGCACGCCGTGGTGAATTTCGGGATCCGTATGATAGGGGCGGCCGGCCAACACGATGATCGGCTTGCCCTGCGCCCTTGCCCGGTCGATGATGGCCGCGCCTTCTGCGGCAACGGCCTGCAAATAAGCGGTCCGCGCACGGTATGCGTCGTCTGCCGCAGCAGCAACTTCCCGCAGGGAGAGATCCGGACAGATGGGCGAAAGCATCGCAAACATCCGCTTGACGAAATCGCGGCGGCGATGCAGACCGACGAACCCGTCCAAAAAGTGGACACGCTGGATATCCGGCATATTCGCAGCAATCACGCGCGGATAATAGGCGACAACCGGGCAGTTGAAGTGGCGGTCCCCTAATTTTTCGTCGAGGTTGTAGCTCATGCAGGGGTAGAAGATCAGATCCAGCCCGTCGTCAATCAGCTGCTGTACATGGCCATGCATCAGCTTGGCGGGGAAGCAGACCGTATCCGAGGGCAGCGATGCAGCGCCTTTCCGATAGAGCGCCCGGTCGGAAGGCGGCGAAAAGACAGGCTCAAAGCCCAGCCGTTGGAAGAAAGCCGCCCAAAACGGACGCAGCTCATAGAGGTTCAAGCCGAACGGTATGCCGATCCGCCCTCTGTGCGCAGGTGCAGCCGCCTGCGTACCGGTGGTGGTGCCGTACGTCAGCAGCAGCTGAAGCTTGAACGCGCTGAGGTTCAGATCCGTGTGCGGCGCCTGATGCGTGACCGGACGCTCGCAGCGGTTGCCGCTGATGAAAAGGCGTCCGTCTGCAAAGCGGTTGATGGTCAGCCGGCAGTTGTTTGCGCAGCCGCCGCAGCGCGCATCCCGGACGGTGTGCTGAAAGGTATCCAATGCGGCGCGGGAGATGACAGATGTGCTTTTGTGTTCCGCCGCATACAGCGCGGCGCCGTATGCACCCATCAGACCTGCAATGTCCGGGCGGATGACCTCCACGCCGAGCTCTGTTTCAAACGCGCGCAGAACGGCGTCGTTCAGGAACGTGCCGCCCTGTACGACGATTTTGGAACCGAGCGCACTCTTGTCGGCGACGCGGATGACTTTATAAAGCGCGTTTTTGACGACGCTGATGGAAAGCCCTGCCGAAATGTTCTCAACGCTGGCGCCGTCTTTCTGCGCCTGCTTGACCGAGGAATTCATGAAAACCGTGCAGCGGGAGCCAAGGTCCACCGGCCGGTCGGCAAACAGACCGAGCTTGCCGAATTCCTCCGGCGAATAGCCGAGCGCGCTGGCAAACGCCTGTAAAAAGGAACCGCACCCGGAAGAACAGGCTTCGTTCAGATAGATGTTGTCGATGGCGCCGTTGGCGATCTGAACGCATTTCATGTCCTGCCCGCCGATGTCGATGATGAATTCGACGTCCGGCAGAAACCGCTTGGCCGCAATGAAGTGTGCGACGGTTTCCACAATGCCGTCCGACAGCAGGAATGCGTTGCGGATCAGATCCTCGCCGTAACCGGTAGAGGCACCGCCGGCGATTTGGAGGTTGGGATATGTATCATACAGCTGAATCAGACAATCCCGGACCAGCTCAACCGGGCTGCCGTTGTTTGAATGGTACGCAGTGTAGAGCAATTCGCCCTGCTCGCCGACAAGAGCAAGCTTTGTCGTGGTGGAACCGGCGTCGATGCCCAGATAAGCACGTCCAGTGTAGGTTGACGGATCGCTCCGTGGGACGATATGCTGCGCATGGCGGCGGCGAAACGCAGCGTAGGCGGTTGCGTCGGCAAAAAGCGGCGGCACAGACAGATAGGCGTGTGTTTTTTCATAGGTGTCGAGCCGCGCGAGCAAAGCGTCAAAATCGAACGGCTCGTTGGCCAGACAGGCGGCGCCGAGCGAAACGTAGTAAAGCGCCTGATCCGGACAGGTGCCGGTCAGATGAAGTGCTTCATCGAAACGGGCGCGGAGCTGCGGGAAAAAGTGGAGCGGCCCGCCCAAATAAGCGACGTGACCGATGATGGGTCGCCCCTGCGCCAGACCGCTGATGGTCTGGTCGGCGACTGCACTAAAAATGCTGGCGGCGATATCGGACTTTTTTGCACCCTGGTTGATCAGCGGCTGGATGTCCGATTTCGCAAACACGCCGCAGCGGGACGCGATGACGTATTGTTCCGTCGCCTGTGCCGCCGCTGCATCCAGCTCTTCCGGCGTCATGCCGAGCAGACTGGCCATCTGGTCGATAAACGCGCCGGTTCCGCCTGCGCAGGAGCCGTTCATGCGCACCTCCACGCCGCCGGTGAGAAAGATGATTTTGGCATCTTCACCGCCCAGTTCAATGGCCGCATCCGTGCCGGGCAGGAACCGGTTCAGGGCGAAGCGCGTCGCATAGACTTCCTGAACGAATGGAATCCCGCAGGCTTCCGAAACGCCGAGTCCGGCCGAACCGGAAATCGCCAGAACGGCTGGCCGCCCGCCCAGAAAATCGCGGATCCGGCGCAGCAGCAGGGAGGCCTGCGCGGCAATCTGTGCGCCATGCCGGTGGTAATCGCTGTAAATGATGTTGTCCTGACCGTCTAAGAGGACGCATTTCAAGGTGGTTGAGCCGATGTCCAGCCCGATGCGGACGGTTTCATTGGAATTCAAATTGCTGACATTCATGTTGTATACTCTCTGCTGTTGTTCAATGCGGCGGATCCGGCTGTCCGGAAACGAAGCATCGAACAGGATGT
Source organism: uncultured Eubacteriales bacterium (assembly GCA_905205975.1). Taxonomy (GTDB): domain Bacteria; phylum Bacillota; class Clostridia; order Oscillospirales; family QAMX01; genus QAMX01. The sequence goes on along the minus strand of CAJLFQ010000038.1, from coordinate 8,413 downwards.
GGGATAGGATGTGGAATGGATATGAAAAGACGCCCGCAGAAAGAGCGGGCGTGAAGCGGACAGAAAAGCGGACAGAAAAATCGTCGGCGATGCGCCGGAAAAGCACAGGCCTATTCTTTGGCAGACTGTGCTTCTGGATGCTTTGCCCGGATAAAAACGGTGGAAAAGTGGCGGCTGATGAAGGAAATGGCAGAAGCCATCCAAACGTTCAGCGTGCAGTTCTCCGTGCGGAAAATCCGCACAATGGTGTTCATCACAAAGCCGTGTTTCTGATAGCGGCGGACGGCGGCGCGAACCTGATCATTGGTGATGATGCCGCGCATATGTCTGCGTTTTTCTGAACGGGAGTACGGGCAAGAGGGAAGAAAAAGATTCGTTTCGCAGGAAAGAATGCTTTTCAGATACATATAGTTGATTTCCTGCACCGATTTTTCGTCCGTGATCTGGTGGGCAGCCAAGAACGCCTGAATCGTCTCGTCAAAGCGGTTGCAGACCTCAAACTTTTCCGCGCAGAACTTTGAGACGAGGCTCTCTTTTGAGCGGATAAAATAGTTGTAGAGGCACCGGTCGGAAATATAAATCGTCTTGCAGCGCGGAAGGACATCAAAGACAAACAGCCGGTCTTCCCCGTAGCGGTAATCCAAAAAGCGGCAGTGTCCGGCGCGGAGCAGCTCGGTGCGGTAGACTTTGTTCCAGACCTGGTTGAGCAGATTGCTCTGATACAGGTCGGCAAAGTGTGCGGAAAGCGACGCGCTGTCGGAAAGAAGCGACTCCGGATAGGTGTAGAGAAAATCGGTAGCCCCGCTGATGTTTTTGGTGCGGAAACCGAAAATCATCAGGTCACAGTCCGTTTCCGCTGTTTTTTCTGCGATAAAGGCAAGGGCATCCGGCTGAATGGTGTCATCGCCGTCTACGAATAAAATGCGGCGCCCGGTGGCGGCGTCAATCCCAGTGTTGCGTGCAGCGGCAGGGCCGGCGTTCGCCTGCTGGATCAAACGCACACGCGCGTCACGCGCCTGATAATCCCGCAGGATCTCGACGGTACCGTCAGAAGAGCCGTCATCCACGAGGATCAGCTCAAAATTGGTATAAGACTGCGCCAGGATACAGTCGAGCGTATCCCGGATCAAATCCGCAAGGTTATAGATTGGGATGATGATGCTGAGTTCAGGCGACAAACCGATCCCTCCGAACCAAAACACAGTGTGCAGGCGATCCTGCCGCAAAAAGCCGGAAAATAAAAGGCAGGGAAAAATCCAGTTGATATAAATTATAGCATATGAAGCCGGTAATTTCAACTCTATTTTTTGAACCATCGGGGGCAAAAATACGGGCGCAGCCCGAAAAGAAGCGAAACGGCCGGCGGATTATTACAGTTGGGTTACACTTCCGGCCGTTGGCTTGACTTTGCCAGGAGAGTCGGGTATACTTTTGGTAGAATCCCGCAGAATGCCGTGGGATATCTCGTATTCGACCCTGTCAAAGGAGGCGACCATCATGAAGTTCACCCGAAAGCGTTTTTTGCCGCTTTTCTTAGTCATGCTCGCGGTGCTTGGGCTGCTCACGGCTGTGCCGGTGGCCGCCAGCGGGTCAGAGGCGGTTTCCTATGCGGATGAAGCGTTTATTTCCAACTATGCAAAAGATGCCGTTGCGCTTTGCCGCCGCTATAACGTAATGCACGGCGCCAATACCGAGGGCCGCTTCGTCTTCCGCCCGCTGGACGCGATCACCAGGCAGGAGATTTTCCGCGTCGTATACGCGCTCAACAACGCCGGAAAAACAGAAAAAAGCCTGCTGCTTGAAATGGTCGCCAAAACCTCGGCATTTGAAGACAAAGGCGATATCGCAGCATGGGCGATGGACAGCGCAGGATACTGCATCAGCACAGGGCTTTTTATCGGCGATCACCAGAACCGCCTGAACCCAAAAGCCAACATCACCTATTTTGAATGCGCCATCGTTTTCCTGCGGCTGATCGGCTATACGCAGGAGACGCTGGCGGTGCAGGCCGGTGAAACGGTCGAACAGTGGCGCCTGCGCGTCACCAAACTCGCAGACAGCCGCGGCCTGTTCAACGGCGTTTTGTTCTATGCCAACGACCGGTACGATCAGAAGATCTGTCGGCAGGATGTCGCCGTGATGTGTGCGAATGCCCTGAACGGCCATACGGTAACATTCTATCCGGTGCAGGATGAAGCTGTGTATGTCGAAAACCAGAAGACGCTGGCGGAACAGTCCTTTGGCGAACTGCAAGATCAAACGGCGATCATCGTCGGGCTCTCGCAGAGCGGCTATCGGCTCTCCGATGGAAACAGCCTTCCAACGCCGGACTATGGCAAACCGGAGACCGACAGTCTGGGCCGCCGGATCACCTACGCCGCGGCGGACAACAATCCGGCCCTTTCGTGGGACGGTGCCTTTGCAGAAGGTGAATCGACCGTGATGGCGATGGCTTCGGACGTTGTTGTAGAACTCCGCACGGGCGGCGTCATGATCCGCATCGGCGGGCGGGCGCTGATTTATTCCGTCACAGCTGCTGACGTCGTCTATCTCTGCCATGCAGAAACGGGGGCGGCAGAAGCAGTCAGTTATGAGTACTTCCGCACAGCGGTTGCAAAATATCAGCAGGGATCGGATCCGGTTCTGTTCCGGGCGGTCATCAATGAAAACGGCATGCTGCAAAGCGTTCTTGTCACGCGCATACCGGCTGCATAAAGAAAGGTATGGCGCAGTGAACAATCCATCCGACTTTCAGATCGCCGGCATCCGGCTGCAAGGCAGTTTTGGTCTGTCTCCGATGGCCGGCGTCGGCGATTATGCCTTCCGAACCATTTGCCGCGAACAGGGAGCAGCGTATACCGTGACCGAGATGGTCAGTGCCAAAGCGCTTTGTTACGGCGATCAGAAAACCGCACAGCTGCTCTTTCTGGGCGAAGATGAACACCCTGCGGCTGTTCAGATCTTTGGCGCGGAACCACCTTTCTTGGCAGAAGGCGCACGCATCGCGCTGGAAATGTCGCATGCGGATATCCTCGACCTGAACATGGGCTGCCCGGCTGGGAAGATCGTCCGTTCCGGCGAAGGTTCTGCCCTGATGAAAAACCTGCCGCTGGCCGCCGCCTGCATTGAAGCGGTCGTACAGGCGGTTTCCGTCCCGGTTACCGTCAAATTCCGCGCCGGATGGGATTCCGAACAGATCAACGCCGTGGCGTTTGCAAAAATGGCAGTGCAGTCCGGCGCGTCTGCGCTCTGTATCCACGGCCGAACCCGTGCGCAGATGTACGCAGGGGCTGCGGATCGTGCACTGATGCGGGCAGTGGTCGAGGCGGCAGACGGAACGCCGGTGATGGTCAACGGCGACGTGACATCGGGCGAGAGCGGGCGCGCATTGCTGGCAGAAACCGGCGCACAATTTGCCGTGATCGGCCGGGGCGCATTGGGAAATCCGTGGGTTTTTGCTGACTGCCAGGCTGCCTTGACCGGAAAACCCTACGAAATGCCGACGCTGCCGGTTCGGCTGGAAACGGCATTCCGTCAGGCGGAGCTTGCCGCGGCGCAGAAGGGCGAACGGACAGCCTGCTGCGAGATGCGCACACATCTGGCGCATTACCTGCGCGGCATCCGTTCCGCCGCCAGATACCGCGGGTTGGCGACGCGCGTGTCCACGCTTGCGGAACTGCGCGAATTGCTGGATCAGATTCGAACCGAGGCGGAACAGCCGGAAATCTGAAAACTTTTTCACAGCGGGGGCTTGCATTTTTAGAGAAAATGTGGTATCATTAAAGTCACCCGATGCGGTAGTAGTTCAATGGTAGAGCGTCAGCTTCCCAAGCTGAATGTTGCGAGTTCGAGCCTCGTCTACCGCTCCAAAAAGCACCGAAACACTTCGGTGCTTTTTTCTTTTATCTGGCGATTCCGGCGTCATTTCGGACGGCAAAACGGCTGAAATGCTGCGAAAAACGACGCAGACCGGAACCGCTGAATCAACTCATGCAAAAACCTGCGGGAAACGGGGAGGCGGCACGGATGCAAAACGAGCCCGAACAGAAAAACAACCAGACAAATCACCAAAACGATGGGCAGCCGGATGACGTCGTCATCGTGCACCCGCAGTTCCTGTTGGATTGGGTGGAAAATCAGAACCGCGAACGGGAAGATACGGCGGCGTTGATCGAACGTGCCGAGGCAGGCGATACAAACGCGCAGTATGAAGCCGGCGCCCGCTGCGTGAACGGCATCGGCGTCCGGCGGGATATGGCCGAGGCGGTCAAATGGTTTCAGGCGGCGGCAGACGGCGGCGATGCCCGCGCGCTGGAAACGCTGGGGCGCTGCTATCAGTTCGGCGCCGGCGTCAAGCCTGATGAAGCGCACGCCGTTGAGCTTTACCGCCAATCCGCCGAAATGGAATATCCGCCGGCACAGTGCAGCTTGGCGCTCTGCCTGATGGCCGGTACCGGCGTCGAAAAAAATACGGACGAAGGCGTCGAGCTGATGACGAAAGCAGCTGAACAAGGCTTTCCGCAGGCGGCATATCATCTGGGTATGTGGTATCACCACGGGATCGTCGTTCAGCCGGACAAGAAAAAAAGCATTCGCTATTTGACGGAAGCCGCAGAAGAGGCCTACCCGGCAGCCATGAGCGCACTGGGACTCTGCTATGAATTTGGCGACGGCGTGCCAAAGTCCCTGCAAAAAGCCGTCGAACTGTATCAGGCGGCGGCAGACGAATCGTTCGGCCCGGCACAGACCAACTTGGCCGTTTGCTATCTGAACGGCAGCGGTGTGCAGAAGGATCTGCAGACGGCGTTCAAATGGCTGACGAGCGCAGCATCCTTGGGCGATGTCCGCGGACAAAATCTGCTGGGCGAATGCTATGAAAACGGCATTTCTGTGGCGGTTGACCTGCCGAAAGCCGCAGCGCTGTACCGCCAGGCGGCCGCGGCGGGCTATCCGCCTGCGCAGACCAATCTGGCAGTCTGCCTGCAAAACGGCAACGGCGTGGAAGCCAACGGAGAAGAAGCGGTCGAATGGCTGAAACGTGCGGTGGAATCGGGCGATCCGCGTGCGATGTGCATTCTGGGGACGGATTATGAAAACGGCACCTCGGTCGAAAAAGACACTGCCCATGCGGCAGAACTGTACCGCCGTGCGGCAGAGCTGCATTTTCCGGACGGACAGTGGCTGTATGCCGTTTGTCTGCTGAACGGTACCGGCGTCGAGGAAGACGATCAGGCTGCCGTCCGCTATGCGGAGCTCGCGGGTGCGCAGGGGTTTGCACGCGCTTGGGATCTGCTGGGCGTCTGCTATGACCGCGGCTACGGCGTCGAAAAAAATGAACAGCGCGCGGTCGAATTGTACCGGCGCGCAGCCGAAAGCGGAGTTCCCTCGGCGCAGACGAATCTGGCCTGCTGCCTCTACAACGGCACCGGCGTGCAGAAAAACTGGGCCGAAGCCGCCGTGTGGATGGCGCGCGCGGCCGAACAAGGATATCTGCGTGCCGTCGGATTTTTGGGCAAGCTGTATGAAACCGGAGAAGGCGTCGAGCGGGATCCGGCGCATGCGGCGGCGCTCTACCGGCAGACCGCTGAAGGCGGCGTCCCGGAAGGACAGTATGAATATGGCCGGTGCCTGCTGGAAGGGATCGGCGTTGAAAAAGACGAAACGGCAGGCTTTGAATGGATGCAGCGCGCAGCTGAACAGGATGATCTGGTTGCCATGGAGCGCTTGGGCGACTGCTATGCGCAGGGAAGCGGCACACCGTGCGACTTGGCGCGGGCGGCGGACTGCTACCGGCAGGCGGGCGAGAAACTGCGCACCAGCGCACAGGTCAAGTATGCCATGTTGCTGATGAGCGGACCTGCCCCCAAGGATGCTCCGGAGGGCATTCGCTGGCTGGAACGCGCCGTCGAAGCGGGCGATGCCTACGCCATGTGCCTGCTGGGCTCCGCACTGGAGAACGGCGATCTGATTGAACAGGACGAGGCGCGCGCGGCGGCGCTGTATCAGCAGGCAGCCGATCTGCATCACCCGGACGGCATGTGGCTGTATGCGTGCTGTCTGCTGGCGGGCAAAGGCGTCCAGAAAGACGAAGCCGCTGCGGCACGCCTGCTGGAACAGGCGGCGGAGGAGAAACAGGCGGAGGCCATGACCCTGCTCGGAACGATGTATGAGACGGGCCGCGGTGTCCGAAAAGACCCGGCACGCGCTGTGGACTGGTATCGCCGCGGGGCAGAAGCCGGCGACGCAAATGCAGATGTGCATCTGGCATCCTGCCTGCTTGACGGCGAAGGGACGGATCGGCATGCCGGTGAAGCCGTCATGCACTTGGAAAAGGCGGTTCAGGCGGATTCCGAACCGGCCATGCTGATGCTCGCAGATTGCTGCGAACACGGCAGAGGCATTGACCGGGATCTGGAGCGTGCCGCAGCGCTCTACCGGCGTGCGGCGGAAACGGATGTGCCGGGTGCCGGTTATGACTACGGCCGCTGCCTGCTGTATGGCGTCGGCGTTGCAGAAGACGAAAAACAGGCGCTCAAATGGCTGCTCCGTGCGGCGGATCAGGGCAACGCCAAAGCATACCGCCTGCTCGGCGTCTGCCGGGAAAACGGATATGGCCTGCCGAAAGACCCAGAACAGGCCGCTGTCCATTACCGAAAGGCCGCAGAACTGGGCGATGCAGAAGCACAGCTCTGGCTGGGCAGACTGCTGCTGACACAGGCGAAAACGCCGAAAGAGACCAAAACCGCGTGGCAATGGATTGCCTGCGCATCCGAACAGGGGCTGGCGGAAGCCAAAACGCTGATGGGCGATGGTCTGCTGTCCGGCCGGTGCGGCAGGCGGAACCCGGAGGCGGCAGCCGCGGCCTATGAAGCCGCAGGCAAGTGCGGTGACGCAGCGGCATGGATGAAACTGGCTGCATGCTATCGGGACGGTATCGGCGTCCGACAGGATGAAACGCAGGCAGCTGCGTGTTTGAAACGCGCCATGCAGATCAATCCGCTTCCGGCGGCGCTGGCATTGTCCGACTGCTATGCATCCGGCTGCGGCGTCGAGAAAAATCCGGCAAAGGCCGTTTTCTATGCGCGCAAAGCCGCAGAAGCCGGCAGCGCAGCCGGACAGTACCAACTCGGTCTCAGCCTGCTCCAAACGCCGGAAACGGCGCAGGAAGGCATGGACTGGATTCGGAAAGCCGCGGAACAGGGTCACGCAGAAGCGCGAAAACTGACACGGAAACAGCAGTTCAAAAAATGGCTCGGCCTTGCATAAGCGAAATCCACACGCTGTCTGCACAATACACAGCCTAACAGGGAGCGCACCGCAGATGCTGTCCGGCTGAGTGCATCTGAAGGTTTCGCACTTGCAGAAAATGAATGCAAAAAGCAGCTGGATTGTTTTTCAATCCAGCTGCTTTTGTTTGTTTCAGAAAACGATTCAGCGTGAAACCGCTTCAAATGCCGCAACGAGTTTGTCGTGCAGATCGTCAAACACGGCGGTCTCGTTGTCGCAGTCGTCAAATGCCCGGAAGACGACGCCGCAGAGTTCGTCGGCCTTTGCCTTGTCGGCAGCGGCCAGAGCGTTCAGCAGTTCATAGTCTTCCGTTCCGCAGCGGGCCATCTCCGCACGCATCGAACCAATCACCTGTCCACCGAGCGGATAGAGGATGTGCGAGTCGCCGGACGGATAGTTTTGCGTCGGTGAACTGACCGGGCAGGTATCTTCATAGGCTGTGTGTTCGGTATCAGCCCAGTTCAGCCCCCAGTGCAGGAAACCGGTCAGATGATACCGGTAGCTGCCCCAGAAGAGCATCCGGGAACGCAGGAGCGGCATATCGAGCAGCCGGTTGGCATAGTGGCCGCCGGGGATACAGCAGGTGTAGAACCAGATTTCATCGCCAAGGCTGCGGAGGCGTTCCATCGCGTCCATGTTGCGCGTATAGAAGTCGTCCTTCGGTACCCAAATGTCAACGGCGCCCTGCAATTCATAGCGTTCCACCGCGTCCAGCAGCTTGACGCCCGGCAGGAGTTTGCGGACGATGCCGGAGAGGACGCGGTATTCCGTGGCGACCTTGTCATGCGGCTCATCGCCGACGTGCTGAATCAGCCGATCATACCAGCCGTTTTCTTTGAGGAAAGCGCGCCACGCGTTCAGCATGGCGGTGACATATTCATACGCTTCGTCGGAGGAAGCCAGCACGCGGCCTTTCGGCGTGGTGATTTTGAAGACATCGGCATCCCAGCTGTCACGGCCAAAAATGGGCTGACCTTCGATCTTCTGGAAGCCCATCGAGAGGTACAGCTCGATCAAACGCTTGGTATTCGTGTAGTCAAAGTGGTAGACGCCTGCGTCGTCAACCGAGGCGATGCCCGCCGGATGAACCCAGAAAATGGTCTGGTGGATCCGGCGCATCTGACGG
>CAJLFQ010000037.1 GCA_905205975.1 uncultured Eubacteriales bacterium | reverse complement strand
AGGGATCTTGTAGACGACGCCGATGATTTTCACGATAAAATTCGCGGCTATCAAGACCGTCGCGCCGGCGGCAATGCTGTTTTTGTGTTTGGTTTCCAACCGTCGCACCGTTCCTTTCTCAAAATCAACCCGCAAAAAGATCATCGCGCTCCCTTGGAAACCCGCCCGGCGGCTTTCAGGCAGGAGCATCTGCTTTTTTCGGAATCATTTTATTATACCACATTTCAGTGATGGATTCAATCGTTTTGACGCGTTTTGACGGATGCAAAAATAAATCCTTTTTCTTGTGCAAAAACGCTTGAACTGCCCTGCTTTTTTATGATATAATGGGCAAAAGGGCTTGGGAGGAATGGCCATGTACTACCTTTCGGCAGACGGCGGCGGCACCAAACTGTCAACACTGTTATTTGATGACCAGCTCCGGCTGATCGCCTCCGGACGTGCAGCCGGAACCAATGCGACTTTTCGCCCGCCGGAGGATGTCCGTGCCGATATGGCGCGGGCAATTGAAGCCTGTCTCGGCGCGAATCCGCCGGAAATCGAGCACGCCCGCTGCACCATCGTCGGCCCGACGGATGAGTTTATCGCCTGCCTCCGCAGAAAGACAACTGTCCGCGCGGTTTCCTCCCCCAGCGAAGGTGCTTTGGCGCTGGCTGCCGGAGCCGGCGTCCCATATGGCGTTCTGGCGCTTTGTGGAACCGGATCCGACGTTTTTCTGGTTCAGCCGGACGTTCATGACACCATCGGTGGCTGGGGAACGATTTTGGGCGATGAAGGCAGCGGCTATGACATCGGCGTTTCTGCGCTGCGTGCTGCCATCTACGCCGAAGACGGACGCGGCGAACCGACGATGCTGCTGCCGATGATCTATGAGGAATGGCGGCTTCAGAAGCTGTGGGGCATGGTTCCGCTCGTCTACGGTTCCTCAGACCCGCGCAGGCTGGTTGCCTCCGTCACACAGCTGGTCTCCCGCGCGGCAGCTGCCGGGGATCCAGTTGCGCTTTCCCTCTACCGGAAGGCTGCGCATGAGATGGCGCACATGACCATCTGCCTGCTTCAGCGGCATGACGGCCGCTTTGAAGGGCCGGTCGTCGTCAGCGGCGGCGTTTGGAAGGGCTCTCCATCTATGTTCGACTGCTTCCGCCGGGAAGTGCTCGCCGTGTTTCCGGATGCGGAAGTGCTCATGCCGGTCTTTGAGCCGGTCGTCGGCGGTGTTGTGCTTCAAGCATTTGAAAACGGGATGCAGAAAGCCGATTTTTGGTCGTCGCTCCAGCGGGACTACCATCATTACCGCTATCTCCTCACCTCAGGATGTTGACGGCTGCGATTGAATCCGATCGGAAATGACAGGTCCCTTCTGCGGCTTGTGCATACGGTGCATATAAAATCAAAACACCGGGTATCACGATTTTGAAACGAAGAGCATTCGTTCAAAATACCCGTCAAAAAAGGAGAATGAATCCCCATGAATGTGATTGACCGTTATTTTTCTGAGATTTCACGCATTTTAGACGATGTCATGACCTCTCAGCGGGAAGCCCTGGAGCGTGCAGCGGAGGCTATCGCCGATGCCACCATGGCGCACCGCAATGTTTTCACGTTCGGATGCAGTCATGCCGGGCTGCTTTCCCTGGAACTTTTTTACCGAACCGGCGGTTTGGCAACCGTCAACCCCATTCGCGCGCCCGGCATGATGCTGGAAATATCTCCGATCACCATGACGAGCGAGATGGAACGTCTGCCGGGCTACGGCGAAATGATCCTCCGCAATACCCCGCTGGCCGCAGGCGATGTTCTTCTGATCCACTCCGTTTCCGGCCGAAATGCCGTTGCCATTGAAATGGCGCAGGCCGCGCGTTCGATCGGCGCAACAGTTATCGTCCTCACCAATCTCCAAACTTCCCGCGCCGTTTCTTCCCGCCACGCGTCCGGCAAAAAGCTCTACGATTTCGGCGACATCGTGCTGGACAACTGCGGCTGTGTAGGCGATTCCTCCTTGCAGCTTCCGGGGCTGCCGGTGAAAACAGCGCCGACTTCGACCGCAATCGGCGCCGTTTTGGTCAATGCGATCGCTGCACGGGCGATTGAGCGCATGCTGGAGGCCGGTTTTGAACCGCCCGTTTTCCTGAGCGCCAATTTGGACGGCGGGGATGAACACAACCGCCGGATGATGGACGCTTTCCATGACAACATTTTCTATATGGGATAACTGCCCGTAATTGATAACAGACAGGAGAATTTGATATGCTGCTTGACAGGTACCATGAAACCATCGACGAATTGCTGAAAACCGTCCGCACGACGCAGCGAGACGCCATCATCGCCGCCGGGAAGCTGATTGCGGATGCCGTCAAAGACGGTGCATGCGTTCACATTCACGACACCGGGCACATCATCGACAGCGAGCTGATTTACCGCGGCGGCGGCCTGCTGCTGTACAAACAGTTCAAATACAACCTGCACGTAGAGAATCCCGTGCGTAAACGCGACCGTTCCGGTCTGGACACCTCGATGGCCGGTCTTGCCGCCTATGCGCTGAAAGCCTCCGGCGCCATGCCGGGCGATGTAATGATCATTGGCTCCGTATCCGGCCGTAATGTGCCGGTTGTGGATCTGGCGATTGAAGCCAAAAAGTTCGGGCTGAAAATCATCGTCGTGACGTCTATGGCATACTCTTCTCAGATTCAGTCGGAGCATCCTTCCGGGCTTCGCCTGTTTGAGCTGGCGGATATTGTACTCGACAACTGTGCGCCTGCCGCCGAAGCATTAATGGAAGTCGATGGGCTGGAAGCCCGGCTTTGCGCGGCTTCCGGCATTTCTGCGGCATACATTTTGTGGTCTGTTACGACGGTTGTTGTGGAGGAGCTGCTTCAGATGGGCATCACGCCTTCTGTCTTGAAGAGTGCAAACTTCCCCGGCGGCCCGGAATTCAACGCGGAGCTTCACAAAATCTACGAGGAAAAAGGCATTTAGCATTCGGATTTTTCCCGTTTCCAGCCCAAAAGACAATAAAAAAAGCGCCCTGTCATGCGTTTCTGCGCACGACAGGGCGCTTTTGGATATCCAATCAGCGCGCTTCTTTTTTCAGCACATGAAGCAGCACATATGCCGCGATCAGCACAGCGATGGAACCGGCCATAATAACGTACATCATCGGTTCAGAAACCGCATGGTCAAAGAACGTAATCCGGCAGTCGATGGAATCGCCAATGCCCTGCACAACTTCTTCCGGAAACCCGGTGGCACGCATTTCGGCAAAGACACCGCGCAGTGTATGATTTCGGATCAGGCTGGTTCCGTATGTCCCCGGCAGGAAGGCGAGCACCTTTTGAAGCCCATCGCCAAACTGCGAAATCGGCATATACGCGCCGCAGAAAAAGCCATATCCTGCGCTGACAATGGTTCCGACGGCGGACATCTGACCCTGCGTGGAGAGGAACACGTTGATGACCGAGCTGAGCGCCGTACCAAGCAGCGTCAGCAGCAGCACATCGAGCAGCATCTTCAGCACGTCAAAAGCAGTCAGGTACCAGCCGGTGTTGGCCAGATACAGCAGGCTGGCGGCCAACGCAATGCAGTTTACAAGCAGCGTAGAGATCATGGCGGAAGCATAATACCCGGCAGCCAGCGTCGAACGGGAAACCGGCGAAACCGTGAGGTCACGGCGTGAACCATTCACCTTGTCCTGTACGAGGACCATGTTGCAGCAGAAGGCGACGGTAACGCAGCTGACAGCCAGCAGTGACGAGATGAGCTGACCGCCGACCGTTGCATCGATCAGCGAATCTGCCACTTGCATCCCTTCCGGCAGCGCCGACACAAAGCTATCGCGGTAAACATTTGCCAGGAAGGTTGCATACAGCACCAACAGAATCAGCGGTGTTATGAGCGACGAGAAAAACAAACCCTTGTCTTTGAAATACAGTTTCGTATTCCGGCGAATCAGGTAAAGAAGCGCGGTCATTTTTCTGCACCTCCTGTCAGTTTCTTGCCGGTTGCAGCGAGGAACACATCGTCCATCTTTCCCTTTGTGATTTCATAGTCGCTGAAAAGCGTCGGATGGGAAAGAATCAGCCGGGTTGCCTCTGCCGTATTCGGAACGGCAATCCGAACGGCGTCGTGCAGCGTTTCCGCCGGCAGGCCAAAAGCGGCCTGTGCAGTTTCCGCAGTGATGCCATACAGTGTGATGAAGTCGCCGGTGTACCGGTTCTTCAGTTCAAGCGGCGTCCCTTCGGCGGCAATACTGCCGCTGTCCAGAATCACAACGTCATCTGCGTCGGCGGCTTCCTCCATATAGTGGGTCGTCAGAAAAACAGTAATGCCCTCTTTGCGCCGCAGATCCGTGACGACATTCCAGAGCAGGCGGCGTGTCTGCGGATCCAGGCCGGTCGTCGGTTCATCCAGAATCAGGATTTCCGGCCGGTGCAGCAGTGCGCGTGCGATATCAATCCGGCGCCGCTGACCGCCGGAGAGCTTCCCGACCGTCCGATTCAGGAGGTCTTTAAAGTCCAGCAGCTCTGCCAACTCCGCGAGGCGGTCTTTGAATGCTTTTCCGTTGATGCCGTACAGCGCCGCTCTGCACGCCAGATTATCCCGCACGGTCAGCGGCTGATCCAGCACCGACGACTGAAAAACGACGCCGAGCTTGCGGCTGATTTCCGTCATGCCGTGGTCAATCGAATGGCCGCAGACCTTGACTTCGCCGCTGTCTTTGGCCAGCTGTCCACAGAGGATGGCGATCGTCGTTGATTTTCCGGCGCCGTTGACGCCGAGAAACGCGAACAGCTCCCCGCTCCGGACATGAAATGACAGGTCGCGTACGGCGTGAATCTCACCAAAAGACTTGTTGAGGTGGTTGATTTCAAGAATGTACTCTGTCTGAGCCATCGGTGTAACCGCCCTTTCCCGTATTGATTGGTGTAAATCGGCCGATGTGGCAGCGGATGCTCCTGTACCCTGTTCGATGCAGGCCAAGCAGTCTGTCCATTTCATCGGCGGCATTCTGATAGCGCCCGCGCGTGTGGTGTACCAAGATGTAGTCCGCTTCGCGGATTTGGCCGTTTGCCATTTGACAGAAGGCGCGAGTGGGTGCGGCGAGCGCAAATACCCAGATCGGCGAGCAGATGGTCACATGTTCGTAGGCCGTCAGGTCGCAGGGCACCGGTTTCAGCGGCATCGGCCACCGGTGCATACCGAAGCGGCCGCACCACCAGAACCCACAGGTCCCGGCTGTGCGTTCGGTCGACTGGAGTTCGCAGAGAACGGCGCCTGTCCGGTTGGCCTCTTCATAGGCCTGACGCTTCACATATCCCATGCGGGAAAAATAGACGACCAAACGCTCCGGGTGCTTTCCGACGTTTGGATACTGCTCCGGCAGAACCGTAAACCGTTCCTGACGGTCAAAAACAATCGCCGCGTACCCCGTCGCCGCCTGTGCGGCGCCGAAGACAAAATAAATTGTGGACATAAAATTCAGCGGGAACATATAAAACTGAATGCAGATCCAAAGCATCAGCGTAATGCCAAACGTCATGCCGCAGACCAAACCCGCTCGTTTGCGGGCAAACAGCAGACACGCAGCCGTCAGGTTGGTCAGGCCGTTGACAATCAGCAGGGCAATGCCGGAAAAAACAAAATTCTGAAACAGAACGTCCGCCAACGGCAGCTTTTGAAAATACGGCAGCGTCGCATCCATGCCCATGCTTTTCCCGGTCGGATCCGCCAGCATGCCGGCCGCACCTGCAACCGCGCCGAGACCAATAAAAAGCGTCCAGAAAATCAGCCATTTTCTGGCTGTATCCGCCCTTGAATGTGCTCCTGACCGCATCGTTTTCCCTCACTTCTGCTGCTGACCGAATACACAGCATTCGATACGCAACAGGTGTTATTATACACTGTCCGTCCCCTTCTGTCAAGAGGCGCTGCTGTGCTTTTTCAGGAATGCGTCCACTGCCCGGTTGAAAGCTTTCGGCCGGCGGTTGGCGAGAAAATGCGTGCCCGGCAGAATTTTCAGTTCCGCACGCGGAATGCTTTTGGCGATCAACTCCGTGTGACTGCGCAGGATCATATCGTGCGAACCGGCAATCACAAGCACAGGCATGGTCAGCGTTGCCAATGCTGCCGGATCAATCATCGGGTCGTTGACCATGAGTCCAAGCAGCTCTGCATGACGGCGCGCTTCCGGGCTTTTTGCGGCAAAGCGGCTGGCAATCCGGTAACCAATTTCGATCGGCCATTGCGTCCGTCGGCGGACGCCTGCCGGATTCAGGTTGGCGCCGTTGAGAATCAGCGTTTCGACGCACGCCGGATGTTGGAGCGCGAAGCACAGGGCGACATTCCCGCCGTCGGAAAAGCCGAGCAGATGTGCTTTTTGGATGTTGTGCGCCCTGAAAAATTCGTACAGATCCGCTGCAAACTGACGGATGGTAAACGGCGCCGTTCCGCGCGGAGATTGGCCGTGGCCGCGGGTATCGACCGCGATGACGCGGTAATGCGGCGCAAATGCGTCGAGCTGATGGACGAAATAGGTATGGTCTTCTCCGTTGCCATGGAGCAGAACGAGCGGGAAGCCTGTACCGCGTTCTTCGTATGCGAGCGTGATTTCCATATCGGTTTCCTTTCCGGTTTGCCTTTTGGCAAACATGGCAAAAACCGCCCGGATGAGCGCCATCCGGGCGGGCATATGCGTTTGATTCGTTTAGTCGGCGAACATCGGCGTCGAAAGGTAGCGGTCGCCGGTATCGGGCAGCAGAACGACGATTGTTTTTCCTTCGTTTTCCGGGCGTTTGGCGACTTCGATGGTCGCCCAAACCGCTGCGCCGGAGGAAATGCCGACCAGCACGCCTTCCGTGTGGCCGATTTCTTTGCCGGCGGCAAACGCATCTTCGTTTTGGACAGGGATGATTTCATCGTAAACCCCTGTATCCAGGACTGCCGGCACGAAGCCCGCGCCGATCCCCTGGATTTTGTGCGGGCCGGCAACGCCCGTTGACAATACGGCGGAAGACGCCGGTTCAACGGCGACTACTTTGATATCCGGCCGTTTGGACTTCAGATAATGGCCAACGCCGGTAATTGTGCCGCCCGTACCAACGCCCGCCACAAAGAAATCCACCTGACCGTCGGTGTCTGCGTAGATTTCAGGACCGGTCGTTTCAAAGTGCGCTTTTGGATTCGCGGGGTTGACAAACTGTCCGGCGATAAAACTGTTCGGAATTTCTTTGGCAAGCGCTTCTGCTTTTTCAATCGCGCCCTTCATGCCTTTTGCGCCTTCGGAAAGCACCAGCTCCGCACCGTATGCCTTCATCAGCTGGCGACGTTCGACCGACATGGTATCCGGCATCACGATGATGAGGCGGTACCCGCGGGCAGCGGCGACCGATGCCAGGCCGATCCCGGTATTGCCGGAGGTCGGTTCAATGATGGTAGACCCCGCTTTGAGTACGCCGCGCTGTTCTGCATCGTCAATCATGGCCTTGGCGACACGGTCTTTGACCGATCCGGCCGGGTTCAGGTATTCCAGTTTTGCAAGCACGCGCGCCTTTAAGCCGTATTTCTTTTCCAAATGGACAAGCTCCAGCAGCGGCGTTTTGCCGATCAGCTGATCGGCTGATGTATAAATGGCAGACATTTATCTACACGCTCCTTTTTGTTCCCTGCATGTTCAGCGCATGCAAATCCGGCAGCCGGATGGGTATGCATTTCAAAAGCAGAGCGCCCCAACCAACCTACCAACTCGGTTGGTAATATCATACCACACTTTCCACCGCTTGTCAAGAGCAAACCGCGTGGAAATCCAAAAAGATTCCCTCGCGGCTGTATTTTTACGCTTTGTTTTCAAGCTGATCCAGGATTTTTGCCGATTCCTCTGCGACGTACTGCATACAGCCGTCTGCAAACGGCGAACGCAGACCAGCCTCAGCGACCAGTTCGGTCAGGCGCTCAGAGCCGGATTTTTTCGACAAATCGCAATAGCTCTTCCATGCGGCCTGGAAATCCTGCTCCATCCAGATCCGGTATTGCAGGGCACAGGTCTGGGCAAGGCAGTAATCGATATAGTAGAACGGACGCTCATAGATGTGGCTCTGACGCTGCCAGAGGCCGCCCGCGCTCAGGAACGGGTCGCCGTCATAATCGAGGTGCGGCTCATATTCCTGTTCCAGCCGGCGCCAAGTCGCCTTCCGTTCAGCAGGCGTCATCTCCGGGTGGTCATAGACCTCGTGCTGAAATTCATCGACCAGACAGCCATACGGCAGGAAAATCAGCGCGGCTGCGAGGTGCATGGCGCGGTAACGGCGCGCGTCTTCGCCGAAGAACAGGTGCATCCAGCCCTCGGTGAAGAATTCCATCGACATGGAGTGGATTTCAGCGACATCCAGCGTGGATTCCTGATATTCCAGCACCTTCATCGACTGCGCCAGATAGAAGTTCAGGGCATGACCGCACTCATGCGTCAGCGTATCGACGTCTTCGCTGGTGCCGTTGAAGTTGGAAAAGACGAACGGCGAATGGTAGAGCGGGAACACCGTGCAGTAGCCGCCGCCGGATTTCCCCTCTTTGGCCAGCGCGTCGAACAGCTCATTTTGAATCATGAAGTCAAAAAAGACGCGCGTCTCCTCGGACAGCTCGGCATACATCTTCTGCCCGGCCGCAAACATTTCGTCCGGCGTACCATGGGGTTCCGGATTGCCCTCCGGATAAAAGATATCTTCATCGTAGAATTTGAGCTTGTCCAGCCCCAGTTTCTGCCGGCGGATTTCATGGAGGCGCTCCGCCAGCGGAACGATGACTTCCTTGACCTGTTTACGGAAGCGCTCTACATCATGCCGGTCATAGCTGTTGCGCATCATACGGACATAGCCGAGACCGGTATAGTTGTCATATCCGAGTTTTCTGGCTTCGGCAGTGCGCAGTTTCACCAGCCGGTCGTAGATTTCGTCAAGCTTCTCTGCGTTGGCCTGGAAAAACTCCGTCCGCTTGGCATAGGCGCGTCTGCGCACGTCGCGGTCCGGCGACAGCTGATAGGCGCGCAGCTGCGACAGGTTGAGCGTTTTGCCGTCGAATTCAATCCGGGCAGAAGCCAGCAGCTTTTTGTATTCGCTGCAAATGGCATTGTCCTGCTGCATCTCCGGGATAACACGCTCGTCCATCCCCTTCAGCTGCAATTCGGCGTTTGTAAACCAGAGCGCGCCCAGCTCTTTTTCCATGTCTGCACGGAACGGCGATTCCGTCATTGCGCGGTAAAAATCGAACGCAGCGAGTTCATAGAGAGGCATATGCTCGTCATAGTAGTCGTTTTCGGCATCATAGAAAGTGTCACGCGTGTCAACCGTATGGCGCACATAGCTGAGCGACTGCATGGTCAGAACGCGCATGGCCTCCGCCTTGAAGACCTCATACTGCGCCAGCGCTTCCGCCGCCGTTCCGGCATGGCGGACGGTTTCGGCAGCGGCCTGAATCGTCTTGCACGAGGCCTGGATATCTGCGCGTTCGTATGGCATTTCGGAAAATTTCATGCTTGTTTCTCCGTTTCCTTGTTGGATTTCCAGTCAGAACTTGGGGTTCAGATTATGCAAACAGCGTATCCGTGAAATAGGCGTTGGAGTTGGCGCGCATCCCTTCGCGGTCGATAATCTGCAGGCGGATGTAGCCGTCGGACGGCAGCACATGGAACGTCGCCTCGTGGATGGTTTTGCCATGTTCGGCATGGAGCACTTCTGCGCGGCGGGCATTCGTCGTCATATGAATTGAACGGACTTCCGACGTCTCCACGTGGAGCATGCCGTCTTCAAAGGTGAGGGAATGTATTTCCGGACCCATCGACGCGTAGAAATCACCGTGTTCCAATGCGGCAAAGATCGTCTCATAATCGAGCTTCGGCGCTTTGATCATGACAAAGCCGCCGAAGGAGTCGCAGAGCGGATGTTCCGGCGGGAAACGGTCATGGTTGTCGTCGGTCGCCAGACAGAAGAGGCGGTTGCCGCGGCGCAGGAGCGCGTCATACGGCTGTTCCTGGTTGGCGTCAATGCCGTCCATCATGGCGCTGTGGTTGTAAACTTCGCAGGCGAAGAGACCTTTCAGGCCGCCGTAATCGTCGAGCGTCTGGAGCGACCAGTTCGGGTGATTGTAGGCAACCAGGAATCCGGCGTCATTCAGTTTGGCAATGAACGCATTGACGGCGTCAAGGTCCCGGTAATCCGGCAGCGGCTTGACCTCGCGGCCGTCGGCAAACTTGTCCCGCGCGAAGCAGTTGAAATGATAGCAGCGGCGGAAATTGGAATCTTTGACCACCCAATCGCTCACGTCGGCTTCATAGGCCGTCAGCGTCAGAAAATCGTTGTCTGTCAGTTCGTTGTGGCTGATGCAGCGGTCATGGTCGGAGTATGCAATCACGGAATATCCGCGTTTCTGGTATTCTTCTTTGATCTTCTCAACGGTCCAGTCGCCGTCTGAAAATGTCGAATGGCAGTGGAGGTTCGCCTTGTAAAAACGTCCGTTTTCCGGGAGGAGATATTGTCTCATATGCGTTTTTCTTCCTTTCGATTCTCCGCGGTTGATTCTGTCTTCATTATACGCTGTTTTACGCAAAAAGTCAACCCAGCGGCGTCAGGGCTTGTTTTATGCGCCTGTTTATGCTATAATAATGTCTTGAAGCGTTTCTGCGGTTTCATCTGATTTTTTCATTTGATTTTTCATTGCCGTTCGGAGGAAAATATGCCCATCACTGTACCGGCCTCGCTGCCTGCACGCGCCGTCTTAGAGCGTGAAAATATATTCGTCATGGAGGAGCACCGCGCCATCCATCAGGACATCCGCCCGCTCCGCATTCTCATCCTAAACCTGATGCCGACCAAGCAGGTGACAGAGGCACAGCTGCTCCGCTGTCTCTCCAACACGCCGCTGCAAATTGAGCCGGAACTCTTGCAAACGTCGTCTTATACGCCGAAAAACACCTCGCAGGAGCATTTGCTCTCGTTTTATAAGACGTTTCAGGATGTCGCCGACAGCCGGTATGACGGCATGATCATCACCGGCGCACCGGTGGAACAGCTGCCGTTTGAAGAAGTCGAATACTGGAACGAGCTCTGCGAAATCATGGCATGGAGCAAGTCCAACGTCCACTCCGTCCTGCACATCTGCTGGGGGGCACAGGCCGGTCTCTACTACCATTACGGACTTCAAAAGCACCCTCTGCCCCAGAAAGTCTCTGGGATTTTCCACCATTCTCTCCAGCGCCCGACACTGCCGATTGTCCGTGGGTTTGACGACCGGTTCTGCGCGCCGCATTCCCGGCACACTGAAGTCTCCGTCGCCGATATTTTAGCCAACAACGAGCTGGAACTGATCGCTTTGTCTGACCGAGCAGGTGCATATCTCGTCTCGGCACACGGTGGGCGTCAGCTGTTTGTCATGGGGCATCCGGAGTATGACGCTGAAACCATCGCGCTGGAATACCGGCGTGACCTCGGCAAAGGGCTGAACCCGGAAATCCCTTACAACTACTTCCCCGGCGACGACCCGTCGCAGCTTCCGCTGAACCTCTGGCGTTCACACGCCAACCTGCTCTTTTCCAACTGGCTGAACTACTACGTCTACCAGTCCACGCCTTACGACCTCGAACAGCTGGCGTAGGTGCCGTCCTTTTTGCTGATCAATCCTTTTTGGAGGGAACTCTGAATGAAAAAGTTTCGGACCATTGTATCTGTCATCATCATGGTGCTTGCCGGAATCGCCGGTTTTTTGATTGCCGGTTCTGCATTGCAGGACGCGTTCGGCGGTGCCATTCTGTTTGCAATGATTGCCGGGATCGCCTGCGTTGTCTACGCAATCGACAACCGAGACAACTGATCTCTGTTCCAAATTGCTGCTGCAAAGCACTTTATAAAGGCATAAATCCCCCGTTCTGCATTCAGCAGAACGGGGGATTGTCATCATTTCTTCTGTTTCAAGCCGGTTTCTGACGCGGTCAGCTGTTCTGATGCCGCGTAGAGCCGGACAGTCATCAATGCGGCGTACAGGCTGACAGCCGGAGCGACGAGCGTATGGCCGGCCAAAAAACCAACGGTAAAGCCGATCAGCACCTGGTACAGCGTGGTGCACCACAGGAGCGATGCCATACAGGCTTTCAGATTTCGGAAAGCCATCCGCAGCGCCGCGAAGACCATCGCAGCAAACGGCGCCGAAAAGAGGATCAGCCCGATTACGCCATGCCGGTAAAAGACGGAGACAAAGTCCATCTCGACGGCGACTTCAACGTTATACTGATAACACGGCAGGTTGGCATAACCGACGCCGAGCGCATAGAAAGCAGGCCCGCTCTCGCAGAACTGGACGTGTGTTGCGCGAATGTTGTTCAGTCGGCTGCTCAAGAGCCAGTTGAGGACCCGATAGGTTTTGGTGTCGGACGGAGGCGGCGGCAGCATGGCTGTCGTTTCTTCCGGCGGGGTCGTCACCGTTGTCTGCTCCACCTGGATATAATGGAACCATTTCATGCGGTCCGTAATGTTCATCCGAACCGGCGACGCCGCAAAATAGAGGACGGCAAGTGCCGCAATCATCGCGCCTGCGGCGATCATACGGCGCAAGGCCAGCTTGTCCCGCGTGATTTCCAGGCGGAAAACGTTCCAGACAAAGAAGCAGAGCAGATAAAGCCCCGTGCCGATGAGCGCCGCTTTTGTCGCCAGATAAACGCTGGCAAACAGCATGACCAAAACGGACAGCACGCCGAATGCAGCCAGCGCCATGCGTTTGCCGCCTTTGGACTGGTGCAATGTATCAAACGCTTTTTTCGCCGTAAAGTGGTAGAAGACGAGCGGCGACAGGATAATCATCAGCGCCGAGACTTCATTTGCAGCATAGAACCAGCCGCAGTAGCCGTTGTTGCGGTACGATTGGAACGATGTTTTCGTGATAAACGAGATGAAAATCGTCAGCGCGTAAAACGCCGCAATCCATGCAATCGGTTTTTCCGGCAGCAGATAGCCATACTGGCGGTAAAGCGCCCAGAATGCAATCAGCACGCATGGGAAATAGAAGACTTTGATCGTTTCTTTGAGGTTGGTAAACAGGACGTGGATGCCGCCGTTGGCGAGCAGCAGCCCAAATTGCAGCGCAACATAGGCACAGAGTGCAAGCAGATATGCCACAATCAGCTTTTTCTTCGGCCCATGATAGAAAAAGAGCAGATAGACGCTCATCAAAAGCAGGAACACGGCACGCAGGACAACGCCAATGGTGACGTTAAAGCCCGCATGTTTCAGGAGGGATGTGCCGATGTCGATCACCGGCTGACAGAAGAGATAGATCAGAATCAGCTTCTGCATGACTTCCAGGGAAAAAAGACGTTTCAACTTAGTCATATGGTCAGAGGTCCTCTCATTTGGTATCAGATGCTTGCAGGAGCGCACGAATCCGCTCTAAAGACCGGGCGTTGTACCAGTCCAGCGTGTCCGGCTGTTTTTCCGCTTTGTGTGCGGCGCAGAACGCTTCGACGATATCTTCCGCTCCGGAAATGCCTTCGTTATACTGTTCCAGCCGTTTGGGGATCAGCACCGGCAGCCCCAGCGCTTTGGCCTCCCACAACACCATGCCCTGCCCCTCATAGCGGGAGTTCAGTACCAGCCCGTCCATCTTTTTCATGTAGGGAAAGGGGTTCGGCTGATAGCCCAGAATCCGGACTTTTTCGCCGAGCTGACAGCGGCGGATGATTTTTTCCAGTTTGGGGCGGTCTTCCCCGTCTCCGACGATATAAAGCCGAAGGTCTTCACGCTGTTTGGCCGCCTCGGCAAATGCAGGCAGCAGCAGGTCAATCCCTTTGGCGTGGCAGAGCCGGCCGACCGTGCAGTAGTTGACACAGGCAGGATCCGGTTCAAAATCCACCGGCTCTTCCGACCGGCGGAAAATTTCCGCCGTGTCGATCAGGTTCGGGATGATGGTGATCGGCTTCTCGCGGATGCCGGACAGACGCCGGAAGGCGTCCGCACTGCCTTGAGAAACGGCGGCAAACGCGTCATATTCATTGAGTTTGCTCTTGAAACAGTGCCACAGGAGGCGGTATTTGAGCTCATGCTTCCGGGTCTGCTCTGGGTCGTTATGGATCCACATGATGCGTTTTTTGGCGTTGACGCTCAGCGCGCCCACGGCGCACTCATGCTGGAAGCTGTTGAAATCCACGGCGGCATCGTAGACCACGCTGTCGTCGATCTCAAATCCGCCCGCCAGCTTGCGGACAAGCGTAAAATCCAGCACGCGGTAAGCAGGCGGAAAAGGCTTCAGAAAGTGAACCGTTACGTTTTTTGGAAACGCAGCATCGTAGAAAATGTGGATGTCAAATAAAAAAAGGTCAATTTGGATCGGATCATCTGCCATCCCCGCAAGCAGGTTGAGCAGGGATTTCTGGATGCCGCCAACCCAAAGCTCCTTTTGAAAAATCGCTATTCTTTTCGGCTGTATCGTCGGATTCAAGCGTGTATCACCGCCGTATCAGATGATTTGCTGTCACAGACAGTCATTCTTTTTTATTATATCAGATTTGGCTGGGGCTGTCAACGCGTTTTCCATGCTTTCCCGATTGCAGGTCGTAAAAAAACAGACGAAAGCCATCGCACATTGTCCGAAAATATGTTATAATAGAAGGGATCTCTGCGATCAGAACAAATGAGTCCGAACAAACGAGGTGTCCCATGCGCAACATCCGGATTTTTGACACCACGCTGCGCGACGGCGAACAATCGCCGGGCTGCAGCATGGATTTATACGAAAAGCTTGAAGTGGCAAAGGCGCTGGAATCGCTCGGCGTCGATGTGATTGAAGCGGGCTTTCCCATCGCTTCCGAAGGAGATGCCGCTTCTGTCGCCAAAATCGCAGCCGAAATCCGCAATGTCTCTGTGGCCGGGCTTGCCCGCGCCGTAACGGCCGACATTGACGCCGCATGGGAAGCCGTGCGGCACGGTACGGCGCCTGTTCTGCACGTCTTTTTAGCGACCAGCCCCATTCACATGCAGTACAAGCTCCGCATGCAGCCGGACGATGTGGTTCGGCTCGCCGGAGAAGCGGTCGCATATGCGGCGCGCCTCTGTCCGACCGTTGAATTTTCCGCAGAAGACGCCACGCGGAGCGACCCGGATTTTCTCTGCCGCGTTTTTTCTGCCGCCGTTCGCAGCGGCGCTTCCGTGCTGAACATCCCGGACACGGTCGGTTATGCACTGCCCGCTGAAATGGATCGTTTGGTGCGCTATGTCGCCGCACATACCGACGGCGTCGAAAAGGCCATTCTGTCCGTTCACTGCCACGACGATCTGGGGCTTGCCACGGCCAACACGCTGGCGGCCATCGGGGCCGGCGTCTCTCAGGTGGAATGCACGCTGAACGGCATCGGTGAACGCGCCGGCAACGCCGCTTTGGAAGAAATCGTCATGGCGATTCAGACGCGCCGCAGTTCGTTTGACGCGGAAACCCACATCCACACGCGCCATATCTACCATGCCAGCCGCGTGCTGGAATCGATCATCCACACGCCGATTTCACCGAACAAATCGGTCATCGGCGAAAACGTCTTCGCTCATGAATCCGGCGTCCATCAGCACGGCGTCATGGCCGCGCGGGAGACGTATGAAATCTTTACGCCGGAGAGCATTGGGGTTCCGCAGAACCAGATCATTCTGGGCAAGCATTCCGGACGTCACGCCTTTGAAGAGCGTCTCGTTTCGCTGGGGTATACGGCGCTGTCTGCCGAACGTATTGATGAACTGTTTGAACAGTTCAAACGCCTCTGCGACAAGAAAAAGAACATCACCGACCGCGATATCGTCTCGCTGGCCGGGCGGCGGCATGATTCCGTCCCAGCCAAGTACAAGCTCTCCAGCTTTGTCATCAACAGCGGCAACACGATTCCGGCAACCGCCCGGATCACGCTGGACACCGCAGACGGTCTGGTGGACTGTGTCGCCGTCGGCGACGGCCCGGTCGATGCCTGCTTCAAGGCGATCGACAGCCTGGTCGGCAGGGATTTTGTCCTCTCCGATTACACCATCCGCGCCGTCACCGAAGGCGGCGACGCGCTCGGCGAAGCGGTTATCCGGCTTGCGCGCGGGGATCGGAAAATCACGACGCGCGGCGTTTCCACCGATATCATCGAGGCCAGTCTGAAGGCCTATATCAACGCTGTCAACCGGCTGCTTGCCGATTGAACGGCCATCAACGAATAAGGATGTCTGATATCTTGACTCCATTTACCCCGGAGATTGAAATTCTCGATACGACCCTGCGGGACGGCGCACAGAGCGACGGCATCTCGTTTTCCGTCCGCGACAAGCTGGATCTTGTCCGGGCGCTGGACGACGCCGGTATTTCCATCATTGAGGCCGGGAACCCCGGCGCCGTCCCCAAAGACATGGAAGTCTTTCATGCGCTGAAAAACATCCGTTTGAAGCGGGCGCGTCTGGCCGCTTTTTCTGCCACGCGGCGCAAAAACACCGCCGCGGAAGACGACCCGCTGCTTGCCGCGCTTGTTTCCTGCGGCGCTCCGCTTGCCGTTATTTTCGGGAAATCCTCCCGTGCGCACGCAGAAAACGTTTTGGGCGTTTCACGCGCCGAGAATCTGGCCATGATCGCCGATTCCATCCGGTTTCTCCGCAGCCGCGGTCTAATCGTTCTTTACGATGCGGAGCACTATTTTGACGCATTCGCTGAAGACCGGGATTATGCCTTAGAAACCGTCCGAACCGCACTGCGTGCCGGTGCGGCGCAGATTGTCCTCTGTGATTCCAAAGGCGGTTCCCTGCCTTCTGATATTTCCGCCGTCACCGCGGAAACGATCCGTCTGACGGGCTGTCCGTCCGTCGGCATCCACTGCCACAACGATATGGGGCTGGCGGTCGCGGGAAGCATGAGCGCCGTTGAAGCCGGTGCCCGCCACGTACAGGGGACGTTTCTCGGCTTTGGCGAGCGGTGCGGCAACACGAATCTTTCGACGCTGATTCCAAATCTGCAGCTGAAGCTCGGCTATGCGGTCGTTCCGGATGAATGCCTCCAGCGATTCACGCGCGTTGCAACGCTGATTGCCGACGTCTCCAACAAACGGCTGCACCGGGATCTCCCCTATGTCGGCCGCTGTGCGTTTGCACACAAAGCCGGAATGCACGTGGACGCGATGCTGAAATACAAAGGCGCCTATGAACACATCGACCCGTCACGGGTTGGCAACATCCGTCAGCTCCCGGTCAGCGAGTTTGCGGGCCGCCAGACGCTTGTGGCAAAATTTCCGCAGTTTTTCCCGGACTGCGGGAAGGATTCGCCGGAGCTGCTCCGCGTGCTGAATACGCTCAAGGCAAAAGAAGCCGCCGGGTATCAGTATGAAGCGGCAGAAGGCAGTTTGGAGCTGCTCATCCGCCGGGAGCTGGGGCAGATGCGCGACTTCTTTGAGCTGATCGACTGCAAGCTGATCGACCAGCAGCCTGTCCGAACCGGGGCAAGCGCTTCGGCGCTCGTTAAGATCCGCGTCAACGGCCGGAACGAACTGGCCGCCGCCGAGGGCGACGGTCCGGTTCACGCGATCGACAGCGCGCTGCGCACGGCGCTGAACCGCTTCTACCCTTCCCTCGGCCGAACCCATCTGACCGACTACAAAGTCCGCGTTTTGACGCCGGAAAGCGCAACTGCCGCCAAAGTCCGCGTTTTGATCATCTCAACCGACGGCGAAACCGAATGGTCCACCGTCGGCGTTTCCGCCGATATCATCGAAGCCAGCTACACCGCACTGCGCGATTCCATCGAAATCAAGCTGATTCACGATGCCGAGCAGGGCGCGCTGAACTGCACGCAGACCGTTTGACGCTCAGCGCCGGTTTTCCACGTTTTCATCCGTTTCTGATTCTGTTTTTCATTTTAATCGGAGGTTTTTTGCATGCAGTACCGTCCATTTGGAAAAATCGGTTCCGTTTCATCACTCGGGTTCGGGTGTATGCGTCTGCCAACCGGGGAAGACGGGCATATTGACGAATCGCTTGCGATCCCGCTTTTGCGGCGCGGATATGCGCTCGGCATCAACTACTTTGACACCGCCTATTACTACTGCAATGAAGAGTCGCAGTATGTTGTCGGCCGGGCGGTCAAGCCTTTCCGGGATCAGATTCTGCTTTCCACGAAGCTCCCGCTCGGCGACACTGCGGATCGTTTATTCTTCCGGCAAACGCTGGAAGAGCAGCTTCGCCGTCTGGATACGTCCTACATCGACGTCTATCATTTCCATGCGCTGAACCGCAAAAAATTTGACGAAGTCGTGCTGGCAAACGATATGCTCGGCGATGCACGCCGTGCGATTGACGAAGGGCTGATCCGGCACATTTCGTTCTCTTTCCACGACAAGCCGGAAGCCATGGCCGACATCATCGAACGGGGCGAGATGTTTTCCTCTGTTTTGTGCCAGTACAACCTGCTGGACCGCGCCAACGAAGAACAGATCGCCAACGCGCATGACCGCGGCCTTGGCGTCGTCATCATGGGGCCGGTCGGCGGCGGACGTTTGGGCGGCGCCTCCATCCTCTCTGAAAAAGTAGCGAAAACGTTTACTGCAACGCCGGAGCTTGCACTGCGCTTCGTGCTGGGCAATGCAAACGTTTCCTGCGCGCTGTCCGGGATGCAGAATCTGACGCAGCTGGAACAGAACGCCGCGGTCGCCTCAGATGAAACGCCCATGACGCCGGATACGTTTCAGCGCGTGAACGCTGCGCTGAAAGAAATCGAACGATTCAACGACCTCTACTGCACAGGCTGCGGCTATTGCCAGCCCTGCCCAAAGGGCGTTGACATCCCCGGCATTTTCAAAGCGTACAACATGGAGCATGTGTATGGACTGACCGACTATGCCAAGGAACGCTATCGCCAGCTCTCTGAGAAAGCCGGACTGGCTTCTGCCGCTTCCGCCTGCGTCGGCTGCCGCGCCTGCGTCAAAAAATGCCCGCAGAATCTGGACATTCCAGCCCATCTGAAAGCCATCGACGCCTGGTGCGGCGCTGCTCACGCTTAGCAAAATCAACCGCCGGAACGGACTGAAAACAGTCTGTTCCGGCGGATTTTATCTTATTTTTCGCTGGTTTGCGGTGCAAGCGCCAGTAGCTCTTCTTCAATGCGGCGGAGATCTTCAAACGTATCCGGCAGGCGCCTTGGGTCGCGCAGCAGGGCCGCCGGGTGAAACAGCGATGTGATTTTGATGCCGTTGTATTCGAACCAAAGTCCATGCTCTTTCGTGATTTTGAAGTTCTCGTGAATCATGCGCCCAGCGGCGATACGGCCAAGGCAGACGATGATATCCGGCGAGACCAGACGAATCTGGTTTTCCAGATAGCCGATGCAGGCGTCCTGTTCATCCGTCTGCGGGTCGCGGTTGTTCGGCGGGCGGCACTTGACGATGTTGGCAATATAGACCTCCGTGCGGTCCAGCCCGATGGAGGCCAGCATCGAATCCAGCAGCTTCCCCGCCCGGCCGACAAACGGCTCGCCCAGCGCGTCTTCGCGTTCGCCGGGGCCCTCGCCGATCAGCATGAGCCTCGCGCTCCGGTTGCCGACGCCGAAGACCGGGTTGGTGCGGTGTTCACAGAGCCGGCATTTCCGGCAGGCAGCGCACGTCTGTTCCAGTTCTTTCCAATTCAACACGGTTGGTTTCCCGCCTTTTCTGTTTCGTTCTCTGCATATTATAGCAAAAAAGCAGGGATTCTGCAAGCGGCGGTTTTGATCCTTTCACCGCCAGTCACCGCCAGAAAACCGTCTCCCGCCGGGAAAGATTTTTCCGGCCTGCCGAATAGCGCCAGTGTTTTATCCGGCCGTTTGTGATATAATAAGTAAAATCGACCGGTGGCGCCGGTGCTGCGTCCGTCGAGTCAGCCGGTTCTGCATAGAGCTGGCATCGTATGCCGTCTACGCCCGTGATCTGCACGGTGACGGCTTTTCCGGTTTCGCCCCGGCCGCCGCGGACGACCGCCATCAGATTCGGCGCCAGCTCAACCCGGCCGCCACCGCACCAGATGCCGCGGCAAATGCAGCCGCGCTGGATGCCCTCCACCAGTTCCGGAAAGGTGCCCAGCAATTCACGGTGCGTCAGTTCCAAGCATTTTTCCGTCCGGTTGACGCGGTGTACGGCACCATACGCCACGTCGCCGACGGCAAAGCGTTCCGGCCCGCAGACGGGTGACAACGCGATGCGATCTCTTGGAATCACGCCGACGGCGCCGCCCAAGTCCAAGCGGACGCTGTCTGCATCTATGGCTGTCACAATGCCGCGCAGCACGTCGCCCGGCACACAGTATGACAGCAGCTGCCGCTGTACTTCCATGTTGTTTCCTCTTTTCTCCGCCGCTGAATGAAAAAAAGACGGCGGGCCGCACGGCGAAGCGGCACGCCGGTTCTTGTCTGTTTCAGTTTATGCCAAACGACTCATTTTCATGTCTCTTCAGAGGCGTTTGATTTTCATGCCGCGGTTGTTGCGCAGGATGCGCTCCGTTTGATCGATGTGCAGGCCATCCACTTCGACGGTCAGCAGGACGCTTCCGCCGGCATCGTGCGGCACGGCATCCTGCGGTTCCGCCGAGAAAAGCGTCCGGTAACTGCCGATCGGCGGCATATGATCCGCCTGCGCAGTGCGTTCCTGCACATCTTCCACATAAACGGGTTCCACCCCGCGGGAAAGCAGCGGGATACCGGCTTCGTGCAGCTGAATCGCTGCCAGTTCTGCCTCGTCTGTCCCGTTGAATTCCGTTTTGATTTTTCTGCCCATCTGAAATCCCCCCAGCATTGCTATTATGGGCAGCGCCGGATGCATTCATGGAATGTTTACTTTACAAGGCTGCGCAGCACGACACGTGCAGTGGAAACGTCGGAAC
>CAJLFQ010000036.1 GCA_905205975.1 uncultured Eubacteriales bacterium | reverse complement strand
AAGGTCAAGAGCGCATGCGTTGATTTTTGGCGCTGTCCGTCTGCACAGACGTTTCAGGTCGTCTGCCGGGCCGACACAGGAGCGCAAAAGAAGCAGGGTCAGGCTGCTGCCTGACCCTGCTTCTGATTCGTTTCGGTTGACGAAACGCTTATTTCATCATTTTTTCGACTTCTTCAGCAAAGTTGTCTTCGCGTTTTTCGATGCCTTCGCCGCATTCATAGCGGGTGTAAGCGACAACCTTGATTTCGCCGCCGAGGCGTTTGCCCAGTTCAGCTGCATGCGCACTGACGCTGACCTTCATATCGCGGATGTACGGCTGGTCAACGAGGCAGACTTCTTCGAAGAATTTGCCCAGACGGCCGTTGACGATCTTGTCGGCGACAGCAGCCGGTTTGCCTTCGTTCATGACCTGAACCTTCAGGATTTCGCGTTCGCTGTCGAGGCGTTCTGCCGGGACATCTTCTCTCGAAACAAATTCCGGACGGTTTGCAGCAACACCCATGCAGATGTCTTTGCCGAAGCTTTCGACTTCTTCGTTGCCGACCAGGTTTTCGGAAACAGCCAGTTTTGCGATGACGGCGACCTTACCAGCCATATGGTGGTTGTAGGTTGCATAAACCGTGTTCGGTTCTGCAGCATAGCGGACAAAGCGGCGGATCTTGATGTTTTCGCCGATGGTCAGGATCTTGTTGTTGAGTTCCTGTTCAACCGTCAGACCGGATTCCGGATAAGTCAGCTTGAGAAGCGCGTCGACATCCGCCGGGTTTTCTTTGGCGATGATCTTCGTGAGTTCTTTGACAAAGCCGGCGAAGTTTTCGTTCTTCGCAGCAAAGTCTGTCTCCGTGTTGACTTCGATCAGAACGGCGACGCCGCACTTCTCGCAGTAGAACGGATAAACCATGCCTTCCGCAGCAATACGGCTTGCCTTCTTGGCAGCCGCAGCGATGCCGCGTTCACGGAGCAGAACAATCGCCTGTTCAACGTCGCCGTTTGCTTCCGTCAGCGCTTTTTTGCATTCCATCATGCCGACACCCGTTTTATCACGGAGGGCCTTAATATCAGCAGCAGTAATAGCCATAAATAATGTGCTCCTTTCAGAATCGATTGTGTGGGGAAATTACGCTTCGACCGGTGCAGCTGCTTCTTCCACAGCTTCTTCGGTTTTGGCTTCGCCTTCTGCAAAGCTTTCGCCCTGCTTGCCTTCCAGGACAGCATTCGCCATGGTCTGGCTGATCAGCTTAATGGCACGAATTGCGTCATCGTTGCCCGGAATGACAAAATCGATTTCGTCAGGATCGCAGTTGGTATCGACGATGGCGACGATCGGGATGCCCAGCTTTCTGGCTTCGGCAATGACGATCCGCTCTTTGCGCGGGTCAACAACAAAGACTGCGCCCGGCAGCTTCTTCATGTTCTTGATACCGCCCAGGTATTTTTCGAGGCGTTCGATTTCGTTGCGGAGCTTGATGACTTCTTTCTTCGGGAGCAGGTCAAACGTACCATCGGATTCCATGGTTTGCAGCTGGACAAGGCGTTCGATCCGTTTCTGGATGGTCTTGAAGTTGGTCATCATGCCGCCGAGCCATCTGGTGTTGACATAGAACTGGCCGCAGCGCTCTGCTTCGGTTTTGATTGCGTCCTGCGCCTGCTTCTTCGTGCCGACGAACAGGATGTTTTCGCCGTTTGCGGCGATGTCACGGACGAAGTTGTACGCTTCGTCAAGTTTTTTCACGGTTTTCTGAAGGTCGATGATGTAGATCCCGTTGCGTTCCGTGAAGATGTAACGCGCCATTTTCGGGTTCCAGCGGCGGGTATGGTGACCAAAGTGGACGCCAGCCTCCAGAAGACTTTTCATTGATACGACTGCCATTGTGTTTTCCTCCTTATTTGTTCAGACCGCCACACCGTTTATGCCCGAAACGAACCGATTGAACCCCAACCGGCACATCGCGCAGGCAACGGCGTGTGAGTAGAATACGGTGCCGGAACGGGAACCATACCAGTCTATACGATTCCATCCGGACAACCTTATATATTTTACCACAAGCTTTTTTTGAATGCAAGTGGTTTTTCGAATTTTTCTGTTTTTTCTCTGTTTGGCTTCAGATGCCCCTGCCCCCGTGCGGCGGTGTGTACGGATGAATCCTTCCGCCGTCCAGACGCGTCGCTTTCAGATCGATGAGCCGCTGATTGGCAGAGCCGCGGAACAGCAGACGCAGATCCTTTTGGGATTCCTCAAAGGCGCCGTCCACAAGGATGTCAATGGTTTGCAGGAGTTCATTGGTCGCCGCCGTATGATATGCGCCGCCCGGCAGCAGGTCTTTTTCCAGCGTACAGCCGGTATAGCACCAGATGTCTTTTTCCGGCATGGTTTGTCGGACAAGCCGTACAAGATGCAGCACGACCGGCTGATTTTCCGGCTCCATCGGTTCCCCGCCAAGAAGCGTCAGCCCGTTTACATAGGAAGGCGCCAGAGCCGCCAGAATTTCCTGCTCGGTTTCCGCTGTATATGGCTGCCCATTGGTAAAGCTCCATGTTTCCGGGTTGAAGCAGCCTTTGCAGTGTCTCCGGCAACCGGAAACAAACAGCGTCACGCGGACACCTGTGCCGTTTGCAATATCGGTCTTTTTGATGGCGCTGTAATACATGAAAAACCCTCTTACAGGTGCAGCACACGGTCTCGGATTTCCTGCGTGCGGCCCTGGTTCCAGAACTGCGTGCCGATGTACCCGCAGGTGCGCCGTGCGACGTTCATGGTATCCTGGTCCTGGTTGCCGCACTGCGGACAGGTCCAGACCAATTTGCCTTCCTGTTCGCGGATTTCGATTTCGCCGTCCCATCCGCATTTCTGGCAGTAGTCGCTTTTGGTGTTCAGTTCGGCGTAGATGATGTTGTCATAGATAAAGCGCATGACCTTCAGAACGGCTTCGATATTGTTCTGCATATCCGGCACTTCGACATAGCTGATTGCCCCGCCCGGGGAAAGCGGCTGATACTGCGCCTCAAACCCGAGCTTGGCAAACGCATCAATTTGTTCCGTGACATGGACATGGTAGGAATTGGTGATATAGCCCTTATCTGTAATGCCCGGAATGATGCCGAAGCGTTTCTGGAGGCACTTGGCAAACTTGTAAGTGGTTGATTCCAGCGGCGTGCCGTAGACGGAATAGTCAATGTTTTCTGCGGTTTTCCATTCCTTGCACTTGTCGTTCAGGCGCTGCATGACTTGCAGGGAAAACGGCGTTGCCGATGGATCCGTATGGCTCAAACCGGTCATATACTTGACGCATTCATACAGCCCGGCATACCCCAGTGAAATCGTCGAATAGCCGTCATAGAGCAGTGCGTCAATCGTTTCACCTTTTTTGAGCCGCGCACAGGCGCCGTACTGCCACAGAATCGGCGCCGCATCCGAAAGCGTCCCCTTAAGGCGGTTATGGCGGCACTGCAGCGCCCGATGGCAGAGTTCGAGCCGTTCATCCAGAATCTGCCAGAACTTCTCAAAGTTGCCGCCGGATGAAAGTGCCACGTCCGGCAGGTTGATGGTGACGACGCCCTGGTTGAAGCGGCCGTAATACTTATGTCTGCCCGGCTCATAGTTTTTGGCGCGCGCAATGTTGCCGACGCCTGCGTCTGTAAAGCGGTCCGGCGTCAGGAACGAGCGGCATCCCATGCAGGGGTAGACGTCCCCTTTCAGCTCCAGCATCTTTTTCGCCGAGATATAATCCGGCACCATCCGGCGTGCGGTGCATTTGGCCGCCAGCTCCGTCAGATAGTAATACGGCGTCCCCGGTTCAATATTGTCTTCTTCCAGCACATAGATCAGCTTCGGGAACGCCGGCGTAACCCAGACGCCCTGCTCGTTTTTGACGCCCTGATAGCGCTGAAGGAGCGTTTCTTCGATGATCAAAGCCAGATCCTTTTTCTCCTGTTCGCTGCGCGCTTCGCCCAGATACAGGAAAACCGTGACAAACGGCGCCTGACCGTTTGTCGTAAGGAGTGTTACGACCTGGTACTGAATGGTTTGAACCCCACGGCGGACTTCTTCGCGCAGGCGATCCTCGACGATGCGGGTTATCTGTGCTTCATCTGGCTGTACTTCCAGCGCAGCAACTTCCGCTTCGACTTGTCTGCGGATTTTCTTACGGGAAACGTCGACAAACGGTGCCAGATGCGTCAGGGAAATGGACTGGCCGCCATATTGGTTGGAGGCGACCTGCGCGATGATTTGTGTTGCGATGTTGCAGGCCGTCGAAAAGCTGTGCGGACGTTCAATCAATGTGCCGGTAATCACCGTACCGTTCTGGAGCATATCTTCCAGGTTGACCAAATCGCAGTTATGCATATGCTGTGCGAAGTAGTCTGCGTCATGGAAGTGGATGATTCCTTCGTTGTGCGCCTCGACGATTTCTTTCGGGAGGAGGAGACGGTTCGTGATATCGCGTGAAACCTCACCGGCCATGTAGTCGCGCTGGGTTGAGTTGACGACCGGATTTTTGTTGGAGTTTTCCTGTTTGGCTTCTTCGTTGTTGCATTCGATGAGGCTGAGAATCTTATCGTCTGTCGTGTTGGACTGGCGAACCAGCGCGCGTTCATAGCGATAGGTGATATAGTTCTTCGCCACTTCATAGGCGCCATGAACCATAATCTGCTTTTCGACAAGGTCCTGTACCTCTTCAACCGTTGCGGAGCGGCCCAGTTTTTCGCAGGAATGCACGACGTTCTCCGCGATGCGCTGAATCTGCACCGGCGTCATGCGAATCGTCTCGTCCACTGTATCATTGGCACGGCTGATGGCAGAGATGATTTTTGTGATGTCAAAATCGTTTTCAGCACCGTTGCGCTTGATGATTTTCATATCTGTAAGTTCCTTTCGGATGTTCTTTTTTTGTACGCATATCATTATAACACGCCGAAAGCGTCTTTGTCAATATCTTGTGTTGATAAAAGTTTTTGACACAAGATGTTGTGTTTCGACGTTTTGATTGCATTCAACTGGCGCCGTCGGCCCAAAAATCGACCGGGCAACCGCTTCAAGGGTTGTCCGGCCTTTTGGAATCGGATCGGGTATGGCACCGGGGGGGTGGGTGACAGTTGGAAGATTCAGATCACCTGTACGGTTCTGCCTTTGGGAAGCTTCACCGCATATTCTGTTCCGTCTGTGATGAGTCTCGCCTCAAAGTCACGGTCAGCTTTGACGCAGCATGCCGTCACCCGGCCAGCTTTCCATGATGCCGACACCGTCGCTGCACCGCGGACCTTGAGGCCGCGGAAGGATCCATCCGGATATGGACAGGCCGGGAGCAGTTCGATGACTGTCGTATCGCCTTCCTGCCGCGACTGGAGCAGCGATTCGGCGATTGCCGCCGCCGCACCGAAGTTTCCGTCGATTTGGAAGGGCGGATGCCGAT
This sequence comes from uncultured Eubacteriales bacterium, assembly GCA_905205975.1. Lineage (GTDB taxonomy): Bacteria > Bacillota > Clostridia > Oscillospirales > QAMX01 > QAMX01. The sequence goes on along the minus strand of CAJLFQ010000036.1, from coordinate 15,571 downwards.
CCAAGAAATTCGGAAGCGTTGATTTGGTGAAGAGTTTTTCGAGCGTTTCATCGACGCCTTGCGCGTCATGCAGCCTTGCATAAAGCGCAATCAGCCATGCACAGGACCAGCCGGTATGTCCGCCGCCGTTTGCAAGCCGGCGTTCGATCGTCTTTTTTGCGGCCGCATACAATTCCGGTGTTGATGGATTGATCGCGTTGTCCGGATAGAGCGCAAACAAATGCGAGATGTGGCGGTGCCCCGGTTCCGGCTCGTCGTAATCCTCGAGCCACTCCATCAGCTGTCCATGTCTGCCGACTTTCAGCGGTGGGAATTTGGCAAGTGCCGTTTCCGCCTGTTTCGCCATATCTGCGTCGATTTTCAAAACGGCTTCTGTTTCCAGATAGAATCTGAACAGCCCGCCGATCACCTCGATGTCCATGGACGGCGACAGGCACAGACTGCATTCCTTCCCGTCCGGGGAGAAATAGTGATTTTCAGGCGATGTAGACGGCCCGGAGAGCATCACGCCGTCTTTTTCAAACATATAATCCAAAAAGAATCGAACCGATTCGTGTATGAACTCATAAGCGGTCTGCCGGAGGAACGATTCATCCCGCGTAAACAGCCAGTGTTCCCACATCGCATAGCAGAGCCATGCCCCGCCCAGCGGCCACAGACCCACAAGGCCGTCTGCCGGTGCCGTAAAGCCGTAGATATCGGACACATGATGTGTCACGGTGCCGCGGCAGTTATAGTAGTCTTTTGCCGTCTTTTTGCCGCTTTCAAGCAGGTTTTGATTCATATAGGCAAAGAGCGGCTGTGTGCAGTCGGACAGATTGGCCGTTTCAGCCGGCCAGTAATTCATTTGCAGATTGATGTTCGTGTGGTAATCTGCGTTCCACGGAGCTGCAATATAGTTGTTCCACACACCCTGGAGGTTTGCCGGAAGTGTTCCGGGGCGGCTCGACGAGACCAGCAGATACTTGCCGAAGCGAAAATAGAGCGCTGCCAGCCCAGGGTCGCGCGCTTCCGGATCTGCTTTCAGGCGTTCCAAGCGTTTGTTTACCGGCAGTTCGAGCCATAGATCGTCAAATGTGATGTCGCTCTTTTCCATCTGCGATGCGAAATCATCAGATGCACGCTGTCTCAGTGTTTCATAGTCATCCGTCGGAATCTCCGGTTCACCGCCCGTTTGAATGGCAATCCGGTACTCTGTTGCAGCGGCTTGTTCAACACGGAAAGACTGTCCGTCATTCGTGAGCCGGCCGTCTGTTATGATCATGAGCTTGACCGTAAAGGGTACGCCGCCCGTGTTCGGGTGCGCTTTGACCGTCATCGTATTGCCCTGTATGGTCAGGCTGTCGACACCGACGCAGTCGCCGTATGTATCGGCAAGGGAAAAGCCCTGATCGTCAAACGTCCGGGTTCGGCGGATATCCTGCCGGTTGTAGCGGATCGTTGCGTTGTGGCGCCCCGTATGTCTGGCGACAATCACACGATCCGGGTACGAAGCGAATGTCTCGCGGATCATCGATTCTCCGCCGCACAGAAACGACACGCGTGAGATCCCGTGCAGAAGATCCAGTTCGCGGCGGTAATCCGAGATGGCTCCGTCCGGCGCGTCAAATGCAATCCAGATATCCCCTGCCGTCTCCTGTGAGCAGATCGATTCAAACGCATCTTTCAGGGCTTCCGCAGCCAAAGCATCCGCTTCGCCCGGCCGATTTGCCAGGAGCAGTTCCTGAAGGCGCCGGATGTTTGCCTGAAAATCTTTCGGTGCGCCGGCATGAGGCTTCGAGGACCAGATTCGCTCTTCGCTCAGTTGGATGCGTTCGGTCTGCGTCCCGCCGAAAATCATGGCGCCGGAATAGCCGTTTCCGACAGGTGAAGCGCCTTCCCAGCGCTGTGCAGGAAAATCAAGATACAATGTGTGCTTGTCCATGTGGAACCACCTTCATGTGATATCGTCTCGTTTCGCTTGACAGTGCAGACGAAATTAAATATGCGATATGATATGTCAGGCCTTTTCGCTCTTCAAATACAGAGCCGTCAACTTAAGAATGGCTTCGCAGTCAGCCCACGAAACCACCGATGCCGGTGCATGGAGATAGCGAACCGGCGCAGAAATCCCGGCGCACGGAATCCCTGCGCGTGAAACGGTGATGCTGCCGGCATCCGTCCCGCCTGCGATGAGCATTTTGGTCTGTGTCTGAATACCGTTGTCCGCTGCAAGCCGCAGGAGCTGCCGGAACATTTCGGGGTTGTAAATGGCAGAGCGGTCCATGTAGCTGATGACCGGCCCCTTGCCGGCGCAGCAGACGCGTTTCGGCCCGTCCACACTGGCGACATCGGCCGCCGTCGTCCCCTCCAGGACAAGCGCCTCCGTCGGATCCAGCGCAAAGCTGGCTGCTTTGGCGCCGGCACCACCGACTTCTTCCCGCGTGGAGAAAACAAACCAAGTATCATAAGCACACGGTGCTTGTGTGCGCAGCAGTTCAATCATCACGGCACAGCCCAAACGGTCGTCAATGGCTTTCGCCTTGAACATACCTTCGCCCAAATCGGCCGGTTCCGTGACAAAGGTGGCAAAATCACCGACGGCAACAACGGTCTCCGCTTCTTCGTGGCTGGAAGCGCCAATATCCAAATACAGCTGTTTGGGCGTTTTCTGCCGTTCTTCTTCGTCTGCCAGGTGCACCGGCGTCAGGCCGGTAATGCCAAAGACCGTACGTTGCTGGCCGTGAACGCGCAGCCGCCGGCCCATTGCCACGCGCAGATCAATGCCGCCGACCGGAGAGATCATCAAATAGCCATGGTCGTCAATGTGGTTCACAATAAAACCGACTTCGTCCATATGAGCGCAGACCATGCGGACAGTATCGCCCGAAGCCGACCCCCGGCGCAGAACGCAGAGGTTGCCTTGGCGGTCTTCACGGATTTCATCGGCAAACGGTTCAACCATGGCACGGATGTTTGAACGGACGACGCCTTCGTCGCCGGAGACACCGTCCATCGCGCAGAGTGCTTTCAGGATGGATTTCACAGCAGGTCACCGCCTTTCAAACGGGTCAGAAATTCTGTCAGCAGGCGGACTGCATTTTCCGCCGTTTCCATGGAGACAAGTTCCACAGGCGTATGCATATTTCGGATCGGTACGGACAGCACCGCCACCGGAACGCCCGCGCGTGAAATCTGAATATCGCTGCCGTTTGTCCCTGTGGATCTCGGGCAGACTTCCGGCCGGACGGTCAGATTCAGGTCGGCAGCCGTCTGACGGATCAGCGCCGTCAGCGGCCGGTCGCATTCCGGACCGACGCAAACGGTCATTTCGTCAAGACCGAATGATTTGTCTGCCGGGACATTTTTGGCTTCGGCAAAGGTAACGTCGAGGACAACCGCCGCATCCGGTTCCAGCCCGAATGCCGCGGCACGCGCTCCGCGGCCGCCGACTTCTTCCATGGCTGTTGCACTGAAAACAAGATCATAATCGAGCGCTGTCTGCTGGAGGTTCTCCAGTGCGCAGGTGACAATGGCGGCCGAAAGCCGGTTGTCCAGCGCTTTTGAAACGAAGCGGTTGTTCAGCAGCATGCAGGGTTCGCTCTGAAAAACAACCGGCGTTCCCGGCTGAACACGGCGTTCCGCCGTTTCTTTTGTCAGGCCGCAGTCAATGGCAAGATCCGTCAGCTTCGGGAACGATTTCATTTCATCGGCGGACTGCACATGCGGCGGTAAGCAGCAGACAACGCCGTGAATCGGCGGGTCACAAAGAACCGTCACTTCGCTGTCCGGCATAATGCGGGCATCGGCGCCGCCAAGCGCACCGAATTTCAAATAGCCGTTGTCGTCAACGGTTGTCACCATCAGGCCGACTTCATCAATATGTGCATCGACCATAAGCAGCGGCGCGTTTTGGATGCCGCAGCGGCGTACCGCCAGCAGTGAACCAAGCCTGTCTCGCCGCACTTCGCAGCCGATATTTTTCAGAACGCCGCTCAGCGTCTCGCTCGCCTGGAATTCAAAACCTGCGGGTGCGGAGCTGCCGGTCAGCGTCTGCAATATGGTTTGTAACGTCATATCTGCCTCCCTGTTTGGGCCGAATCCGGAAAGGACCCGGAAACTCTTCACGGCCGGGTGTCTGCGGCCGGTGATTCTCTGTCCTTATTATATCACCTTTTGCTTTGATTAGCAAGATGTCCCAACACGGCGCATGGTTTCCTTCTTCAATTTCAATCACCTTTTCCTTGACACATTTCCTTTCATACTGTATAATGATAAATTGAAGATGGTATCCAGCATCAATTCTACTCCATTTTCGACGCAGCCAATCCAGAATCAGTATTTGCAGTATTTGGAGGTCTTTTGAATGAACTACAACCGCGTCTATAACTTTTCCGCAGGTCCGTCGATGCTCCCCCTTCCTGTCCTTGAAAAAGCCGCATCCGAATTTATGAACTACAACGGCAGCGGCATGTCTATCACAGAGATGAGTCATCGATCTAAAACATATGACGCCGTCATCCAGAACGCCGAAGCCGCGCTGCGCCGTGTCATGGGCATTCCCGACGATTATGCCGTTCTCTTTTTGCAGGGCGGCGCCAGCGCTCAGTTTGCTATGATTCCGTTGAACCTGATGAACGGTTCGCACAAAGCCGATTATATCGTCACCGGTCAGTTTTCCGGCAAAGCATATACCGAAGCACAGAAGTACGGCCAGCCCCACCTTGCCGCGACAACAAAACCGGACAACTTCACCTATATCCCCGCGCAGGATGCGCTGGATCTCACGCCGGATGCCGACTACGTCCATATCTGCTACAACAACACCATCTACGGTTCCCGCTGGAACTATATCCCGGAAACCGGCTCCGTTCCGCTCGTCGCAGATATGTCCTCCTGCATTCTCTCCGAGCCGGTTGATGTCAGCCGGTTTGGTCTAATCTACGCCGGCGCCCAGAAAAACGTTGCACCGGCCGGCGTTACGGTTGTCATCGTCCGCCGCGATCTGATCGGCAAAGCTTCCCCGCTGACGCCCTCTGTTTTTGACTACGCCATTCAGGATCAGAACGGCTCCATGTACAACACCCCGCCCTGTTTCTGCATCTACATGATCGGGCTTGTCTTGGAATACATCGAAAGCATCGGCGGGCTCACCGCAATGAAAGCGCTGAACGAGAAGAAAGCGGCTCTGCTTTACAATTTCATCGATCAAAGCACCCTGTTCTCCAACCCGATTCGCCCGGACTGCCGCTCCATGATGAACGCCACATTCGTAACCGGTGACGCCGATTTGGATGCGCTTTTCTGCAAAGAAGCCGCAGCGGCCGGTCTGGTCAGTGTCAAGGGCCACCGCTCCGTCGGCGGCATGCGCGCCTCGATTTATAACGCAATGCCTTATGAAGGCGTTGAAGCGCTTGTCTCGTTTATGACACAGTTCGAAAAAGATCACACGAAATAAGAGAGGAGCGTTTCTTCATGCAGAACGGAAAATATGAAATCAAGCTCATGAATAAAATTGCGTCGGTCGGAACAGACCGGCTGGATCCGGCACAGTTTGTCTGTTCGGACAACACAGAACACCCGGAAGGCATTCTGGTTCGCTCCGCCGACTTGCTGAACATGGCATTCAATGATGAGCTGCTTTGCATCGGCCGCGCCGGCATCGGCGTCAACAACATTCCGATTGACCGCTGCAGCGAAGCAGGCATCGCCGTTTTCAACACGCCCGGCGCCAACGCCAATGCGGTCAAAGAACTGGCCGTCTGTGCGCTTTTGCTGGCGTCCCGTAAAATCAGCGACGGCATTGCTTGGACAAAAACGCTGGCCGGAACCGAAGGCGTGGCCAAAGCCGTTGAAAAAGGCAAATCGCAGTTTGTCGGCCCGGAACTGAAGGGCAAAACGCTGGGCGTCATCGGCCTCGGTGCAATCGGCGCCAACATCGCCAACATCGCCTATCGCCTTGGCATGGATGTTTACGGCTGCGACCCGTATCTGACCGTTGAAAGCGCGTGGACCATCAACCGGCTGATTCACCGCGTCAACTCCCGCAAAGAAATTTACGAAAACTGCGATTACATCACGCTGCACGTCCCGCTCACGCAGGAAACCAAACACATGATCAACGCCGAATCCATCGCCCAGATGAAAGACGGCGTTCGCATCATCAATTTGGCACGCGGTGAGCTGGTCAATGACGAGGATATGGCTGTTGCGCTGGAAAGCGGAAAAGTCGCGGCTTATGTCACGGACTTCCCGAACGAAAAAACGCTGACCATGAAGAACACCATCTGCATCCCGCATTTGGGCGCTTCTACCCCGGAGAGCGAAGACAACTGCGCGGTTATGGCTGCGGAAGAAATCCAGAACTACATTCTGCATGGCACGATCGTCAATTCTGTCAACCTGCCGAACATCGATATGCCGCAGGAAGACCAGTACCGCCTCTGCGTGATCCACAAGAACATTCCGAATATGCTCGGCCTCATCTCGACCAGCCTTGCTGAAAGCGGCTTCAACATTGAGCACATGACGAACCGCTCCAAGAAGGATTACGCAGTGACCATTCTGGATACCGACGAGAAGCCGTCTGACGAGGTCATCCAAAAGATCCGGGCGGTTCCCGGCATTCTCCGCGTCCGCATGATTGAAAAATAAGTTTTCCCAGTGCGAACGCTCTGCACACAGCAAAACGTTCGATCAATCATATATTACGTTTTTTTAGGAAGGCGATTTTATGTCAAAACCCGAAAAGATCTTCCTCTTCAACGAGAAAGACTTCAGCAACTGGACAACGCGCGATGGCTCTGAATCCGGTTGGACCATTGAAAAAGGCTTCATGACGGTCAAACCCGGTACGGGCGACATCATGACCAAAGAAGTATTCGGTGATGCATTTATTCATTTGGAATTCCGCTGCCCGGATATGCCGGACAAACACGGTCAGGACAAGGGCAACAGCGGCGTCTTCATTCACGGTCGCTACGAAGTCCAGGTGCTCGATTCCTATGGCGTCGACAGCGGACGCGGCGACTGCTCCGCCATCTATGACAAATATGCCCCCCTGTTCAACAACTGCCGTCCGGCGATGGAATGGCAGTCCTATGACATCATCTTTCGTGCGCCGCGTTTTGCAGAAGATGGCTCCGTCTCTGAAAAACCGCGTCTGACCCTGCTTTTCAACGGTCTGCCGGTTCACAACAACCTGACGCTGGAATCTGTGACCGGTGCTCCGCTGACTGAGGAAATGGTCGCCGAAGGTCCGCTGCTTCTGCAGGATCACGGCAACACCGTCAGCTACCGCAACGTCTGGATGTGCCGCCTTCCGCAGACCTGCGCCGACCATTATTAAGCGATCCGACGAATTTGTTGATTCAATGCATCAGCCAGAGCACGTTTCGATGTGCTCTGGCTGATGCTTCACATACGTCTTCAGATGTTTCGGATGCTGCCGGAGGCTGCGCTTTTCTGCGCCGCTTCCATGACACGCTGAATGTACGCGCCGTCTGCAAAGGATGGTGTGCCCGGTTCTCCGCGGTATACATGATCGACAAACGTATAGACGCTGTGGCAATGTGCACGGATCCAGCCGACGCCGTTTTTCTGCGACGGAAAAACATTTCCCGGCGGCGCATACCGCGCGGTGCATTCGATGGCGGTAAAGCCCCGATCGCCGCCAAACGGTGCCTCCGGCTTTGTGTTGTCATAAAACCACAGCGTGTTCGGCTGCATTAGATTGAAGCGGATGGCGCCCTTTGTGCCGTGGATTTCAACGCGCAGCTCATCGTCGATGCCCGTGGCGATTTTGGATGCTTCCACAGTGCCGCAGGCGCCGTTTGGCAGCGTCAGCATCAGCGTCACATGGTCTTCCGCTGTGATTTCATGCATTTGCCCGTCCTTCCCGGGACGCGCCGGATACAGGATGCGGCGGCGGCAGAAAACGGAATCAAAGCCGCCGATGATCGAATACAAGAGATCCAGCACATGGGAACCCAAATCCAGCAGAACGCCGCCGATTTCGCCCTGTTTCCACCCCATCGGCTTGTTCGGATCAATCGAGCCGGAATGCAGATATTCTGCGCGGAAACAGAGAATCTCGCCCAGTCTGCCCTCTTCCGCCAGCTGACGCGCCCGCATGGTGGACGGGAAAAAGCGGTTTTGGAATGCAACCTGCGCCGTCAGACCGCTGGCAGCCGCCTGCGCCGCCAGTTCATCCGCCTCCGCCGCAGTCATCGTCAGCGGTTTGTCGCAGTATACATGTTTGCCGGCTTTGAGCGCCTTTGTGACCTGCGCTGCATGGCATGCATTCGGCGTGCACACATGAATCAGCTGGATGCGCGGATCCGCAAACAAATCATCTTCATTGGTCGTCGCATAGGAAAATCCGAGTGCGTCTCGCGCAGATTCAGCTGCGCCGGGTGAGCGATTGCACGCACCGATCAGTTTGGTGCGGTAAGGGAGATTTGGGTAGTAGAACGGCATCACGGTATGTGCAAACGTATGCGTTTTGCCCATGAAGCCCATGCCGATGATGCCGACGCCGTATTCAGTCATGCAGAAATGACCCCTTTCACTGCGAGAATGATCATATCATACCATATTTTTCATGCCGATTCAACCCCTCTTTGGATGTCACCGGAAAGGATGTTTTGAATGAACCTTTTAGTCGCACCGGATTCATTTAAGGGTACTTTGTCTGCGCCGCAGGCCGCTTCCATCATGACCCGGGCATTTCGGCAGATTCTGCCTATTGAGTCTGTCGTTCAAATGCCGCTCGGAGACGGCGGCGAAGGAACGGCTGACTGTCTGATCGCCGCAGGCGGCAAACCGGTCGTTTGTTCCACCGTCGACGGCTATGGAAACCCCGTTGCGGTGCAGTATGCCATGCTGAACAGCACAGCCGTCATTGATTCCGCTTCCGTCGTCCCGATGTACGCTGCACGCCGGGAACCGGAAACCGCCTCAACCTTTGGGCTCGGCGCCGTGGTTCAGGATGCCGTTCAGCGCGGATGCAGGACCATCATGCTTGCACTCGGCGGAACAGGCTCCAACGACGCCGGATGCGGTCTTGCAGCCGCTTTGGGCGTCCGCTTTTTGGATGAAAATGGAACCGCTTTTCTGCCATGCGGCAAAACGCTGCACTGCGTGGCGGCATTTGACTGTTCAGAGGCACACCGCGCATTGGCCGGCGTTTCTCTTTTTGGTCTTTGTGACGTCACCAATCCGTTTTTCGGCCCCAACGGCGCCGCGTATGTCTATGCGCCGCAGAAGGGTGCCTCACCGGAAACCGTCTGCCTGCTGGATGCCGGCATGCAGTCACTTGCAGGCGTGATTGCAAAGGGCACGGGGTTTGATGTCCAGGCATTTTCCGGCGCCGGTGCTGCCGGCGGACTCGGCGGCGGGATTGCCGCATTTTTGAACGGCACGCTGACCTCCGGGATTCAGGCCGTTCTCCGGCTGCTCCATTTTGCGGAGGCCGCAGAAAAAGCCGACTTGATCCTCACCGGTGAAGGCTGCACCGACGAGCAAACGCTGATGGGCAAGGCCATTTCCGGCGTGCTTGCTTCCGCAGGCCGCACGCCTGTGATTGTATTGAGCGGCACAGCCAAGCACGTCAGCGAAAGTCTGTGCGAACACGGTGCGTCCGCTGTCTGTGCGGTCAACCGTGTGCCCGCCGATTTTCAGGCTGTCGCCGCGGCAGCGGCTGAAACGCTGTTTGACGAAGCCTGCAATGCCGCACGTCTGATCGCGCTCGGTATGCGTCTGCCGCACGATTCGGCGCAGACAGGCATTTGATTTGCCCGGGCGTAAGGCGCTTTCTATCTGCAAACGGCTTTGAAATCTTGTTTTTTTCTGCATCCTATGGTATAATGTAAGGTATGGAAGTTCATGGGAGGCTCAGTATGACAATCAGACACTTTACAACGGAGGATATTCTCGCCGGTGAAAAAGTTCGTGCCATTGCCTATGTTCAGAAACGAGATATGGAAGCGCGTGCAGAGGCGATTCGTGCCGGTGAGGGTTCCGCCGAAAACTGGTGGGGTGCCTTTACCGAAGACGGTATCATGGCGGCCTGCATGGCAGATCACGATTACCGGGTCTGGTTTGACGGCCAGATTGTCAGAATGGGCGGCATCGGCGGTGTGGCAACGCTGCCGGAATACCGGGAACACGGCGCTATCCGCAGCATGTTCCGTCCCGTGCTGGATGCCGCATATGAGCGCGGTGAGGTTTTTTCCGTCCTCTACCCATTCTCCCATGTTTTTTACCGCAAGTTCGGCTATGACATGTTTTTCGATGCGCACCGGTATGAAATCGAGCCGCATGCTTTGCAGAAGTTTCAGACCAACTGGCGCATCATGCGCGTTGCAGCCGGCGAGGCGACCGCCCGATTTACCGCGCTCCACAACGCGTTTGCCAAGCGCTACAATGCCTGTGTTTTCCGCACAGACGCACAAACGGCGCAGGAAAACCGGGGCGATCCGTTTTCTGACGGCGTTTCGCGTTTTCTGCTGGAAGGCCCTGACGGTGATGCCGCCTATCTCACCTACCATGCATTCCGTGAGCGGCCTGATTGGCGCGTTGTGGATGTCCGCGATTTCGCCTGCACAACTCCGGCCGGTTTCCGCGCGATTCTTGCGCTGCTCGGCCGTTTGACGGCGGAAATGCGATCTATCCGGATTGTTTTACCGGACGATCTGCCGCTCGCATCCATGGTGGACACGCCGCACGCGTTCCAGCATATCTGCGACACCAATGCACAGCTGCGGCTTGTCAATGCCGCGCAGGCACTTGCACTGCTCCGCAAGCCGGAAAATGCATCGTTTTCCGTCGCCGTTCAGGATGATTTCATGCCGCAGAACAACGGAACGTTTTCCGTCTGTGGTCACCACGCCGCCCGTGAAAACATCCAGCAGCCGGATCTTTCGATTGATATCCGCACGTTGGGGCAGCTGTGCATCGGCGCACTCGACCTGAACGGTGCAATGTACAAGCCAGACATCTGTGTACACAGCAACGAAGCCGTCCTCCATTCGGTTTTCCGCAGGCGCTCCATTTTCTTGAATGACAGTTTCTGATCCTTTCGGCGGCGCCGCACGCCGTTTTTTGTATCGCGGCAGAAATCAATAACAGGAGACGTTATCATGACAACCAAGCTGACGGAAATCAAAGCAGCCTTTGAAGCCCGCCTTGCATCGCTCAAAGATACTGACTCTTTGGAGCAGGCGCGCATTGCCTTTCTCGGCAAAAAAGGGTCTGTGACCGAGCTCCTCAAGGATCTCAAAAGCTATTCCGGCGAGGAAAAGCGCGAAATGGGACAGGAGATCAACAACCTCAAAAAATCAATTGAAGAAAAACTGACGGCCGCTGCTGAACGTCTGCGTGCCGCCGAATTGGAACAGCTCGTCAACAGCGCGGAAGCGTATGACATCACGCTGCCGACCGACTTGACGCAGGGTTCCTATCACCCGATTACGCTGGTCCGCCGCGAGCTGGAGCAGATTTTCCTCTCGATGGGCTTTACCGTTGAAGATTATTTTGAAGTCGTCGACGACTACAACTGTTTTGAAGCGCTGAATATTCCAAAGAACCATCCGGCGCGCGATATGCAGGATACCTTTTATCTGGACAACGGACAGCTGCTGAAAACACACACGTCTGCTGCACAGAATGCAATCATGCGCAAATACGGCGTTCCGGTCAGAGCCATCTTCCCCGGCCGCTGCTTCCGCAACGAATCCATCGACGCCTGCCACGAAAACACCTTTTTCCAGATGGAAGGCATCATGATTGACAAGGACATTTCGATTTCCAACCTGATCTACTTCATGAAAACCATGCTTTCCGAAGTATTCCAGAAGGACATCCGTGTTCGTCTGCGCCCCGGTTTCTTCCCCTTCGTCGAACCGGGTTTTGAATTGGACATCAACTGCCTGATCTGCGGCGGTGCCGGCTGTCCCTCCTGCAAAAATTCTGGTTGGCTGGAACTCTGCCCGTGTGGCATGATCCACCCGAATGTTCTAACCGCGGGCGGCATCGATCCGGATCAGTATACAGGGTTTGCATTTGGTCTTGGCCTCACCCGTCTTGCCATGATGAAATACGGCATCCGGGATATCCGGGATCTGAACAGCGGAAATCTGAAAGCGCTCGCGCAGTTCCATAACTAAAGAAAGGCGGACGAAACAATGCTCGTATCAATGAATTGGATCAACGAATATGTCGATCTCTCCGGTCTGGACTGCGAAGCGCTGATCCGTAAATTTACGCTTTCGACCGCTGAGGTCGAAGAAATCTATGAAAAGGGCCGCGATCTGGAAAACGTCATCGTCGCCCGCGTCCTTTCGGTTGACCCGCATCCGAACTCCAAAAAGCTGCATCTGTTGAAAATTGACACCGGCAGCGGCGTTGTGGACTGTGTCTGCGGCGCACCGAACGTCGCCGAGGGCATGACGGTCGCTTTTGCGCAGGATGGCGGCATGGTCGGCGGAACGCCCATTCGCACTGCAACCGTCGGCGGCTATCCCTCGCAGGGCATGTGCTGTTCTGAGGCGGAGCTCGGCATCAGCGCGGACAATTCCGGTCTGATGGTTTTGGCGGATGATCTTCCGCTCGGAACAGACATCAAAAAGCTCTTCCAGATCGAAGACACCATCTTCGAGGTGGACAACAAATCGCTGACCAACCGGCCGGATCTGTGGGGACATTACGGCATTGCCCGCGAATTTTCCGCGCTGACGGGGCGCCCGCTCCGTTCCGTTGCTGTCGCAGACTGCATCGCCTATGAAAATCTTCCGGCGGTCTCCGTTGAGGCGCAGGACACCGAGCTGCTCTACCGCTATACCGCCGTCAAAATCCGGAACATCCGGGAAAAAATCTCCCCGGTCAATCTGCGCATCCGCCTCTTCTATTGCGGCGTTCGCGCCATCAACCTGCTGACGGATCTGACCAACTACATCATGCTGGAGCTCGGTCAGCCGATGCACGCATTTGACCTGCGCCGCGTCTCGTCTGTTACTGTGCGCCGTTTTGAAACGCCCTTTGAATTTCAAACGCTGGACGGCACCATGCGCAGCATTGATCCCGCCATGCTGATGATCTGCACCGGCGATACGCCGGTCGCTATCGCCGGTGTGATGGGCGGTCTCGACTCTGAAATCGAAGACGATACCGATGCCTGCCTCATTGAATCCGCCAACTTTGACGGCGTCAGCATCCGCAAAACATCCAGCCGTCTCGGCTTGCGCACGGATGCCAGTATGCGCTATGAAAAAATCCTGGATCCGGAACTGACCATGCAGGCCGCTGCACGGTTCATCTATCTGGTGAAGCAGATTGACAGCGGCGCAGAAGTCATCTCCTCCGTGACCGATTGCTATGTCCGCCGCTACGCGCCTGTCACCATCGAATTCGACAAGCCGTTTGTCGACCGCTATACCGGCATCGATCTATCCGCTGAACAGATTGAGCGGACGCTTCTTTCCCTTGGATTTACGGTTGCTTTTGACGGTCAGCACTTCACGGTCGGCGTTCCGACATGGCGCGCAACCAAAGACGTAACCATTCGCGCCGACATTATCGAAGAGATCACGCGCATCTACGGCTATGACAACTTTGCGATTTCAACCACGAAGAGTGCGCTCTCCCCTGTCCGTCTGCGCGTTGCGGCGACCGACGAGGAATCTGCCAAGGATCTGCTGGTCGAAAAGTACGGCCTGCACGAAACGCATTCCTATCTCTGGTGCGACGCAAAACGCTGGAAAGAAATCGGCATTGACGTCGAAGAAAACGTCCGCATCATCAACTCTATCAATCCGGAACAGGTCGTTCTGCGCAATTCCATGATACCGACGCTGCTTGCCGAAATCAACGACAACAAGCTCTACGCTGCTGACTTCGGCATATTTGAAATTGCAAAGGTCATCGACGGCCGCAAGCCGGACGGCACCTGCAACGAACGAAAACGGCTCGGGATCGCACTGTTCTCCCGGACAGAAACCGAAAAGACGCTCTTCTTCCGCCTGCGCGATATGCTCGTCTTTTTGAGCCGCACACTGCGCCATGAATCGTTCACGTTCGACCGGATTGCGCCCACACACGCATGGCAGCATCCGAAGAACACCATCGGCATCTCTTATCACGGTGAGTCGCTGGGCTTCCTCGGAACGCTCCACCCGCTGAACCGGAACCGGATCGACAAAAAGGCGGCCATCGTTTTTGCCGAGATCGATATGGATACCTTCGGCAGCCTCACCGGTTCGGAGATCACATACGTGACCCCCGGTAAGTTCCCGGGCATTGATGTTGACCTGACGTTTACAGTCGCGAAAGATGTCCCGTACGGCGAGCTGGCCGCCGTTTGGACAGCGCATGCCTGTGCGTTTTTGTCGGATGTCCGCCTGATCGGCATCTATGAAAACGATTTCACCAACAGCGTTACCGTTCGCTTTACGTTTGCCTCGGCCGAGAAAACGCTGACGCGTTCGGAAATTGCCCCCTATATCGATACCATCGTTGCTGCACTCGATGCCAAAGGCATTACCGTGAGAAATCAATAACACGCGCTGAAAAAGGGCGATTGATGTATTCAATCGCCCTTTTTTCTATGCTGTGCATTTCTTTGCATGTTTTGCTTGCATTTTTATGGCATTCGTGGTATACTAACTATAGTGGGTAATTCTGCTGCCGGTTCTGAACCGGCCATACCAACTGACAAAACGGAGGAATTCTATATGAAAATCACAAAAGATACCCTGATCGGCGACGCGCTTGAAATGGACATCGAACTGGCGCAGTTCTTCTTTGAAATCGGCATGCACTGCCTGGGCTGCCCGGCTTCCCGCGGCGAAACCATTGAGCAGGCCTGTGCCGTTCACAACACCGACTGCGACGCATTGCTCGAGAAACTGAACGCCTTCCTCGCCGGTAAAGAAAAAGCTGAATAAGCTTTTGAATGCCGCGATGGAGCTCAAAATTTCAAAACGGCTGCTGACCGTGGCGGCGCTTGTCCCAAGCTGCAATGCGCTTGCGGACATTGGCTCCGACCACGGTCTTTTGCCGCTTTATCTTTTGCAGACAGGCCGCATTGCCCGCGCATATTGCTGCGATATCCGCCCCGGCCCTTTGGAAACCGCCGTCAAAAATATTGCGGCATGCCGCATGGACGGCTGTGCCGTCCCGCTGCTCGGCAACGGCCTTGCACCCGTGCATGACATTCCGCATGACTGCGCCGTGATTGCCGGGATGGGCGGAGAAACCATTGCGCAGATTCTGGCAGAAGATCAGATTTGTGCGCAGGATCCCCGTTTGTTTATCTTGCAGCCCATGACGCGCGCCAATGTGCTGCGTCATAGTTTGGCACAACAGGGTTTTGGGATTGTCAATTTCGTCTTATGCGAAGACAATGGCCGTCTGTATGAATGTTTTTCCGTTCGAAAAGGCGTCCCGATCGAACAGGATCCGCTTTACCTCGAAATCAGCCGGCCCTTCGATGCGGATGCCGCGCTATATACGCGTTATCTGATGCACGAGCGAAATCGTATTGCCGCCGTTCTGCACGGGATGGCGCAGTCAGGATCCCCTGATCCGGATATCA
>CAJLFQ010000035.1 GCA_905205975.1 uncultured Eubacteriales bacterium | reverse complement strand
ACCCCCGACCTGCTGATTACAAATCAGCTGCTCTACCAACTGAGCTACACCAGCAAATCTGAATCGTGATATCCGACACAATCAGCAAGATATATGATACCAGATTTGCCTTCGTTTGTCAAGCCCCTTCGCGAAAAAAGACAGATTTTTTTGTGGGAGGGGAGAACGGTGGGTGGAGTTCGGTGGGTTGGGGCTGCGGGGTGCCTCGGTGGATACGGAGTGTTCGACCTCATCCGGCGAAAACAATTTTCACGGAAAATTGCTTTCGCCACCTTCCCCTGCATAGGGGAAGGCTTTGGCGGTTTCCGGATGTTCCGGCTGCGAAAAAAGCGGCGTGCTTTCGGCAGGCGACGAACCAGCTGCGTTTTCTCTGTGTTCTTGCTTTGTCCGGGCGCATTCGGAGCCTTCCCATGAACAGGAGACGCGGTTATGCCTGCGGCATGGCCGCTGGCTTGTACGATACCCAATGTTCCAGCTGCGAACCCGGATGAGGTTGAAGTGTGGTTTTTTTCTGAAAACACGGCCTTTCCATACGCCGGCGGTCAGGGTTCATTATCCCTGACCGCCGGATGGTCAACCGGTTTGAGCAAGTCTCTACACTTTTTCGTAGACAGGGATCTGCTCTGTCGTGACGGTATGCCAGCCCGGCTCGACCGGTTCTTTGGTATAGTAATCCCGCCATGTGCCTTTGGGCAGGTAGACGCGCCGGGTATCGCTGTCCGCCGTGAGCGGCGCAACCAGCAGGCTGCCGCAGAAAAGGTATTCGTCGTCGACGGCATATGTCTCCGGGTCGTCGGTGTAGTCCATGACCAGCGCGCGGATGGGCGGAACGCCCGTCTCATGGTACCGGCAGAACGCCTCTTTCAGCATGGGGATCAGTGTCGTGCGGAGGTGCATCAACGCGCGCACCTCGTCCTCGCAGTCGAACCGTTTCCATGGATAGCAGTCTTCATACGCCCATGCGTTGATCAGGCATTGGACAGAGAAAACGACCGTTTGCAGACGCCGGATCAACTCTTTTTTGGAGCCGACCTCGCGGACTTCCGGCGACCAGAGCAGGCCGGAAAAGCCCTGATTGACGACGCCGTGGATGAAGTCCGTATGATCATACAAGTCGCTGTACAAGACAAACGGATACGGCGCGGCCAGCGCGCCCATGCTGCGGATCGAAGAGAGCGTCGGCTCACCGTCCAGCGCGCGGAGGATGGTCTGCGCGTACAGCGTACCCAGCAGCGCATGCATCTGTTCCCCGTCTGCGCCGCACGGGAATTCCGCCGTATTCGGGAAGGACCAGCCGCCCGTATAGTCGGAGCTGTCGCATTCATCCAGTTTGAAGCCGTCGACGCCCAGCCTGACGAGCGTATCGCGGTGATGTTCGGCAAAAATTTTGGACGCCTCTTCCTGCGTGAAGTCCGGCGCCAGACCGCCCCAGACCGGATAGGTACCCGCATACGGGTACAGCGCCTCATAAATCGGCGACGACGTATGCGTATAGCAGTGTTCCCACAGGTTGACATGATAGTGCATCGACCGGAGCGTCTCGATCATCGCCTCAAAGTGCGGATAGCGCTCGCGCGACGGGACAAACGAGCAGGGATATGTCTGCGTCTGCCAGCCGGGTTCCAAACCGATGATGCCGCAGTCGATGTTTTTTTCGCGGAAATACCGGGCGATCTCTAAAATTTCTGTCTCGCCGTATTTGTAATAGCAGCGGAAGAGCGGTTCCAACCCCCATGCCGGGACGTCGCAGCCGCCGCCGGACATCCGGTTATACTGCGCGACGACGTCGGTCAGGTTTTCGCCCTCGATCACATACAGGTCGACCCCCGCCGCGCCCGGGATCCGGATGCTCATCATTGTTTCAACCGTCTGTTTCCGGGCGGCATACAGGTCTTCCGTCGCGCCGGCCATTCCGCCGGACGCCGCCTTCTGATGCAGTTTCGGATAGCCGCAGTAAAACTCTGCGGCGCGCGCCGTATCGAGATAGAAGCCGCGGTTCCGGGTCGTCACAAAGAACGGAACCGGCGCGTGTGAATCGCCGGTCGCCTTAACCGGGTCCGCATTGACGCGCAGCGTCACTTTATGGCCTTTGTGGTCGAATTCTTTCAGCTGGAGACCAAAGCCATAGACGTGTTCATCTGCGGCCAGCGGAAATTCCAGCCGGAATCCGCCTGCGACAGGGCGCGCATCGATACAGTCCGCGGGGAACACGACATCGCCCGGCGTAAAGGCAAAGTTTTTGCAGAAGCGGGAGGGAACGATTTTTTCCGGCGTCCCGAACGTCAGTTTCCGGATGGGCATAGACAAGCGCCTTCTTTCTTTGTGTGTGAATGGTGTGGATGGACGGTGTAAATGGACGGGTTTGAAAAACCGGCGTACAGCAGGAAGCCGTACGCCGGTGAAGTGACATTTGTGCAGCTGCACCGTCCGCTCGGATGAACGGACGCAGCGCGTCAGTGGAAAAAGAAGAGATACCCGACTGCGACGATGACCAGCAAAACGAGCAGGACAACCGGCAGAATCGTGATCAGCGCCGAGAAAATCATGGCAAACAGATCGCCTTTTTCCATACTGCTTTTCAGGGGCGGGCGTTCCGGACCCTCATCCTTATGGTTCTTCTCTGTCAGCGCGTTCAGGCCGCCTTCCAGTTTTTTGCGAAAGAGCATGGCCGCGGCTTACGCCTCGCCGCGCTGAATTTCTTCGACGCGGTGGCATGCGACAAAGTGGTTCGGACCCATTTCACGCCACTCCGGCGTGACATGCTTGCACTTCTCCGTGCAGTAAGCGCAGCGGGTGTGGAACTTGCAGCCGCTCGGCGGATTGACCGGGCTTGGGATATCGCCTTCGAGGATGACAAGATCCTTGTTGCCATCCACATCGGTCGTCGGGATGGCAGCAAGCAGCGCCTTGGTGTACGGGTGCAGCGGGTTGGCGAAGATTTCTGCCGAGTCGGCAAGCTCCACCATGTTGCCCAGATACATGACGCCGATCCGGTCGCTGATGTATTTGACGACGGACAGGTCATGCGTGATGAACAGGTATGTCAGGTTCTGCTGTTCACGCAGGTCTTGCAGCAGGTTGATGATCTGCGACTGAATCGAAACGTCCAGCGCGGAAACAGCCTCGTCGCAGACGACGAATTTCGGGCGGACCGCCAGGCTGCGGGCGATGCCGATGCGCTGCCGCTGACCGCCGGAGAACTGGTGCGGATAGCGGTGCAGGAAGTACGGCTGGAGGCCGCATTCGTCCATCACGCGGAGGATTTCCTCCTGCATGCGGTCGTCATTCTTTTTGAAGTGGCCGTGTGCCAGCAGGCCTTCGCCGATGATCTGGCCGACGGTCATACGCGGGTTCAGCGAGGAATACGGATCCTGGAAAATCAGCTGCAAATCGCTGCGCAGGGTGCGCATTTCCGCCGTTGTCAGGCGGGCAAGGTCAATGCCGTCATCGAGGTAGGCTTCGTATTTTTCAAACTCCGGATTGCCGGCGTATGCGCGGCGCATCTCGTCAATCGCAGCTTCTGCCTGGCGCAACTCCTCGTCGATCCCGGCGAGAATCTGATCCGCTTCGCGGAGCTTCTGCTGAACCGGCTCCAGCTTGTCAGCGCCTTTGCCTGTCTTTTCAATGCGATAGGCCAGTGAATCGTAATCGAGCTGGATTTTCTTTTTCTTTTCGAGTTCTGCGCGACGCTTCAAGCTCAGGTGATAGACGCGCATGAATGCGTCCTGCACCGGGCGGTAATCGTCGGCGATGACGAAGCCGCCGATCAGGTTGGCGATATCGAGCAGCGCGTCGTGCGCGGCTTTGACCGCCGCATCGTATTCGGCGTGCATTTTGAAGCGGGTCTGTTCATCGGCGGCGTCATACGCTTTTTGCAGGGCGTCGCGTTTGGAGGCCAGAATCTGCATCCGTTTGTGCATGGCCGGGAGGTGTTTGAGCGTTTTCTTGACGTATTCCGGCGCCAGGTCTTTCAGAGAACGGCCGTAATACATCGTCCGGCCGTCGGTCTGGCGGTAAAGCTGCAAAATCGTCCGCCCCAGGGTGGATTTGCCGCAGCCGGATTCGCCGACGAGGCCGAACACTTCGCCCTCATAGATATCGATGGAAACGCCATCGTTCGCTTTGACGAACATGCCGCGTTTTTTCAGCGGGAAATACTGTTTCAGGCCGCTGATGCGCAGCAGGACTTTTTTGTTATCGTTCGACATGCCGATCCTCCTCCCTCGGATAGAAGCAGCGGATCTGCTGATGTTCGGAGATCTGAACCAGTTCCGGTTCCTCGCAGCGGCAGCGGTCCGTCGCAAATTTGCAGCGCGGGGCAAATTTACAGCCCTTCGGCAGGTCGAGCGGATGCGGAACGGCGCCCGGGATCGCATCCAGGCGAACGTGAACCGGCGTATCCAGACGCGGCACCGACATCATCAGGTCGTGCGTATACGGGTGTGAGAATTCCGGCTTTGCAAACAGGATGTGCGCCGGGGACAGTTCGACGACCTGTCCGCAGTACATGACGGCGACGTCGTCGGCCATCTGGTTGATGACGCCCAAGTCATGCGTGATGAACAGGATGGACGTGCCGCGTTCCTTTTTTAGGTCGTTCATGAGCTTCAGGATCTGTGCCTGAATCGTCACGTCGAGGGCGGTCGTCGGTTCGTCGGCGATCAGCAGCTTCGGACGGCACGCCAGCGCCATGGCGATCATGACGCGCTGCCGCATCCCGCCGGAGAGCTGATGCGGATACTGCTTGGCGACGATTTCCGGGTTCGGAATCTTGACGTCGGAAAGCATCTCAATCACGCGCTTTTCGGCTTCTTTTTTGGAGAGGCCCTGGTGGATGAGGAACGGCTCCTGCATTTGGCGCATGATGGTGAAAACAGGGTTCAGGCTCGTCATCGGTTCCTGGAAGATGACGGAGATTTCGTTGCCGCGGATCTTATACATCTGCTCGATGTCGAGCTTCGTGAGGTCTACGCCGTTGAAGAGGATTTCGCCGCTTTCGATGTAGCCGTTGCCGTCCAGCAGGCGGAGGATGCTCATGGCGGAAACGCTCTTACCGGAGCCGGATTCACCGACGACACCGAGCGTTTTGCCGGCTTCGACCGAATAGGAAACGTCATTGACGGCTTTCACGATGCCGCGGCGCGTTTTGAAGAACGTTTTCAGATGTTTGAGTTCAAGCAATGCCATATCCAAAACGCCTCCTTAACGTTCATTCGATTTGGGGTCGATTGCGTCGCGCAGCCCGTCCCCGACGGTGTTGATGCAGATGGTGCAGATGCCGAAGATGAGCGACGTGAAGACCCACTGCCACCAGTACTGCTGGATGACGATGGAGTTATTGGCGCCCTTCAGCATATTGCCCCACGTCGGCTGCGGCGGCGAAACGCCGAAGCCCAGGTACGACAGCGACGATTCGGTCAGCATGCTGGTCGCAAAGTCAAGCGTTGCGCTGACGACGACGATGGAAATGACGTTCGGCAGGATGTGGCGGAAGACGATTTTCCGTTCGGAGACGCCCATGGCTTTCGCCGCTGTGACGTATTCGCTTTCACGGGCGGCAAAGACCTGCGCGCGAACCAGACGGCAGATGCTCGTCCATGAAAGGATACCGAGGATGACCATGATCAGGTAGATGCGCTGCGATTCGGTCATGATGGAGTTGACGACCGCCGACATAATCATGGCGAACGGCAGGAACGGCAGACCGCCGACGACTTCGGCGATACGCATGATGACCATATCGACTTTGCCGCCGAAATAACCGGCGAGCGAACCGAGGACGACGCCGATGATGGTGGAGATGATGACGGCAACGGCGCCGACCGTCATGGTCATACGGCCGCCGTTGATGAGACGCGTCAAAATGTCGCGGCCCAGGTTATCGGTGCCGAGGATGTAGCCCTTGAGGCCCCATTTATACAGTTTGCCGCTTTCGGTCTGCGCGTAGTTCTGGAAATAATTGGTGTAGAATGCGGTGACCTTTTCTTTGGCGAGGCCGGACGGAACGTCGGACTGGCCGAAGAGGTCTTCGCCCCAGCTGTAAAGGCGGCCCGTATCGGTGAGCGCGGTAAAGTGATATTTGCCGCCCTGAACCGAGACGAATTTGCCGTCAATTTCGGTCGGAATATTCTCTTCGCCGTGCGTGGTGTTGCCCCAGATGACGATTCTGCCGTCTTTGGTCAGGGCGGCGCAGCAGGAATCGCCCGCGGTGATGTCGACGACGTTGCCGCCTGTCAACAGCTCTTCGGGCACTTTGGAGATGGAGCTTTTCTTCATACCGGTGAAGGCGACGTTGCCGTCATCGAGCAGGGAGATATAGCCAAAGGAAGTCAGAGCGACCTTGGCGATGCGGCCCTGATATTCTTCTTCGACCTTGGCGTCAACGTTCAGGACGTTGCCCCACATGAAGAGGCGGCCGTCCGTCGTGACGACGGCGGAAATCTGGTTGCCGGCTGCGAGCTGGCGGATGTCTTTCGCTTTGAGTTTCTGAACGGCGTTCGGCACTTCGTCCTGCCCGTTCATCGTGGAACCCCAGACGACGATGTCGCCGGTTTCGGTCAGCGCGACGACGTGGTCAATCCCGGCGGCGATGTCAATGACCTTCGAGCTCTTGACGATGGCCGGAATCTTTTCGATGCTGCGCGTGCGGCTCAGCTTCGTTTTGCCCCAGGTATAAACCTTGCCCTCGCTGTCGATGCCGACGCCGAAGCGGGCGGACGGAGAGATTTTGACGACATCCTTTTTCAGCGCGGACGGGATGCTCATCATGTTGTAGCCCGGTCCGATGTTATTCTGCGTGCTGTCGCTGTAGCCGAGATCCAGCGGGAAGAATGCCGGCCCGATCATGACGAACAGGAAGATTGCGATGAAAACGATCAGTGCGATCATGGCGAGACGGTTGTGCAGGAATTTGGTGACAATCGTCCGCATTGGGCTTTGCATTTGCTCTTCGGTGAAGATATCCATCTCTTTTTTGGAGCCGAAGAAGAGACGGCGCAGCCACCGGAAGCCCGTATTCTTTTTCTTTTTGGAATTTTCCATGGCGTTTCTCCTCACTTATCAACCCGGATACGCGGGTCAACGAGACCGTAGCTCAAGTCGGTGATCAGGATGCCGACCAAGCTGACGATCGTATAGAACATCTGCATGGCCAGAACCAGCGCATAGTCCTGATTGTTGAGGCCGATGTAATACAGGCTGCCCATGCCGTTCAGACCAAACGTATTTTCAATGATGACGGAACCGCTGAAGATGCCCAAAAACCAGCCGATGACCAGCGTGATGACCGGCAGCAGGGCGTTGCGCCATGCGTGCGAATAGATGACGACCTTTTCGCGGAGACCTTTGGCGCGCGCCGTACGGACGTAATCCATGCTGAGCGCTTCAATCATGGCGGCGCGGACATAACGCGTCATGCCGCCCAGCGAGCTGATCGTCATGACAATCAGCGGCAGCGTGATGTAGTACAGCTTATCGACAAACGCGCGGAGACCCGTATAGTCGGAACCCGGCGTTTTGATGCCGCTGACCGGGAAAATCCGGATCAGCACACAGAACAGATAAATCATGACCAGCGCGATGATGTAGATCGGGATGCTGTAACCGATGATGGACGCAACCTGCACGCCGTTATCCAGCTTGGAGCCGCGTTTGACGGCGCAGTGGATGCCGAGCGGAATCGTGATGGCAAGCGCCAGAATCGTCGAAAAGATGTTGATAAAAATCGTCGTCTGCATAGGCCCCTTGACGACGTCAATGATCGGCTGACGGTAGAAAGTGGATTCGCCGAAGTTGCCCGTCACCAGGCCGCCGAACCACTTCCAGAAGCGGACGGTCACCGGTTTATCGAGGCCAAGGCGTTGGCGCACCGCCTGATATTCCTGTTCGTAGGTGCCTTTTTTAATCAGTTCCTGGCGGCGCGGTTCAAGCTCAGCACGGGCCGGGTCGCCCGGAATCATGTTGTACAGATAAAACATCAGGAATCCGATCACCGTAAAGACGATGGCGATGTACAGGATTCGCTTGCAAATGTACTTTGTCATCCGATCACCAAGTTTCTTTGATAGTAATTGCGCGTTCCGCGCGGGAAGCGTTCCTTTTTATTCGAGGCCCGAACAGGCTCTTGGGGGCCCGAATCGTTCGGGCGTCGAATAAAAAGGAACGGGGAAGGACGGCCGTTTGATCGTCCCTCCCCGTTGAGTACGTCAGTGCTGTGTCAGAAGAGTGGTGCTATGCTTCGATTTGCAGTTGATCGATTATTCTTCGACCCAGGCGTACAGGATGCCGTACGTCAGATCCCAGAAGTTGTCGACGTCCCAGTTCTTCAGCTTTTCGTTGTACACATCGTGGTAGATGTTGGAGTACAGCGGGATTTCCGGCAGAAGCTGGTTCCAACGGACGATGAAGTCGAACCATTTCTGGCAGTAGCCTTCTTTGTCGCTGGGATCGACGCCGTAGACCATATCCATGGACAGCTTGTCGAGCTGTTCGTCAAAGATGTAGTTCTGGTTGTAGCCCTGTGCGACGAACGCCGGATCCAGCGAGTAGCTGTAAGACTGGTCGTAGGCCGGCGTAAAGCCAGTGGCCAGGTTGTACATGCCGTACTTCTTGACGCCGTACTGCGCGCCTTCGGAGTCGTCACGGTACATCCAGTTGAGCAGTTCGCCGAACGTCATAACGCTCTGGTTGATCTGCATGCCGGCTTTCTTCGTGTCGTCGCTGTTGGCGAGGCGGACGGAGATCAGGTCGGAGACGGGGTTGCTTTCGGTGGAGGCCCATTCGATGATCAGCGGCATCAGGACGGTGCCGTCAGACAGGGTGACGTTGTGCTCGTAGTCGCCGGCTTCTTCGGCCGTGACCTTCTTATAGCGGATACCGTCGGTGTAGGCTTCACCCTTTTCGTTGAGGGTCCAGCCGTCATCTTCAAGGAGCTTGATTGCGGTTGCGGTGTCGTATTCGTAGGTATCGAGCGTCTTGTTCAGCTCGTCTTCCTTCTCTTTGTACATCCACATGGCAAAGCCGTACGGGCCGTGGACAACGGAACCGAAGCCGCCGCAGAACGTATCGGCGAAGGAGTTGCGGTCGAAGAGGTGTGCGATGGCTTTGCGGACGTTGACGAACTGCGTCGGTCCGAAGTCGCACTGGAACATGATCTTGCCGTAGCCGTTGCGTTCATACTTCGTGAAGTTGAAGCCGCCGTTGTCGACGAGGGCAAGTGCGTCTTTGATCTGCGGGCCTTCTGCAAGCGTCGTCAGCAGGTCGACTTCGCCGGTCTTCAGCGCGTCGAGCATCGTTTCGGTAACGACCTTCTTGTAGACGATCTTTTCGATGTTCGGCTTCTGGCCCTGATAGTCGCCCTTGTAGTTATCGTTGATCACGAGGATGGCTTCAGCAGCCGTCTTGTCGTAGGACTGCAGGATGTACGGGCCGCAGGAGAGGCGGTTGTCGCTCTTGTAGCGGGCGGCATTGATCGTATCTTGGCAGTTGGCAAGCGTGAAGTTTTCGTTGAAGTGCGCGCCCTGGCCTTCATCAGAGATGTCGACGTTTGCCGGCAGCCACATGGCGCGGGCCAGCGGAGCGACACCGGCGTAAAGCATTTCAAAGAAGTACGGCAGGTAATCTGCGCCGATGGTGATGGAGAACTGATAGTCGCCGAGGAGACGGACGCCGGAGAACGGACGGGTCGGTTCTTCTGCGCCGATGATGTTGCCGGCTTCGTCTCTTTCTCTCGCCTTGTTGAATTCGGAGTAGCCGACGAACTGGAGGCCGTAGCCGCCCGTAGCGCCGAGCTCAACGATCATCGGAGAGGAGAAGAGAAGGATTTCGGCGACATAGTCTTTCGCGGTGATGGCGGTGCCATCGTTCCACTTCAGATCCTGTGCCAGGTCGAAGGTGAAGGTCTTCGTGCCGTCTGCGTTTGCAGTCGTCGTGACCTTTGCAACGTTTTCATCGTAGACATATTCGGCGTTGCGGGTCAGCGCAACCGGAGAATAACCGCCGATGAGGTCGCGGATGTCTTTGTCTGCCGCGTTGTCCGTCCACTGAGCATCGCCCCAGTCGCCTGAGAGCTCGGTGGTGTTACCAATGATCAGCTGGCCACCACGGTGGTTGCTGGAGCAGCCGCTGAGAACCATCGGAACGATCATGGCAATCACGAGCAGTAAAAGAATCGCTCTTTTTTTCATGATATTTCCTCCCAACGAAGCGGATGCGTGCCCGGGGCCGATCTTCGGAACCTTCGGGAGAAACACGTCCGTTTCTATTTTTGGGTTATTATATCACATCCCCCGTCAAATTGCAAGCGCAAAACTGCATTTTCGGCATAATTTATCACGTCGGCATTTTCCGGTTACATTTATCCGCTTTTCGTTCCGCGTATTTTTTCAACCGGGCGGCCGTATAGAAATTCTTTTTTCTGCATGGAACCCGCGTTCACCGTATTTTTTTCAATAATCTACTCTGATAAAGTGCCGCAGGGGCTTTTTATGGAATGTGCTTAGAAAACGGCCCGATTTTTGGGCAATGTGTTGAAAACGCCTCCGGAGCCGCGGATTTGGGCGGGGTTCCCCGCACGTCATGCGGCCGTTCAGAACAGAGGGAGTGCCATGCGGCGCGGTTCTTCGACCCATGCATACAGAAGCGCCTGCGGTGCGCCCCAGAAGCTGTCGGCATCCCAGTTTTTCAGTTTGCTGCTGTATGCGTCGCAGCAGGTATTGACGTACAGCGGCAGATCCGGCAGAACCTGGTTCCACCGCACGATGAAGTCGAGCCACTTCTGGCGGTAGGCTTCCCGGTCGCCGGGTTCAACGGCCCAGGTCATCCGGATCGACAGCGTGTTCAGCGAGTCGTCGGAAATGTAATTTTCGTTGATCCCTTCCGCGAGGGATTCCTCATCCGACGAGTAACAGTACGAGCGGTCGTAGTCCGTCGGCAATGCGGCGGCAAGGTTGAATATGCCGTACCGTTTCGCGCCGTAGTGGAGGCCCTGGGACACATCGCGGCAGAACCAATTGCGCAGCTCGCTGAACGGCATCTCCGTCTGCTGGATCTGCATGCCGGCTTTTTGCATTTCGGCGTTGTCCGAGAGATAATCCGCCAGTACATTGCGGGCAGCGCCGCTCGCTGCGGACGCCCACTCGATGATCAGCGGCATCAGGATGGTGCCGTCGGCCAGTTTGACGTTGTGCCGGAAGGTTCCGGCCCTTGTAGACGGAACTCTTTTGTAGCGGATGCCCTCGGTATAGGCGCCGCCCGTTTCGTTGAGCACCCAGCCGTCTTCGACGAGAAGCCGGACGGCTGCGGCAGGATCGTATGCATAGGGGTCGATCGTCTGGTTCAATTCGTCCGCCGATTCTTTGTACATCCACGAATCCGTGCAGTACGGGCCGTTGATCACCGCCGCGGTGCCGCCGCAGGACGTTTCGGCAAGGGACGCCCGGTCAACGAGATGTGCAAGCGCTTTGCGGACGTTGACAAACTGCGTCGGCCCGGCGTCGCACTGAAAGAGCAGGCGGTTGTATCCGTTGCGCGGATACGTCGTACAGCCGAAACCGCCTTTTTCGGCGAGCGCCATCGCATCCCTGACCGCGCCGCTTTCCGTCAGGCGCAGAATCAGGTCGATGCCGCCGTTTTCCAGCGCGCCGCAGATCGATTCCGAGGGGACATAGCGGTAGTAAATCGTTTCGATGTTCGGCTTCTGCCCCTGATAGTCGCCCTTGTAGTATTCGTTGACGGTAAGCACGGCTTCTCCGGCCGACAAATCGCAGGATTCCAGCCGGTACGGGCCGCAGGAAAGGCGGTTCAACCGCTGACTGCGTGCGGCTTCGATGCGGCCCTGACAGTTGCCCGGCGTGAAATTCCTGTTGAAATGCGCGCCGCTCCCCTCGTCGGAAATCTCGACATCTGCCGGGAGCCACATATCGCACGCCAGCGGTGTAATGTCCAGATACGTCTTTTCGAAATAATACGGCACCAGCCCCAGTCTGACGTTGACGGAAAACCGGTATTCGCCCAGCAGCCGGACGCCCCGGAATGGATACATTGGACCGTCCCATTTCGTGAATGCGTCATAGCCGGAGAAGGCGAGGCCGTAATCGCCCGCGGCGCCGAGTTCCCGGATCACCCACGAGGAAAAGAGCAGGATTTTGGCGACGTAATCCTTCGCGGTGACCGGCGTGCCGTCGTTCCACTTCAGGTCCTGCGCCAGATCGACGGTAAAGGTCTTCGTGCCGTCTGTTTCCTCCGTCTCCGTGATGGATGCGACGGTTTCGTCATAGACCGGTTCGCCGGTGCGGGTCCGCGCAATCAGGGAATAGCCCTCCGTGAGGTCCAGGATGAGCTGATCCGACGTGTTGTTCGTCCACTGCTGGCAGCCCCAGTCGCCCGAAAGCGGGACGTCGCTGCCGATGGTCAGCTGTCCGCCCGGGTGGCTGCTGGTGCGATTGCAGCCGCCGAGCATCGCCGGGATTGCAAGCATCACCGCCAGCAGGAAAAAGAGCGCTCTTTTTTTCATGGGATCCCCTCCGTGTCTTTTTGTTTGCGGGTATGCTCTCATGATATCATATTTCTGCGCCGTTTGCAAGCGCAAGCGTGCTTTTTCGCGCATCGCGAAAACTTTTCTGCATCAAAACAGCGCCGGTCACAAGGTGTGACCGGCGCTGCGGAGCGCGTTTGGATTTCTTCAGAACCAGGCGACTGCGTCCTGTTTCCGCGGGGTTTCGTTCGGCTGCGCCGGATACCCGAGCGCCGCACAGCCCCAGACGTTGTGGTCTTCCGGCAGACCGAGCGCAGAGAGCGCACGGCGGATTTCCGGGCGGCCGCAGATGCCGCGGAACTGGTTGATCCAGACCGAGCCGATGCCCAGCGATTCCGCCGCCAGGAAGATATTTTCCAGCGCGCAGGCGCAGTCTTCGACGGCCAGCGGATTCTCCGACGTATCCGACAGGAGGATCAGCGCATCCGGCCGGTAGAAGTTGTAATCACTGCCCGCGCCGACCGCATCGGCAACCAGACAGGCCAGCTTTTCCAGCAGCGCCTTGTCCTGCACGACGGTCAGCCGCCGGGTGTGGCGGTTTCTCGCACTCGGCGCCGCGGCGCCGGCCGCAGCGATGGCTTCCAAATCGGTGTGCGCAATGGCCGCGCCGGTAAATGCCCGGCAGCTTCTGCGGGTTTGAATGGTTTTCAGCGTTTCATTCATGACGGTTCATCCTTTCTGCACTGCTCCCAGCCGTTTATCCGCGCCGGGAAGCAGAAGTTTCCAACCATTTAATAAGGGGTTTTCTGCTATCTGAAAATCAGATTGCATGTATATCACAGCCGCATATCAGAACCAGTCGTTATTTGAGGAACACTTCGATGACCGGAACGGTCACCGGCGGCTTGACGGCAGGCAGTTCAAACACGACGAGATCGTCGCCGGACGGTGCGCCTTCGCTGAAATGCACCATCCTGCGTTCGGTGAAGCGAATCTCGCTGGCGTCGTTTAAGAACTGCGCATATTCGATTTTTCCGGCCAGACCATGTACGCAGAGATGTGCGAACGGATAGGCAAACAGATGGATGTAGAGGCGCTTGCCGTCTTCGCTCTGCGTAAAGCGGCAGTCCTGCGGCGCGGTAAATTCCGGCTCCGCCTGCGTGCAGCCGTAAATCGAGCGGCTGTGCAGCTTCATCCAGTCTGCATAAACTTGCAGTGCGGCTTCTGCGCGGCCATCCAGATAGCCGCGTGCCGTCGGGCCGACGTTCATCAGCAGATTGCCCCCACAGGCGACCGTGCTGACCAGCATGCGGATGAGCATTTCCGGCGACTTCCACGACGTTTCATCGCGGTGGTACCCCCATGACCCGGAGAAGGTCTGGCAGGCTTCCCAGGTAACCAGTTCGCCCGTTTCCGGATGGCGGATCCATTCCGTCACCTGGATCTGTTCCGGCGTCCAGAGATCCTGTTCAATCCCGGCGCGGTTGTCGATGATGATGCCCGGCTGAAGCGACCGCGCGAGGGCGATGAGCTTTTCGGATTCCCATTCGTCTTTCCCCTTACCCGGATTCATCCATGCCTTGTCGCCCGTGAAGTTTCCTTCGCCGTATGAAAAGTCGAACCAGAGGATGTCAATTTTTCCGTAGTTTGTGAGCAGTTCACGCACCTGATTGCGCATGTATTCCGCATATTTCCGCATATCCCGGCCTTTGTTCTGTTCAAAGGCATCCGGGTCGTTCCGCCGCGGATGCAGCGTATCGATCGTGAAATCGGGATGGTGCCAGTCGATCAGGGAATAGTAGAAGCCGACGCGCAGCCCTTCTGCGCGGAAGGCGTCGACATACGCGCGCACCAGGTCGCGGCCGGCGGGCGTGTTGGTCGATTTGTAGTCGGTGTACTGGCTGTCGAACAGGCAGAACCCCTCGTGGTGCTTCGTCGTCAGGACGGCGTATTTCATACCGGCCGCTTTCGCCTGACGCGCCCATTCTTTCGGATCGAACAGATCGGGGTTGAAGTGTTTGAAATACAGGTCGTAGCGGTCTTCCGGGATGCATTCGTGGTTCTTGACCCATTCATGGCGGGCGGGCATGGCGTACAGCCCCCAGTGGATGAACATGCCGAAGCGGTCATGCGTGAACCATGCGGTATCGCCCGGGGTCTTGCGGGTGACGTAACTGGACATGATTGTTCCTCCATTTTTTGATTTCAAAGCGGTTCAAAGCTCATGTTTTCGATATAATGTTCCATAAATCGCGGGTCTGTGGACAGTTCCACGTTGGTCATGCGTCTGCTGAGGTGATCGATTTCCGTCCGGGCGCTTTCCGAACAGAGCGCCGCTGAGGCCCCGGTCAGCGCACCGTTGCCGATGAAAACGGTTTTCTCCGTGAGACAGGGGGGGATCAGGCCGATCCGACCGGCGCTGACCGGCTGAATCGTATTGCCGAAACCGCCTGCAATCACCAACGCGGCAACATCTTCCGCCGCGATGCCCGCCTCGTCCAGCATGGTGGCGATTCCGGCGGCGATGGCCGCTTTGGCCAGCTGGAGCGCCCGCACATCCCGCCCCGTCAGAAACACGTCTTCCGTGAGAAAACAGGCGGGTTCCGATCGAACTGTGCCGTCCGGGTTGTTATATATATACATTCGTATATATGGTTTTGCAGCAGCAGGCGTTTCCTCCGGCGGGAGCAAACGCCCGGTTTCGTCCACCGCGCCCAGCTCCAGCAGCGCCGCGAGCAGGTCGATCAGGCCGGAGCCGCAGATGCCCCTTGCTTCGCCGCCGATGACGCCGTACGAGAGTGTGCCGGCAGCGTCCAGCGATACGCGGCAGACGGCGCCGGTCGTTCCGCTCATGCCGCAGGTGATGTTGGCCCCTTCAAAGGCGGGACCGGCCGCAGCCGCGCAGCAGAGAATTCTGCCGGAAGCGGCAAGCGCCATCTCGCCGTTGGTGCCGATGTCGAGCATCAGCGTCGGATCCGGCGTGCGGTTCAGGCCGGCGGCATAGGCCGCGGCGACGGCATCGCCCCCGAAATAACCGGAGACCGCCGGGAGAATCCATATGTCGGCGCCGTCTGCGGCACCGAGCGACTCCGCCAAAGCACCGGCGGCAAACGATTCTCCAAACAGGCTTTTGGGCAGAAACGGCAGCTGTGCCAGCCCGGCAGGGGACAGCCCGGCCAGCAGATGACACATCACGGTGTTTCCCGCAGCCGTCACCGCGCAGATCTCATCCGCCCGGCATCCGGCTTCGGCGGCGGCAGACGCAAGCATTTCGCGGAGCTGGCTGCGGATCAGTGCAGTCAGTGTTTCCAGCCCATCCGGCTCGGTGATGCAGGTTTGAATGCGGGTGATGACGTCAGCGCCGAACCGCCTCTGCCGGTTCGGTTCGCCGCGGACAGCAAGCCGGACGCCGGACGCACGGTCATACAGCACGGCGGCAACCGTCGTCGTGCCGATGTCGAGGGCGGCGCCGATGCCTTCGGCCGCGACGCCGTCCACCGTCAACACATCTGCGCCGTCTGTCAGAACGCGGCAGCCCTCCGCCTGATCCGGCAGCAGAACCGTACAGCTCCCTTCCACCCGGGCGCGGCACGCCAGACGCATACCGGGCTTCAGCCGCCGCTCCTCCGGTGCAGGCGCAGACAGCGCGCCCCACGCGGCGACGGCGCATTTGCCGCAGGTGCCGCTGCCGCCGCACGGCGCTTCGAGGGGAAAGCCCGCCCGCCGCAAAACGGCCGCAAGCGTTTCGCCGGTTTGGCAGGGTTCCGTCCGGCAGGTGCCCTGCGCGGTCAAAACGGCAACAGCAGCGTCCATCGTTTTTCATCCTTTCCAGTTCCATGTTCCGTTGAATGCGGTGATGGTGATATGGTTATTATATCAACATTCAGCGCCGGACGCAAGTCTTTTTTCTCAGGATTTGCCTTTGGGCCGTTTGAAAATCTGCACCGTGCCCGCGGCGATCAGCAGGATGCCGAACAGCCTGCGCAGCGTGCCTGTTTTCAGGCAGCCCGCAAGCAGGCTGCCGCCGACAGCTGCCGCCGTTCCCGCGGCGGCGCACAGCAGAAACACGCGCATCCGGATGCGTCTGCTCCGAATGTGTGCGATGAGGCTCGCCGCGGCGACGGGCAGGAAGTAAAGCAGGTTGATCCCCTGCGCGGCGCGCTGTTCGATGTGCGCCAGCTCGACCAGCACAATCACCAGCAGCGTCCCGCCGCCGATGCCCATGCCGCTCAGAACACCGGTCGCGGCGCCGGTCAGGACAGCCAGCCATGCAGACATGCAGTCAGCTCCTTTCGTTGTATGGATGAACCGCCCTATGCAAATGTCATCCGCAGCCCGGCGACGATCATCATCGCGCCGAACAGCCGCAGGAGCCACTTGGCCGGAATCCGGCCGAGCAGCAGCCCGCCTGCGGTTCCGCCCGCCAGCCCGCCCAGACAATACCAGATCGCCTCGCCGGGAAACCGCCCGCCGGTGCACCGGAATACGACGGCCGAAATCACACAGAGCGGTGCCACGACGGCGACCGACGTCGCGCAGGCCTCCCGCTCGTCCAGCCCGCACCAGAGCGTCAGCAGAGGCACAAGCGCCATGCCGCCGCCGGCGCCCAGCAGCCCGTTGATAAACCCGGCGGCAGCCCCCGCTGCCAGAAGCCTGCCGCTGTCTTTTCTGCGCGAAATACTACATTTCATACAAGCTATTTTTCCGGTTTTCGCGATTCGTTATTCCTGTTATGCGTTGACATGAGCGCATTTTTTCGATACAATTATAGTAGATTTTTTTCCGCCTTCGGCATATCGATGTTCCCGCTCCGGCGCCCGCCCGGTCTTTGCTCCGGGCTGCCGCCGCATCCTATGAAAGAACAGGTATCATACCATGGCCGTTTACAGATGCTACGTCACCAAAAAACCGGGGTTTGACTCGGAACGGAATGCGCTTTTCCGCGATTTGTCTGAGCTGCTGTCGCTCAATTCGCTGGAAAGCGTCGACATTTTCAACCGCTATGATGTGGAAGGCGTTTCGCCGGAAACGTTTGAGCAGGCCAAGCGTTCGGTCTTCGCCGAACCGCAGTGCGACGACTGCTATCCCGAGGCGCTGCCCGCAGGCGCGCTGAGCGGGCCGCACCGGGTGCTGGCGGTGGAATCACTGCCCGGTCAGTATGACCAGCGCGCCGACTCTTGCGCGGCGTGCATCCAGCTTTTGACTGGCGGCGAACGGCCGCGGGCGGCGTACGCGCACGTCTACATCCTGCACGGCAGCCTGAGCAACGCCGATTTTGAAGCCTGCAGAAACTGGCTGATCAACCCGGTGGAATGCCGCGAAGCATCGCCGGAAAAGCCGGAGACGCTGGCCGCCGTTTACGGCGCGCCCGCGCCGGTTGCGGTTATGACCGGCTTTACCCAGCTTGACGAAGCCGGACTGGCTGCGTGTCTGTCTGAATACGGCCTCGCGATGGACGCTGCGGATCTCGCCTTTTTGCAGGCGTATTTCCGCGATACTGAGCACCGCGACCCCACGGTCACCGAGCTGCGCGTGCTGGACACCTATTGGTCTGACCACTGCCGCCATACAACCTTCCTGACCGGGCTTACAGTGGACGGCATCGAAGACGAAGTCGTCGCCGGTGCGTTTGACCAGTATCTCGCGCTGCGCCGCGAAGTCTTCGGCGAGAAGGCGGAGCACCGCCCCGTCACGCTGATGGACATCGCCACCATCGGTGCAAAAGCGCTCAAAAAACGCGGTATCCTGAAAAACCTCGACGAATCGGACGAAATCAACGCCTGCACCGTCAAGGTCAAAGCCGTCGTGGACGGCGAACCGCAGGATTGGCTCCTGCTCTTCAAAAACGAAACGCACAACCATCCGACGGAAATCGAGCCGTTCGGCGGCGCAGCCACCTGTCTCGGGGGCGCCATCCGCGATCCGCTCTCCGGCCGGGCTTACGTTTATCAGGCGATGCGCGTCACCGGCAGCGGCGACCCGCGCACGCCGCTCGCCGAGACGCTGCCGGGCAAGCTGCCGCAGCGCCGCCTGACCAAAACAGCCGCCCGCGGATATTCCTCCTACGGCAACCAGATTGGTCTGGCCACCGGCTTTGTCGATGAAATCTATCACCCCGGCTATGTCGCCAAGCGGCTGGAGATCGGCGCCGTCGTCGGCGCAGCCCCAGCTGAAAACGTCCGCCGGGAAGAACCGGCGCCTGGCGACGTCGTCATCGTGCTCGGCGGCCGCACGGGCCGCGACGGCTGCGGCGGCGCAACCGGCTCCTCCAAGAGCCACAGCGCGTCTTCTCTCGCCGTCTGCGGCGCGGAAGTCCAGAAGGGCAATCCGCCGGAAGAGCGCAAGCTCCAGCGCCTGTTCCGCAATCCGGACGTTTCCCGCCGGATCAAGCGCTGCAACGACTTTGGCGCAGGCGGCGTTTCCGTCGCCATCGGCGAGCTGGCCGACGGTCTGAAAATCAACCTGAACGCCCTGCCAAAAAAATATGAGGGCCTGTCCGGCACGGAGCTGGCCATTTCCGAATCGCAGGAGCGCATGGCCATTGTCGTCTCGCCGAACGATGTGGACGCCATTCTGCGCGCTGCCGCCGATGAAAACGTCGAGGCCAGCCTTGTCGCCACGGTCACCAAGGAACCGCGGCTCGTCATGTCCTACAACGGCGAGCTGATCGTCGATCTCTCCCGCGCCTTCGTCAACTCCAACGGCGCGCCGAAAACGGCGGCCTTCGCCATCCCCGACCTGCCGGTCCCGGATGCGGAATTCCCGCAGGTCTGCGGCGGTCCCGCCAAGCGGCTGGAGCTTCTGATGCGCGACCTGAACATCTGCTCCAAGCGCGGGCTGGTCGAAATGTTCGACTCCTCCATCGGTGCTTCGTCCGTTTTTGTGCCGTTCGGCGGCCGGAATCAGCGCACGCCGACGCAGGTCATGGCGGCGCTGCTGCCCGTTCAGAACGGCGAAACATCCACCTGTTCCGTCATGAGCTACGGCTTCAATCCGCACATTTCCGAGCAGAACCCGTTTGCCGGCGCCGTTTTCGCGGTGACGGAATCGCTGGCCAAGCTCGCCGCCGCAGGCTGCTCCATCGACGACGCCTATATGACCTTCCAGGAGTATTTTGAACGCCTGCGCGAAGATCCGGCGCGCTGGGGCAAACCGGTCAGCGCGCTGCTTGGCGCTTTGAACGCGCAGCTCGGCTTCGGCGTCGCCTCCATCGGCGGCAAAGACTCCATGTCCGGCTCGTTTGAAAATCTCGACGTCCCGCCGACGCTCGTCTCATTCGCCGTCGCCACAGCCGACGCCGCCTCGCTCGTCACGCCGGAGTTCAAATCGCCGGATTCGACGGTCTGCCTCTTTGCGGCGCCGGTTGACGCCAACGGACTCCCGATGTACGGCGCGGTCCGCTCGATGTGGGCGCATTTCCACGACTGCGTCAGGGCAGGCCGCATCAAGTCCGCCTTTGCCCTGACCGCCGGCGGACTCGGCGAAGCCGCCGCCAAGATGGGCTTCGGCAACCGCATCGGCTTTGCGCTGGACGACTCGATTGACGTTTTTGAAATCTGCCGGTTGAATTACGGCGCAATCCTCGCCGAAACAGACGGCCCGATCGACGGCGCCGTCGTCGTCGGCAGAACCACGGCGGAACCGGTCATCGCCATGCGCCGCTGCCCGGATGTTTCGCTGGACGCGCTGCTCTCCGGCTGGGAAGAACCGCTCTCCGGCGTCTTCCCGATTGAAGCGCCCGTTTCCGGCACACCGGAAGCCGTCAGCTATGCGGTGCGCAATACGGCGCGCCCGCTCGTGAAGATCGCCCGTCCGACGGCGGTCATCCCGGTCTTCCCGGGGACGAACTGCGAATACGACACAGCGCGCGCCGTGGAGCGCGCCGGCGGCATCGCCAAAATCATCCTTGTCCGCAATCTGAACCCGGCGCTGCTGCGCGAATCGGCTGATGCGCTGGTCAAAGCCGTTCGCGAAGCGCAGATGATCATCTTCCCCGGCGGTTTCTCCGGTGGAGACGAACCGGAAGGCAGCGGCAAGTTCATCGCCTCCTTCTTCCGGAATCCGGCGCTGATGGAAGCGACAAACGACCTGATCCTCAACCGCGACGGTCTGATTCTCGGCATCTGCAACGGCTTCCAGGCGCTGATCAAGCTCGGCCTCGTGCCGTTCGGCGAAATCCGCCCGCTCGACAGCACCTGTCCGACGCTGACCTACAACGCCATCGGCCTGCACCGCTCCTGCTATGTGCGCACGCGCGTCGCCTCCGTCAAATCGCCGTGGCTCGCCAACTGTTCGCTCGGCGAAGAACACGTCATCCCCATTTCACACGGCGAAGGCCGGTTTGCAGCCGATGAAGCGACGCTTGCACGGCTGATCGCAAACGGCCAGATTGCCTTCCAGTATGTGGACGCCAGCGGGAAGCCCTCCATGGAGACGGGCGCAAACCCGCCGGGCAGCCTCTTCGCCATCGAAGGCATCACCAGCCCGGACGGCCGCGTGCTCGGCAAAATGGGGCACACTGAACGCTGCGGCGCGCTTGTCGGCCGCAACATCCCGGGCAACAA
>CAJLFQ010000034.1 GCA_905205975.1 uncultured Eubacteriales bacterium | reverse complement strand
ATTATAATATTTATATTATAATATTGCTGTCGCCTGCGGAAACATCCGCGGCGGCAGAGAGGAAGAGAATTTTCATGTCATTTCTGGAAAAGAACATCCTGCGGCTCATCGCCTGCGCGCTGGCCGTCTGGCTGACCACGCTGATCATCCCCGGCGCGTCGTTTACTTCATACGGCGCCGTTGCCGCCATGGCGGTTTTGCTATGGCTCATCAACTTCTCCATCCGTCCGGTTCTGAAAGTGCTGACGATTCCCATCGGCTGTCTGACGCTCGGGCTTTCCAGCCTGCTGATCGACGTTTTCTGCGTCTGGGCGGCGGACGAATTGATTTCCGGCATCACGCTCGGCTCCTTCTGGGGCTATGCGCTGGCAGCGCTGCTCGCATCGATCGCGACGTCGCTGCTTTCGGAATGACCGGATACGAGGCGGAGGTCAACGGCGTCCGTCTGTTTGTCTGTTCGTCGCCCACACTGTTTTCGCCGCGCGGGCTGGACCGCGGCACGGCGCTGATGCTCGCCCACGCGGACATTCGGCCGGGCATGAAGCTTTTGGACCTCGGCTGCGGGACCGGCGTCGTCGGGGCGTACGCCGCGAAATGCGGCGCGCAGGTCTGGATGTCGGACGTTTCACCGGAGGCGGTGGAAACCGCCGCGCAGACCATGGCGGAAAACCACGTCTCCGCCGAAAAAATCATCGTATCCGACGCGTTCGACGCCATTGACGAAGCCGGGTTCGACTGCATCCTCTGCAATCCGCCGTACCATACGGACTTTGCCGTGGCGCGGCGCATGATTGAAAAAGGGTTCAACCGCCTCAAAATCGGCGGCGCGATGACGCTTGTCGTCAAGCGGGAGCTCTGGTACCGCAAAAAGCTGGAATCCATCTTCGGCGGCGTCCGGGTGCTTCGGGCGGACGGTTATGCGCTGCTCACGGCGGAACGCCGCCAGGCGAGCTACGCGCGCACCGCAAAACGCTGAAAAAATCGCCTTCCGGCGGGTATATTGTGAAAATCCGGCGGCAATACTACCGTCAGGAGGTGTAGCCAATGGCAGATCACAACAACCCGCCGCCGGAGGGCTCTTCGGGCGGCGCCGCCTGGAAACGGGCAGGCAAATTCATTTCCGGGAAGGGGTTTTCCATCGTCCTCTTCCTCTGCATCGCCGCAATCGGCGTTTCCATGTATGTACTATTCTCGGCCGGCCGGACGCAGATCGACTCGGAGATTCCGGACATCCCGGACATCCCGGACATCGGCCTGTCCACCACAGTCCCGTTCCGCACCGACGCGACGACGGCGCCGGAACAGATGGCCGGCAGCCAGACGCTGATTCCCGACACGACCAAACCGCCGGAGACGACGGTTGCAAAGGTCTTCTATGTCCGCCCGCTTGCGGGGGAGGTCATCCGGGGGTACTCAGAATCCACGCCCGTCTACAATCCGACCATGGATGATTGGCGTGTGCATACCGGCATCGACATTTCTGCGGAAGCGGGCGAAGCCGTCTGCGCCGTCGCCGCCGGAACCGTCAGCGCCGTGTACACGGACTACTTCAAGGGGACGGTCGTTGAAATCCAGCACTTGGACGGCCGCGTTTCCGTCTACTGCGGTCTGGCGGCCGACCCGCCTGCGACCATCGGCGATTCGGTCGCCGCCGGAACCATCATCGGCGGCGTCGGTGAAACCGCGATCTTTGAATCGCTCGACGGCGCACACCTGCATTTTGAAATGATGCAGGACGGCAAACAGATCGACCCGACGCTCTACCTGCCGTCTGCACCGGACGCGCAGCAATAAACATGAATCTCAAAACAGAAGCGGTATGCTGTTTGACGCGGTCAGACAGCATACCGTTTTTGCCTGTATTGGATTCTGATTGCCCGCCCGTTCGCGGCGAAACGCCGTCAAAAAAAGCGCCTGCAAAAACAGGCGCTTTTCTGGTGCCGCTGGCCGGACTCGAACCGGCATGGCTCACACCCACGGATTTTAAGTCCGCTACGTCTACCGATTTCGTCACAGCGGCGCGAAAACGGTTGAAACCGGCATGCAGACCGTTCTGCAGACAATTAATTGTAGCACAGCGCGGTGAAAAAGTCAAGCGCAGCGCTGCGCCGGGATTTCCGCGCGCTCTGCAATCGATGCGGCTTTTTCTCTACGGATTGGCGCCAGGCGCACGAATCCCGCCGAATGCACAGCCGTGGTGCGGCACAGGCATGGAGCCGTCCGGCTCCGGCTGGCGGCTCCGGGGATAATCTTCCTCGGAGTAGTCGATGTCGAGGATGTTGTTGCGCGCGGCATAGACCCAGCGCAGGTCGAAGATGGCTGCGACGTCGTCCAGCGCGGCATACAGCTCCCCGCGGTCGCCGCGGATGACCGGATGCGACAGGACGAACGGTTCGCCGTTGCGCAGCGCCGTCGCGCTGTCCTGCTCAAACACGGCGGTCACGCCGTAGAGGTCGATGGTCACACGCCCAGCCGTCTTGGCGACGCCTGCGCCGATGCTCTGCGCGCAGACGGCAAACGGCACCAAAAACGTCTCCCCTTCCCGGCGGACGTTGACATCGCGCGCCGCCAGCTCGACGAGCGCGCCCTTGAACGCCATGCGCGGGTGCCTATAAATCGGCGCGATCAGCGGCGGGTCGATTTCATCAACCGATTTGTCGATCGTAAACCGGTCGACGGCGCGTCCGTCGTCCAGAAATGCCGAAACCGTCAGCCGGTCAGGCGTCACATCGACGATGGCATACATGCAGTTTTTCTCTTCCTGCGGGTAGAATTTATCATACCAGACCTTGTCGGCGTTCGAGGAAAACACGTTTTCACCGCTGTTGCCCAGGATGTAATGCACCGTCCCCTGCGACGGGCGGTCGAACATCTCGTTTCCGCGGATCGGATACGACCGGGCAAACGAATGCTCGTGCCCTTCCAGAATGATATCCGGTTTCGCCTGATCGATGCAGTCGTTCAGTCCGTCCATATACAGGCCGCTGACGCCCTCCGGCATAATCGGGTAGAGCGGGTAATGGAAGACGCCGAGCTTCCAGCGCTTATCGCTGGCGGACATGTCTTCGGCGAACCATTTGCCGATTTTGCCGAATTCGTTGATGCCGAGAATCGAAAAATGGACGTCGCCATAGTCAAATGAATAGTTTTCCGTCTGATAGCCTTCCGGGCCGTTCTTCGGATAGGCGTCTTCCAGCATGGTGTCAAAGTAGTCGGCGTGGGTCAGATAGAACTTGCCGGACGTGTTTTCCGGCGACTCATAGACGCGGAAGCCGCGGTTGTCGTGGTTGCCGGTCGCCATCATGAAGGGCAGCCGGTCGCAGATGCCGCGCATACCGTAAAACATACCGTTCCACTGGATTTCGTTCTGACCGTTGCTCACGTTGTCGCCCAGCGTCAGGATGAAGCGGGCGTCCGGGCAGCGCTTGAAGGCGGCTTCGAGCATCCGGCGCACGGGCGCATAGTTCGGCGCTTCAAACGGTTCGTCGTTCTGCTGGTCGGCGATCACCAGAAAGCGGTAATGCGTCAGGTGCTCCGGTTCGGTTTCAAACGAAGCCTCCGGGCTCCGGTGCGTTTCGTCGCCGACGGTATAGAAATAGCGCGTTCCCGGCGCCAGCCCTTCGGCTGCGGCGGTATGGATCATGCTGTCGTCGACGTCGCTCGTCAGACGGCGTGTGTTCGCCGCAAAGCGCATCGTCTCTTTTTCACCGCCCCATTCCGGGCGAACGATCAGCTCGCCACCGGTGACGGAGAGATCCGTCCGCCAGCTGACGGCCATCGTCGTTTTTGCATCGCCGCAGATGGAAAGCATGACGCGGTCGGGCATCGCCGTACTGCCGCGCAGCGGTTTTCGGGCACAGGCATTCTGCATATGGTTTGCACTCCTATCCGTTTTTTGAAGGTTTCTCTCGTCCGCGGAACCGTTGAACCACCCCGATGCCCGCCAAAACAGCAGCCAGCGCTGTCAAAAGACCGAAACGCCAGCCGTCAAACGACTGACCGACCAAAATGGGCGCCAGCCCGATCAGCAGGGCGGCTGCCAGCAGAATGCCGGCTGCGCCGAAACAGCGTTTGCTGTTGACGCGCAGCGCCGCTTTGTGCGCCTTCGTCTCCGCCTCCTCCGGCGTCAGCCCGGCATATTCCGCCAAAAGCGCCGGAACGGATTCTTCCGGGTGCTTGAAACAGAACCGGTATTCGCCGCCTTTCTTCAGATAGACAAAGCAGGCGTCCGCCTCCTCTTCATCGGCGGCTCGCCGGATATCGGCGATGTCGGAAAACGGAAGGCGCAGCTTTTTTTCCGGGTCTCTCGGCGTCACAACGATGACGCCCTTTGCCGTCTCGACGCGTGCGCGAAAACGCGAATCGTCCGGACAGGTCAGCTCGGCAAGGTCTCTCATGGCAGGCTCCTTTCGCACAGACCGCGCAGGGACTTCCTGTGCGCGTGCATGGTGTGCACGTGTATGGTATGCGCGTGTATGGTATGCGCGTGTATGGATGGGATGGAAGGATTCGCTTTCTGTATGATACCATGTTTTCACCGGAATTTCAACCCGGCAGGAGGAACACGGCCCGCTTTTTGCAGAAAACAGCGCCCGCGCGGGAAGGCTTTTGAAAAGAGGCCTGCCGAAGCAAGCCTCTTTCAAAACTGCAGAGGGTTTTGGGGGCGCCGCTTCCCGGGGCTCGGATCAGACTCTTTCCAGCAGAATCATGCCGAGGCCGTAGCGCAGACAGCCGTCCGCCGTGACCGGGATTTCCGTAAAGGAATCGACCTTCTCGCCGAGGACTTCGCCCTCGATCTTGGTGTCGTAGTAAAAACGCCCGTCTTGTTCCTTCCATGTCGTGCTTTCGACAACGGCATAGCCGTCATCCCGAACGACAGCGCCGAGGCTCGCCGCCTTTTCCTTCATCTCCTCCGGCACGGGAAAGAGCGTGTTGAGCGTGCCGTCTGCGACGAATTCTGTCAGGCTGTCGATCATCTGCTTGAAATCCTCATACATCTCGCCTTCCGGCATGTTGTCCCGCGAGTAGGTTTTTACGCCTTCCGGCGTCGGTACGCTGATCTCTTTGATTTTCCAGATGCCGCAAATATCCATTTTCGTTTCCTCCCCCGTCATGCCCACGGATCCGAAGCCTTCGGCGTGCGCACGCCGGGCAGCAGGTACTGTTCCCACAGGAACCACTTGCCGTCAGAAGCGCGCTGGCGCATCTTGATGGGACGGGGCGCGTCCGCGCCGCCGCAGGGGATGAACAGCTTCATATAGCCCTGCTCTTCGCCCGACACGTGGTTGCTTTCGACAACGATGGCATACGGTTCGTTCGGCGTGTAGTTGTTGTCCGGCGTGGCGCCGACAAAATACGTGAACGGCAGATAGGTCTTTCCGTCGCGGAAACGGTCATTCAGGAAGGAAATTTCCTGTCCGTTCAGCGGACGCGGCCCGCGGAGCCAGTTCAGCATTTCCGTGCCGACGTTTTTGTCCGCTGCGTAGGCGCAGAGCGCAAGCACCGTCAGCGCCGCCGTCTTGAACGGCGTGTCGAGGCTGGCCTCGGGAAGCGCCTGCATTTCAGCGAGGCTCTCCGGCAGCGAGGTGAACGTGAAGGTTTCCTTCTTGCTGCCAATGGTTTTTGCGGCAGAGTTGACGGCCTGCTGTGCTGTGTTTTTCAGTTTGTCAAAAATGCTCATGGGTTTCGTTCCTTTCTGATTTGATTTCCGAATCTATTTTTTCTTCACGAAAATCACGAACGCACACACCGCAGCGACCACTGCCGTGCCGCCGAACGCAATCAGGAGGACGCTTGGCAGGGCGGTGGCGCGTCCGGCTTTTCCGGGCGCGTCGGGATAATCCGTTTGTGAAGACGATGTTGCCGCCTCGGAGGGATCCGAAGCAGTCGCGCCGGGATCTGACGCCGACGATGCGGGGGTTCCGCTGGCATCGCCGGGATCCGACGCCGACGATGCGGGGGTGGAGACCGTTGTTTCGACCGGCGGGACGGTTGATTCCGCCTTCACGACCGTTACGGGAATCACGCTGGAGTATGTTCTGCCGCCGAGCGCCGTTTCCACCATGCAGACGTAGTACCGCGTGCCCGGCGTGTCGGTGCTGCAGACAAGGACGGGCTGATCCTCCTCCTGCCCGCCGCCCCAGGAGCCGATTGCAACGATATCCTGCAGCTTCCCGGTCGGCGTTTCGTACCAGAGGTAGGACTGCACGCTGTCGCCGTCGGGCGCGGACGCCCGGCAAACGATCGACACCGCCTCATGCTGCTTCGCAGTGACGGCGGCAGGCACGACGACCTCCGGCGGAAAGGCTGTGCCCCCGACGGAAATCGGGACGTATTCGGTCACGGTAAAGTCGTTTGCGCCGCTTGTGACGGTGCAGGAAATGTATGCGCCGTCCAGCTGGCTGCCGATGCCGTTGATGTAGAAGACGTTCCCCTGCTCGTTCCATCCGAAACCGTCTCCGGTGATGCCGTTCATCCACGGGTCGTTCTCCTGGACGGATGTCAGGGTGCAGTAGTCGATCCCCTGGTAGAGGATGTACCAGGTATAGGAAAGGTTCTCCCCGGTCGCCTCTACGGACCAGACGGCAACAGAGCCTTCCGGGTAGACGTAGTTTTGGGGCTGCAGCGTGATGACCGGATCTGCGTTTGCGGAGACCGGCAGCATCAGCATCGGCAGAATCAGCAGGAGCAAGAGAAAAACAGTCCGTCTTTTCATGGTCATTGTTCTCCTTAAAACTTTCCGCCGCCGCCGCCGTGGGTCGTTCCGGACGAGGAGGAGTGGGTGCTGCTTCCGCCGCTGTCGGAACTCTTGCTTTTTTCCCTTGCGGTGCGCGTGACGGTGTGATACAGGAAGAGATCTTGGCTCTCCGTGACATTCAGGCTGTTTTCCTTCTGATAACTGCCGGCCGCAGCCTGGAAGCGAACCGTCCTCAGTTTTTCCTTCATTTTCTTGACCCTTGCGCACGCCATGATGATGCCGAGGATCAGAGAAATCGGGATCCAGACCAGGCTGAGCGGCTCTTTGGGCAGGTTGCCGTTGTCATAGGGTGCGCCGGTTGCCGCCTGCGTGATAAAATCATCGCAAAGATCGGCGAATTTGTCAAAAGCATCGGCAAATTTGCCGTCGGACAAATCAGGCGTCAGCTTTTTGCCGATATAGCTGATTCCAGCGTCTGTAAAGGTCCTGATCGCGTCGCCGCAGGTAGAGATCCACCAGTCGTTGTCTTCCATGCTGATCAGCAGCAGCAGGCCGCTCTTCTTCGCGCCATAGCCGTAGTTGCAGTAATCATAGACATCGTCTGCATAGTCGCGGGGCGACTTCCCGGACAGCGTCTTCGTCGTCAAAACGACGACGTCCATTTTCTGACGCTCGCTGAGTTCATCCAGCTTCTGCGTGAGCGCCGCTTCTTCGCGTTCGGAGAGCAGCTTCGCCAGATCCTGGACGCGTTCGTATTCATTTGCAAAACCATCTGTCTGCGCCGCAAACGCGGGGACTGTCATGCAGAAACAAAGGACAAGGGCAAACAGAATCAGCCGAATTTTCTTTTTCATTCTGTCTTCCTCCCTTTAAAACAGCCCAGCCAGGTGCAGCAGCCACACAGCGCCGTAGGTGACGGCGCTGAACACCGCTGACAGCAGAAGCGTCCAGCGGGATGCCGCAGCCTTGTCAACCGGCAGGTTGCCGACAAACTTCCCGGTCTGTCCGTTCATGGCAAAGGTGTATTTGTTTCCGTTCCATGTGGTATTCAGCAGCCATACCGGATAGAGCGCATACTGAACCTTGCCCCCGTGCAGCTGCACGCTGCAGTTTTCTGTAGCGACCGTGGCATAGCCCTGCACCGTCTCGGCAAACACGTCCTCCGTAGAGCGCTTGACGCGTTCATTGGCGCGGTCAATGCTGTCGTCTGCGGATAAATCGTACTTATCTGCGAGATATCCGGCCAGGTAAGCCGTCTGAAAGCTGACCGCATCGGAGAAGTCATACGGCTCGATGGATTCCATCAGATCGTCCGGCATTTTGGAAGAACCGTCCACCGGGACGTGCTCAAAGCCGACGGCGCCGGCACGATGCACCATATAGTGGCTGGTTTCGGTATAATTGTAGTCCCGATCGCTCCAGGTGCGGATTTTGGTGGCGCGATAGCGCACGTTCGCGTCCA
Source organism: uncultured Eubacteriales bacterium (assembly GCA_905205975.1). Classification (GTDB taxonomy): domain Bacteria; phylum Bacillota; class Clostridia; order Oscillospirales; family QAMX01; genus QAMX01. Next base: position 13,425 of record CAJLFQ010000034.1, on the reverse strand, counting down.
CATCGGTGTCGAAGAGCCAGAACGGGACATAGACCCCCTTGATCTCGTCAATGTGATTCTGATCCTTGAAGATCTTCGGCAAGAGGCGTTTGCCGGACAGGTGCTTCATCAGCCCTGCTTTTGCAGCCGCCTTATCCAGCTTGAACGGAATCACAAGATCCGGCTTCAGCGCACCGGAGAACTGTCCCATCATCACGACGGGGTTGCCGCAGAAGGGACAGGATGTCGCCGCGGTGTTCGCGTCGCCGACGATCTCGCCCCCGCAGGACCGGCACACGTAAGAGCGCATGCCCTCCGTCTCGCCCTCCTCCCAGACGCCGCCCGCCGATTTCTCCCATTCCATGTGATCGGCCTGTTCCCCCTGCAGCTCAGCGTCATAGCCCCGGAGCGCTTCCATCTCAAACTCCGTGTCGCAGTACGGACACTTCAGCTTTTGAAGCGTGCTGTCAAAGGCAATCGCACCGCCGCAGCAGGGGCACTTATACTCCTGCAAGTTTTGCATCGAATCCAACCTTTCTCAAATAATATCAAAAAAACGCAAAGGAACGCAGGCGTTCAACGATTTGTCAAACGCTGCAGGCGCAGCAGACGGCACGCGTGTTCGCCGGGCTGCGTCTCCTTTTCCTGTGCCGACAGCGCCGGACTATCGCGGATGGTGTTTCGCCTCTGCAAGCGTTCGGAACGCGCCGGACAGCGCGCCGCCTGCATCGATCGGAGCGGTGAACGAACGGCCGTCCGAAAAGGCAAACGACGTGCGGTAAGTGGTTTCATCCAGGACAGAAATGCCATCGTCCGGCGGCTCCGTGTACTGCATGACCCGGGAAACGAGCTGCTCCTCCCGGACAATGCGGAGGATTTCTTCCGCATCGCCTGCGCAGATCGGCTGTCCGCTCACTTCCGTGTGGGCGAGGTCGCAGCCGAGCGTGCAGTCGAACGAGAAATGCCACACGCCGCAGTCATCCTTTTCGAGATCAAACGAAAAAGAAGCGGAATGATCCATGCAGCTTCTGCAGAAAAAGATCTCTTTAATTTCCAGACGCTCGGCATTCCCGCAATGCCTGCCGGCGAGCGCATGGAGGAATCCGCGCGCCCGCTCGCCGACGGCAGCCGCCTTCTCAATGCATTTCCCGTTCCGGAAGGTTATGCCGGTGCTGTGCATCGGCGCGTCGGACGCGTGCATGAAGCGGTTCAGCCGGCACCGCCGGCGCAGCCGGCTGATCTCGCCCTCGCTGCGGAGGAGCGCCAGAAATGCCTCCGCCTCTTCAGCCGGAATTGGAAACAAACTGAACGACGTGTAATGCGCCTGCTGACCCGACACGAAGCAGCTTGCGGAGAAGAGCCAGACCTCGCTGCGCTTTTGCAGCGCGAAGGAATACGTCGGTGCGCGCGCCATGCCGGAGGATGCGGTATGAAACGAAACGATCTCGTGATTGGCAGCCGGGGTGCCGCCGAAAAGCCCGGAGAACAGAGCGCAGGCAGACACGGTCAACACCACCTTGCCAGTCGTTTTTATCGTTTTGAGGGATTCAGTCAGAGAAAACGCGTCCCGCATGAGGGACAGAATTTCGGCGGCTTCGCCGGATCCTTCGGTTCCCAGCCGCAGGAGGCGCAGCGCACCGGCTGACGGGCGGGCCTGAGCGCCCCGCACTGCTCGCAGAATTTTTTGCTGCGGCTCTTCGAACCGCAGGCGGGGCAGATCCATGACTGAGCACCGCTCGGCTGCGGGGCCGGCGCGGGTTTCGGCGGACGCTTTGCGGCGGAATCAATCCGCTGCATCCCGCCGCCGTTGCGGTCCCAAACGCGAAACCGGTCGTCGCGGCGCATCAGAATGTCCGCAAGCATATGCATCTGTCCGTCATACGCAAGGGCAAGGCTGCTGGAGAGGGCTGTCGGGCGGTTCCCGGCGCTGAGCTCCAGCGCAATCGTGCTGACCCACGGGGAATCCAGGTCAATGGTCACAAGGAAAGCGTATTCGCAGCAGGAGCTGCGCGTCGAACCGCTTGTTTGACCGCCGCTCTCCGAGCGGGAGCGCTCCTGTCCGCACGTCCGGACGTCCGGACGTCCGTCGTCACCCGCAGAACCTGCGAAAAGGTGAACAGGTCAGGGTTCATCACGCGCCAATCCGCGTGCGGCGTCACAATGAACCGCTCGCTGATCGGGTCGATATAGACCGTTTTGTCTCCGGCAAAGGAGAGGGACGGGAGAAACAGGGCAAGCAGCGCTTCATTTTCGGCGCGGCAGGCGAGGTGGCGCCGGATGTCTGACGCCGTCGCAATCCGCGCCTCGTCAAGAAACGGCGAGAGCCTGCCTGCGCAATCCGGGCACAGAATTCCGCTTCCCAGCGGACGCGCTTCGGAAAGCACAAGCTCTTTTCCGCAGAAATCGCAGCGGTTTCGTTCCGAATGGCCCATGGCGGGCGCCTCCTTTCAAGCGCTGCAGGCGCAGCAGGGTGTTTCCGGGATGGCATCAGACGCTTTCCTCGGCGCCGCTTCCGCTCCGGCTGTCCGGCTGGAGAAACGATTTCAGGAGCCGGGACAGGGCGTGCTGATTTCCGCCGCGCCACTGGTTCAACAGCAGCGTTCCGTCCGGCATCCGCCAGCGGACACAGAGCCGGCTGACCGCCTCATCGCATACGGACTCGTCGGGAGGCCGTTCCGCATAAGGGAGGAACGTGCCGCTGCGGAGACGCTGCTCAAGCTGCTGCCGCTGCGCATCTGTCAGCGGCACATACTGCCGCTCAATCTGCTGATCGCTCTCCGGCTCAAAATACCAGCCGGAGAGCAAACAGCAGGATCCGTTTCGGCGCAGGTGAAAGCTGAAGCATTCGTATTCGTTCATAACGTTTTGAGTCCAGTCCAGACTGTCGAGCAGCAGCTCGGCTTCAGGCGGCGGACGCCTCCGCCCAGAGCCTCGCCCTGCGGCAAAGCGCCGGCAGAGCAGCGCGCCCGCGGCGGCGGTCAGGATCAGAAACGGAAGCAGAATCAAAACGTTTATCGGTTTTTACTGACGGTCGTTATCGTCAAAGGGGTCGCCGCATTCCGGGCAGAACCTCGGCGGGTTCTTCGGATCTTCCGGTTTCCAGCCGCACTTATCGCAGCGGTACTGCGGGACGCCCTCCGGCTTCTTTGCGCCGCAGTTCTGGCAGAAGCGGCCCTGATTGACCGTCCCGCAGGAGCAGGTCCAGCCGTCCGCATCCGCGGGCTTCTTCGAACCGCATTCGGGGCAGAAGTTGCCGGTCGGCGTTGCGCCGCAGCTGCATTTCCATGCGCCTGCCGCAGGCTGGGGCGCCGGCTTTTTGCCGCCGCAGTTCGGGCAGAAATTGCCGGAAACGGTCGAACCGCAGGCACACTGCCAGCTGTCCGCCGGAGGAGCCGCTTGCTGCTGTTGCTGCTGTTGCTGCTGCTGCTGACCCATGGCATACAGATTCTGCGTGTTCATGCCGCCGCCGGCGTTCATCGCCATGCCCATGCCCATAAAGCCGGTCATGGCGCCTGCTTCGTTGGAGGCAGCCGCTTTCATGGCATCCGCCTGCGCGCCAACCAGCGTGGCTGCCGCCATGGTCGGATCGCGCATAACCGCAGAGCGCTGAACCTGCTTGATCATCTCCGCGTCTTCGTCGGGGAGCGTGACCGAGCCGAGCGCAATGCTGACGACCTGCAGACCGCGCAGCTCATTCCACTTGGCGGACAGCACGTTGTTCATGGCTTCTTCCAGATCGGTATTGTGTGCAATGATCTGGTTCGGGCGCAGCTCCATCGCGGACAATTTCGCAAATGCGGGCTGCAGCGCGCTGATAAATTCTGTTTTCAGCTGGCTGTCCATCTGGTCGCGCGTATAATCTTCGCTGACGTTGCCGCACACATTCGTATAGAAAAGCAGCGGGTCGGCGATTTTGTACGAGTAAACGCCGGAGCAGCGCAGCGAAACATCAACGTCCAGACCGATTCTGGAATCTACCACCCGGAAAGGAATCGGGTTCGGCGTGCCGAACTTGTTGTCGATCAGCTCTTTGGTGTTGAAATAGTAAACGCGCTGATCCTTTGCGGTATCGCCGCCGAACGTAAAACGCTTGCCGATTGTTTTGAAGGTCTGCTTGATGCTTTCGCCGAGTTTGCCGGCGAAAATGGAGGGTTCTGTAGACGTGTCGTAAACGAATTCGCCGGGCTCTGCGCAGACTTCAACGACTTTCCCCTGCTCGACGATCATCATGCACTGGCCGTCTGCAACGGCAATGATGGAGCCGTTGGAGATGATGTTGTCGCTTGCTTTGGTGTTGGAAGAACGGCCGCTGACCCGCTTCTGACCCTTGGTGGCCAGAACTTCTTTCGGCATGGATTCACAGTAGAAATACTCTTTCCACTGGTCAGCCAGTGTGCCGCCGAGTGCTCCAATCCCTGCTTTGATAAGTCCCATAGTGATAACTCCTTTTCGAATATTTGAATCGACGTGAATAGAGACGCGAATCGAATGGCGGAATTTGCCGGCATGCGCCGGCAGCTGCTGTTTTATGCGCCGTATTTCCCTGCGGAATACGGGTTTTTGTTTTCCTTCGGCACGCACTCAGCGGAGCTGCAGCGGCCTGCCCAGCCGATGAAGCACAACCACAGAATGACGTACAAAACCCAAGCGGCGAGTGCGCCGGCGGCCCACCACGCCGATATGCCCCGCCAGGCATGCAGCGCCAGCAGCAGGGCGGCCGGAAGCAGCCCCGTCAGGTTGATCAGCACGCCGAAGAAAGCGCACAGGAAAAAGTGGCTGCTGTGTTTCGCTTTGCACATCTGTACATCCTCCTTATCCGAAACCGAGAACAACCCACACATCGTTCAGGGCGTCGTAGGCATAGACATAACCGCCGGAGACGCCGTAAATCTGCTCGCGGACAAACTGACCGTCCCGATCGGTGCCGACGGCATAGAGCAGACAGGTCTTGCCTTCCACCAGCTGTTTATCACCGGTGTATACAAGCTGCATGCCGCGATTCAGCGCCGTCTGAACCTCATCAATCTGACGCAGTAGCGCGTCGCCGGCCTCGACCGCGTCATCGCCGGGCTGTTCTTCGTAGACGGTGAAATCGTACAAGCCCGGAACGAGATTCACGGAACCGTCCTCCAATGAGAGGGAAGGAGAAAACTGAATGGCTCCGCCGCCGTCCGTGGCGGTGATTACGACGTTGGAAAAAATATCGCTGTAGTTGCACCGCAGGACAACGGGCTCGCCGGGCGGTCCTTCGTAAAGCGTCTGGTTCGTATCATATGTATATTCGCCGCGGTCGTTCAGACCGGCTGGATGCACGGTGATCGTTCCAGCCGCAGTGGCAGGAACAATCACATACAGCTCATAGCCCGGGGTGACGAAGAGAGAGTCGGTCAGCAAAAGCGGGTGCGTCTCGATGAGGCCGGAGGCTTCCAGATAAACAGCGACCTCAGACAGCGGCAGGCTGCCGTCCAAAAAGCCGAGATAGGCAACGCCGGCGACACAGCCGCTTTGCTGAATCTGCTCCTGCACCCGCAGCAGATCCATATCGTACGGGGTTGAAGGGGCTGTCGCGGGGGCTGTGCTTTCCGCAGGCGGAACGGTGCTGGCAGGAGAACGGGCGCTGGAGGAATCGGGACCCGGTCTCGGACGTATGGTACATCCAGCCAGCGTGATGAGGATCAGCATGACCGCCAGCGGACAAAGCTCGCTGCGGCGACTGGTTCTGTGTTTTTTCATTGCCGTATGCTCCTGTCTCCGCGATCTTCACGCCCCGACCGGCAGGCGCCAGCCTGCCGGTCAGGGCGATTTCTGCGGGTTACTGAACCGCTGCGCGGTGGATGAAGGTGACGATCTGGCCGCGCGAACAGTCTGCGTTCGGGCTGAACGTGTTCGCGCCGGTTCCCTTCGTCACGCCTTTGTCGACCGCCCACAGGACGGCCTGCGTGTAGAAGGCGTTCGCCGGAACGTCCGTAAACGGGTTCGAAGAGCCGGACGCCGGCTTGTTCCGGCTCCGCCACAGGAAGGTGACGATCTGGCTGCGCGAACAGTTGGCGTTCGGGCTGAACGTCTTCGCGCCGGTTCCGTTTGTGATGCCGTTTTCGACCGCCCACAGCACAGCCGATTCATAGTAGCTGCCCTTCGGCACATCGTCAAACGGCATAGCCGTGCTCTTGGGCGCCGGCTTCCCCGCTGCCCGCCACAGGAACGTCACCGCCTGCGCGCGCGTGCAGATGCCGTTGGGGTTGAAGTGCGTCGCGTCTACGCCGGTCGTGATGCCGTTCTGCACCGCCCAGAGGACGGCGTCATAGTAGTAGGCGCCCGCCGGGACGTCCACAAACGGGTTGGTTGTATCTGCTTTCGAGAATTCGACCGCAAGCGTGTGGCTCGCCCGGACGTTCGTGAACGTGTACGACGTCGCCGCGCCGACGTTCTTCCCGTCGACCAGAACCTTGGACACGGCGTAGCCCGCGTTGGGCTGGAAGGTGAACGTTTTGCTCTCGCCTGCCTTGACGCTGACGCCGCCGGACGGTGTCACTGTGCCGTTTGCGCCGGCCTTCACCGCGATGACGGGGCTTCCGGCGCTGTCAAAGGCGAGCATCGGATCGGAGTAGAAGAATTTGTCCGCGGTGTCCCATGACAGCCTGCACGGCGTGTCGTTGAGATAGAACCTGGCGTTCTTTGCGGGCATGACGCCGCCTGCGTCAAAGGAAACGTGGATAAAGCACTGGTATTCGAAGTCTTCGTAGTGCGGCGAGACGCCCGCTTCGAAGGAGAACGGCCGATCGGAGTAGTACCGCCAGTCGTCATAGCATTTCAGCCAGTCCACGCGTTCGAGCTTGATGTATTCCGGCAGGCCTTCCACCTGGCAGTAGGCGCTTCCCGGCGCCGGTTTTTCCCCGGCGCGCGGCGCTTTCACGGTCAGATAGAGCTGATCCAGCAGGATCCGATCCACCCAGAGACCGCCCAGGTTGGTATCCGTCTTGTCCCACGTCTTGTAGCAGGCGCCGATATAGACGTCGTAGCAGTCCAGCCAGTCCGTGTCCCAGACGGCTGTCACCCAGCGGTTCTGATTCCAGCTGGGCATGGCATATTTCAGCAGGCTCGTGCCGCTGCGGAAGACGTAGCCGGGCTTCGCCTCGACCGTGCAGTAGAGGTAGTAGGGCTGGTCGGTCCCGAGCAGCTCGTGGGGCCACATGGCGGCATCGGAGATGGAAGAACCGGTGGAAGAGACGTATTCGCCGACTTTTTTGACGGTAATCGTGTACTTTTCCGGGTCAAACGAATCCATAGCCACATCGTCGGCGCGGTTGCGGTAGACCAGGTTGCGGACAATGCCCCGCGCGGTGTAGATCATTTCGCATTCCTGTGCCTCTAAGCCGACGGCGCAGGTCGTACCGCCGTCCGAACTGTACAGGTACTTGGCGGTGATGCGGTGGGCGCCTTCGACGGTGAACACGGTCTCGTTTGTAAAATAATAGCCCGTTTTCGCCTTCAGGGTCACCGTTTTGTTGCGTTTTGTGCCGTTGTCCGCCCAGTTCACCTGCTGCACGAGGGTGCAGTTCTCGTTCTCGGAGACGGAGACCGGGCTGACGGTTCCGTCATCCGAATCGACCAGGTCGCCGCCCTTCACCTGCAGACTGACCGAGGCGAGAGGCTGCACGGTATCGGGGAGCTGCCGATAGCGCATCAGGAACTGGTTCGCGGCGCCGTTCAGAATGAGCGGTTCGCCGTCTTTACGAAGGGATAAGGTAAATGCCATGGCATGTATGCCGGCATCATCGAGGAGCACGGGATAATCCATCCCACAGGTGCCGTCCCCCGGCAGCGAGATACCGGACGGAAGCTTTACATCCTTGCCGTCGATCGTGAGTGACCTCTTTTGGGTGTAGCCCGCTTCCTCCATCTGCCTCGGCAGGTCGAACCACCAGAAATAGAGGTGGCGGTTGTTGGGCTTGATCAAAAAGAGCGGCGCAGCGGCATACCCGCCCACGTCCATCTGGTGCGGGAGGGTGTGCCATTTGTTGTCGAACTTCAGCCCCTTCATGCCGAAGGCGTTGCAGTACACCTCGGTGTAGACGGTTCTGGGGTAGGGCGTGAAGGCGATTGTCCGATAATCGGAGAGATTCGACACCGACAGCGCAATCAGATATTCCTTGGAGATGGAGGTGCTCATGTATTCGCTCTGGATATCTTTCTGACGGTAAATCAGCCGGGGCGTTTCGCCTGGGCGGAGCAGAGCGGTTCTCTCCGGGAAGATGGAGGCGAAGGCGATGTTGTTCGCGGTCTGCATATCGCTTCTCAGCTCGAACCCTTCCGTAAAGAGGCCGCGGCCGATTTTGCCGCCGAGGATGCGGATGGGGAAGTATTCGTCCGATTTCACATCCGCGCCCGCTTTGACGACGATGCCGCCCTTGAACTTGCCGTTGCGGATGACGGCGTTCGGCATATAGATGCCGTTGCTTCTGGGGGGATAGGTGAATCCGACAAGCCCTTCATACTCGCCGCCGTTGAATTCGGCCTGGCTGTTGGACATCAGCAGGGCGGAATAGACGTACGGAATGCCGATCCGCGGCGCACGGGCGTCAATTTTGCCGCCGTTGAAGTACAGTTTCGCGTCCTTTCCGCCCTGCACGACGACCAGGGAGTTGCGCGAGCTGCCGTTGTCAATGCCGAGCGTCCCGCTGTTGAGCGTAAAGGTTCCCCCTTCGACCGTGAACAGCAGGTGCTTTCCGTTGGCGGCGTTGTTGTCGGCTTGGATGTACATCTTGCCGCCGTCTTTGCTGTCCTTGATCGTCAGACTGCCTTTGACGCGGACAGCCGGCTGAAACGGCGACGATTTGCTGAAAAAGCACACGGTATGGCCGTTGAGATCGAGCGATACCGTTCCGCTCTGGACGATGGTGCTGAGATACCCGGCGCCGGCGTTCAGCTTGGTCGTGTCAATGTTGGCATTGAGCTTGACATAAGATACGCCGCCGCTCAGCGCGGCACTCAACTCCGCATAGGTGGATACAAGCTTCGGCGCGCTCTCGCTGTCGCCGCTGTCCGCGGCAGACGCCGCGACCTCCAGAGCGGGCGTGAGACCAAACAGCATGACCAGAGCGAGCAGCAGGCTGAGCAGCCGCTTTTGGGTGGTTGATTTCATGTGGAATCCTCCTTTTCTTTACATGGCGAAGATTTGGTCCAACAGGTATTCTGCGGTCATTGAGCCGTAGAAGAACTGATCGATAAGCCCGTTTTTCTTCGCGTCCCGAATGTCCTTTGCCGCCTGTTTTTCGGTGCTGGAGTCTACAATCAGGGCAATTTTGCAATCGGGGCACGAAGCCTTTACCGCATCGCGCAGCCGAAGCCTCTCACAGAGCTTCCACGGGGTGTAGCCGGTCACCTCCATGACGAGCACAGACGGTTTGTACACTTGACACAGCTCAACAGTATCCTTCGGGGACTCTGCGCGGACCACATCAATCTCATAGTCCGAATTCTTGAAGGCCATCGCTACGGAATCGGCAAAGAGAAAATTCTGCATATCGACCACAATTTTATGCATCGAACCATCCCCCCTTTCCATCAGCTTCTTATCTGCTATCATTGTACCAAAAAAGTCGGGCGCTGTCTGTCCTCAGAAGTGAGGACAGATGAGCGGATACTTGTAAACAATTTGTAAACGAGCGGTCTTTCTGTGCGCCTGCACGCAGAAAGACCGCGCTGTCTTCAAGCAAACAGCGCGGACCGGGATAGATATTTATGCAGTTTCATGAATATTGCGGCAAACCCTCAGGTCTGTTTCGGCGCATCGAGCTGACTGCCCGGCACGACGAGGCGTTTTCCGACCGCGGCGACCATCAGACGGTTGCGGTTCGGGTAGCCGGTTTTCTCCAGCATGCGGTTGATATAGGTTCGCACCGAGGATTCCGCCACATGGAGCGATTCGGCGATTTCGGCGTTTGTTTTCCCTTCGCAGAGCAGGCGCAGGGTTGCCATTTCCTGATCAGACAGTTCGCAGGAAAGCGCGTCGCCGAGCTGTACCGACGGCACGCTGTCCGGCCAGAACCGTTTGCCGGCAAGCGTGCCCTCGATGATGCCGACGAGATCGCCGGCGGGAGAATCCTTGTACCAGAAGCTGTCGGCGCCGATTTTCTCCGCCCGCTCCAGGAAGCGCCCCTCCAGCATGGACGTCACCATCACGATTTTGATCCGGGGGTCGTATTTTTTGATGGCTTCGGCAGCGGTCAGGCCGTCCGAATCGTTTTCGGTGCAGATATCCATGAGGACGAGGTCGATGCGCCCTTCGCGGCAACGGCGGAGCGCCGCATCGGCGCGGGTCAGCGTGCCTGCCACTTCGCAGAGGGCGCTTTTTTCCACGCAGGCGCACAGATATGTGCGCGCCAGCGCCTGATCCTCAACGATCAAGATCTTTCTTGTCTCCGATGCGTCCATTCGCTATCTCCCCGAATCTTCAGACTTTGGTATGTCGATCACCAGAGAAAAGACCGGCAGGCTCTGCACGGTCATGCTTCCGCCGGCGCGTTCGATCCGACGCCGCAAATTGGAGAGCCCGCCGCCTTCTGTAATCGGCTTCTCCGGGGGCTTGCCGTTGTTGCGGATCATCACGGTATAGCGGCCGGCGCTTTCCCAGAGGTTGACCGCAAGCTCGGTGGCCTGCGCATACTGGATGGCGTTGTTCAGGCAGACCTGCATTGCGTCATAGATCAGCCCGGACGCGCTGTCCGACGGTTCGCCGCCCCGGATCCGCACGGTCACGCCGCTGTTTTTCGCGCTGTCAAGCAGTTTTTCCTTTGCCGACTGCAGCACGGCGTTCCGAAAGGCCATGCTTTTTTCCCATTGATGCAGCACGGCGCCGGTGCCGATGCCGCTCAAATCCCCGGCAAGGTACTGCTTTGTCGCGGTGATACAGGCGGCAAAGCTGTCATGCATGGCGGCTTTTGCGGCAAACTGCTCCTTTTCCCGCGCAACCGCTTCGACGTTCTGGGAGAGCTTTCGCAGCTCCTCTGCATCCTGCTCGAGCTTTTTGTTATCGTCTGCCAGCTGCACGAGCGCCCGGTACAGCGCCGTCACGTCGGCTGCAGTCAGCTGGAGATATGACGCTCCGTACCGGTCGGTCACCGTCGTTTTTTCAAAATTCCACACCGTCTTGTCCGGGAAGCGATAGAGATGCTCCGTATCCGCAAGCTGCACCACGTTCGCCGGCGGAGACAGGAGCGCCCGCTCAATCTCCCTGTAATCCTGCACGTCGCCGTGCAGCAGGTGCTGACTCAGCCGGTACATCTGGCGGTTGCAGAGGATGGTCCGTCCCGAACGGTCAAAAAAGCATGCAGCCGTTGAAAGCTGGTCAAAGCTCTCCTTGATGGCGCGCAGCCCGAAATGCTTCAGCTTAAACACCGGCACCGCCTCCATTCCCATGCACCGCCGCTTCTACCTGCGTGCGGATGAGCCACAGCCCGTCCTCCTGCCGGACGGAGACATTCGGCGCAGCCAGCGCAGACAGCGCGGGCGAGCATTCCACAGAAAGATCCATCGTGCTGTCTGAAATCGAGAGAAAGAGCGAGCGCAGATCATCTGACGCCGTTTCGACGACGTCTTTCAGCAGGTCAAACAGGCGCACGACCTCGGTGGATTTCATGGGTCTTGTCGTGCGGTAAACCGCCCCGCACGCGGTGCCGCAGACGGTCAGGGCGCGCATGGCCTCGTCCACGGTCAGCCGGATCTCCTGCTGCGGCAGCAGCTCGTATTCACAGCTGAGAAAGTAAAGGTTGGCGCTGCGCTTGATGTAGGTGCCCAGCAGCAGAATCTGCTCCATCAGCCTGCGCGTTTCATCCGGATCGGCATGTTCGCACCGCGCAAACAGACGCCGGATCCTGTCTGTATCCTGTCCGTGCTTTGCTTCCAGCTCATCGTAGATGCGGTTCTTTTCCGTCAGCTCGTGCAGCTTTTTCTGTATGAGATACGTATCCTGCAGCGCTTTTTTATTGGATTCGAGCTGTATTCTGTTTTCGGTGAGCCGGGTCTGCAGCTCTGTCAGCGGACGCACGTTGTCCCGCCAGACGACATAGCCGCCGCTGATGGGCGCCGCGGAGATCCGCGACCCGTCCGGACGGAGGATTCTTTTGCCTTCCTGCGGGCAGACCATATCATCCCCCGCGGTGCGCGAGCGCAGAACGATCTGACCGTCGCGGTCCGCGATGCACGCCGCCAGCGTGGATGCCTCAAACAGCTCCGCATAGCCGGTGTTCGACTGGATCATCCGGCATCGAATGCAGCTTTCGTAGATGGCTGCAAACAGCAGACAGAACGTCACGTTCATGTCCCCGAGCCAGCGGCGGACAGCCGGAAGACCCGACAGATAGAGCAGACCGTACAAAACCGTGACGCAGCCCAGGGCAAACGGCACCAGCCGCTTCGAACCGCCCGGAACGCGGCTTTTTTTCCAAAGACGGATCAGCGAAAAAAACATGCAGGCGACCATCCAGGCGAAGCAGACAAAGTACAGCGGGCGATGGGCAAACGAATCGTTGTCCGGGCGCCCCGGCATGCCGCTGTCAAACGCAAAGACAAGCTGGTGGAAATCGTTTGTCAGAACGAGCGCAAACAGCACGGCTGGGATGACGGTCAGCACGCCGACCTTCCCGGACAGACGGTATTCCTCCGGTTTCCCGAGCGACAGGGCGATGAAAACGCCGAGCAGCGGGATAAACAGCATGGGGAGATAGTAGAGGTACCAGATATACCGCGCCGCAGCCGGATCGGTGACCACTTCATATTTGAGCGTGCGCAGCAGGAGCCACACCAGCATCAGCAGGGCAGTCAGACGCAGACCGTGCAGCACCTGCTTCTGGGTGATGCGCTGATCGAGGGAAAAGCCCCACAGAGCAAACAGCAGCAGGTAAAGTGCCGCGCGGATATAGCTCGGATGGTTTCCGCCGATGCGGAACATGGCGAGCATCCGGCACGCATACGCCGCCGCAATGATCGCAAAAACAAGGAACATCGGGAGCAGGCGTCTGACGTTTCGTTTCACGGGGTAAAGCCCTCGCTTTCTCTCAGGCAAAGGGAGATCCGGCTGAAAATCCCTTGGCGATTTTTGTGTGTTCGCGGCAGCTTGAATCCGGAACGCCCGAAAGGAATCGGCAAAGCGCCGGACGCTGCGCTGCAGTCCCGGAACCGGCCGGCACGGCGCTGTCTGACCGGGCGAACCGACTGGACGGACTCTTTTTCCGGCGGCACAGCCAGATTTTTCCGCTGCAGGCAGTTTTTCCCGCCCATCTCCTGTATGCCCTTTTTTTCTCTTTCTCTTTTTCTCAAGGAAAACAAGCCAAAAGAATGATGCGTCTCCGTGCGCTATGAAACAGGCGAAAGCGGCGCATACTGTTTTTGTGCGGACAGAACCGCACGGCGCTTTTTCTGCATTGGACGGATTCTTTTGTTTGACGG
>CAJLFQ010000033.1 GCA_905205975.1 uncultured Eubacteriales bacterium | reverse complement strand
CGGCCAACATCAAGTGCCTCCCCAGGTAGACGGACATGTCCGGTCGATGATACAATTTCATGTTGAAATCCTCCTACTCTATTTGATATTTTAGAATACGCACCGTATTTTCCGCAGTATTTCGTTTGTCTATGGTCTATCTTTCGTAGAAATAAGTATTTCTTTCCATCTGATTTGATCTGATTTGATTATACCATTTCCGTTTTGGCTTGTCAAGCAAATTCACAAAAAAATGGATATGCCCTCTTTTTTTCTCAGCGGTTTTGCCGTTGACGTTTTTTGCTGTCAGGTCAGCGGATTGACTCATAGAATATCATGAGTCTGGGAGGTGATTGAGCTGGTGATGGAATTCGTATCCTACATGCTCTACTTTTTTGCGGCCATCGGCATCCTGTTCGGTCTTGTTTCGCTCTCTGTTCTGCTCTTTTACGCCAAAAATCAAACGCGGTGCCGGACGTTGATTTTGCTGAGGCCGGAAGACAGCGATGCTGAGCTGATTGTGCGCACCTGCATCCGGTCGGACCGTCTGCTTTCCCGCGGGGAGCCGCCCATTGTCATTGACTGCGGGTTGTCCGGTGAGCCTCTGGCGGTCTTACAACGGCTGACCGCAGAATACCGCTTGACAGTTGTGCATTCGGATAAAACGGATGACATTGTGCAAGCCGTTCTGACGCCGCCAGGCTGACGGTTTGCAATCCTTTGCGCCGCGTGGTATAATAAAGATATCAGAAACACGCCGCACAATGCGGCTTACAGCTTACAAAGGAAATGACAGGTGATATCTAATGTTTGAAACCATTCGTTTGCAGGCGGCACAGGCCATTCAGGAGATTTTGGAAAAAGCGCATCTATCCAAAGGCGATCTGTTCATCGTCGGATGTTCGTCCAGCGAGGTCTGCGGCGGCGTCATCGGCAAAAACTCCTCGCCGGATGCGGCGCAGGCCATTCTGGACGGGATCTACCCCGTTCTCTCCGAGCACGGCATTTATCTGGCTGCGCAGTGCTGTGAGCATTTGAACCGGGCTGTGATTCTGGAAGCCGACGCTGCGGCCGCTTACCGGCTGCCGCCGGTCAACGTCGTCCCGCAGCCCAAGGCCGGCGGCTCCTTTGCCACCGCGGCTTACCGGACGTTTGCCCATCCTGTTGCCGTTGAATCGCTGGAGCATCAAGCGGCGGCGGGCATCGACATCGGCGGAACGCTGATCGGCATGCATCTGCGCCCGGTTGTCGTGCCGCTGCGCATTTCTCTGAAGCAGATCGGTGAGGCGCAGCTGATCTGCGCCCGCACACGGCCGAAATTCGTCGGCGGCTCCCGTGCCGTTTACGATGAAGCACTGCTGTAAACTGATTCAATATGCAAAAACAGCCGTGCAGCCCCGATTCGGGGTGCACGGCTGTTTGTTGCGGTTGTGTTTGTCAAACGGTTAGTCCGAGATATACGGCAGCAGCGCGATGTGACGTGCACGTTTGATGGCGATGGTCAGCTGGCGCTGATGTTTCGCACAGGTACCCGTCATACGACGCGGCAGGATCTTCGCACGTTCGCTCATGAAGCGGCGCAGACGCGAAACATCCTTATAGTCGATGTCGTAGATCTTGTCGGCACAGAATACGCAGACCTTTCTGCGTTTGCGCGGACGCGCAGGCCGTTCGGTTCTTTCGTTTTCCACGGAAATGGCCTCCTTTTCAAAGCAAAGTCATCTGCCGGCACGATTTGTCCGGCAAAAAAATCAACGCTGGGTTAGAACGGAAGGTCACCGTCATCGTCGGTGATCTCGTCAAAGCCGCCCGCGTATGGCTGTTGCGGCTGTGCGGCAGGAGCCGGTGCACGGTTTGCCGGTGCAGGTGCATAACCTGACGAGCCGCCCATCGGTGCAGAATCATAGCTGTCCCGTTTCGGTTCGGCAAAATGAACTTCATCTGCGACGACTTCCACGGTGTTGCGGTTGTTGCCGTTGTTATCGGTCCAGGTTCTTGTCTGAATGCGCCCGCAGACGGCGACAAGCTGACCCTTCCGGAAATAACGGGAAACAAATTCTGCCTGTTGATTCCATGCGACAATGTCGATGAAATCAGCGGACGGCTGGCTCGGATCGGCACTTTTGCGGCCTCTGTCTACTGCGAGACGGAAAGACGCAACGGGCGTATTGTTCTGCGTGTGCCTGAGCTCAGGGTCACGCGTCAGCCGCCCCATCAAAATCGCTTTGTTCAGCATACCGAAATACACGCCCTTTCTGTTTGGTGCTTACTTCTGTTCTTCTTCGTTTTTCGCGACGATCAGCGAACGGATGACGGAATCGCTGATGTTGCAGATACGGTCGAGTTCTGCCGGAAATTCCGTCGGAGCCGTAAAGTTCACCAGGATGTAGTAGCCTTCCATCATGTCGTCGATCGGGTATGCCAGCTTGCGCTTGCCCCATTCATCGATGGCTTCCAGCGTGCCGTGTTCACCGATCAGGTTTTTCACACGCGTAACCGTGGCCTCGATCGCGCTGTCGTCCAAAGTGGCGTTGATGATGATAACCGCTTCGTATTTTCCCATGTTTGCCATTTCAGATACACCTCCTTCTGGTCAATGACCCCCGCAAGTACGCGGGAGTAAGGATTGGCGGCCGGATGCCTGCGGACATGCCGACCATCTGTTTAATTATACCAGAAAACGCCGATTTGTCAAGAGCAATTCCGAAAAAATGTTTTTCCAGACAGAGTTTTTCCGGACCAACTTTTCTTTTTGCCCGATCTATGATATAATGTACGTTGCGCATGGCATGTACACCGCTTGTCTGCCGCTTTTCGGGGCTCCTGCCCGGTATATCGACGAAAGGATTCATTCGTTCGCACGGATGCGTAGTTCATATGAAATTCTCGCCCATTCATTTCAAATCCAACCTGAAGTTCCGGAAGCGTCCGATTCCATGGAAGCTCTGCATTGCAATCGGCGCGCCGATTCTCCTTGCGGCATTGATTGCCGTTATCATCATTTCCCGCGGCGAACCGGGAACGCCGGCCGCCCCCACGGATATCAATGACCCTGCCCTGTCGACGCCGCCCGGCACCATCGGCACGCTGCCGCCGTTCACGCTTGGTCCGCTCCAAACGTCAGCCGTTTCCAACGGTTCTTCTGACGTTTCCTCCGATGACCCCGGTACTTCCGAATCAACCCCGCCGGTCACAGAACCGCCGCTTTACAGTGCGCCGCCGCTGAAGCTGGCACAGACGGAAACCATTTCCGGTGAAGAATCCGACAACGGTAAAGTCGTTTTGCGCTATCAGATCCGCTATCCGGTCTTTGAAGCCGCAAATGGCTCCGGCGCTTCGCCGGACAAGCTGAATGCCGGTCTGGCGGAAATTGCCTCGGAATATGAGAAATACGCTTTGGAAGAGCTCCTTGTTTACGCCAAGCAGGCCCGCGCCGCCGGGGACACCTCGCTCCCTTACCGTCTTTCCATTGATTGCAGCGTTTCCGTCTGCTCTGTCAACGCCATCTCTGTCGTTTTCACCAAGACGGAACACACCGGCGAATCACACGACGCCATTTCGCAGCGTACATACAACTTCTCGCCGTCTTCCAATGCTGCATTTACGCTTTCCGGCATCTTTTCGGTCGGGTCGTCCACCTATCAGCAGCGCATCTACGACGCGATTTTTGCAGAGATTCAGAAAAACACCGGCAAGTATTACGCGGACTATCAAAACCTCGTCAAGTTCTTCGACCTGTCTGCCCGCTGGTATTTCAGCGAAAAAGGACTGACGATTTACTTCAATCCGTTTGAAATCGCATCATACAGCGCAGGCATCGTCCAGTTTACGCTGCCCTACAGTGAATGGAGCGATCTGCTGAAAATCAACCCGCTTTATATGGGATAAAGGGGCATGACCTTGAAAAAAAACGATTTATTCGAACTGACTGTCACCGGCTATACGCATGACGGCCAAGGGGTTGGACGGGCAGACGGCATTGCCGTCTTCATCCCCGGCGCCGCCGTAGGCGATGTGTTGGAGGTCCGCATTGTGAAATGCCTCTCCAACCGCGCCATCGGACGGATTGAACGTCTGATTCAGCCGTCTCCGGATCGCATCGAGAGCGATTGTCCGGCGTTTCCGGCCTGCGGCGGGTGCAACTACCGCCACATCACTTACGAAGCTGAATCCCGCCAGAAATGCGAACAGATTGCTTCCGCGCTTGAACGCATCGGCGGTGTGGCATCTCCGGCGATCGATTATCATCCCGCTTTAGAAACCGACGCCTACCGCAACAAAGCCATCTTCCCGGTTGCGCCCGGAAAAGACGGGAAAGCGATCTTCGGATTCTACCGCGCGAACAGTCATGCAGTTGTTCCCTGTCCGGTCTGTCGGATTCATCCGCCCGTTTTCAGTGCGCTTGCCGCCGCCGTCTGTTCGTATATGAACGACTACGGCATTCCGGCTTACGACGAATCGTCACAGTCCGGCGTCGTTCGCAGTATTTTCATCCGGCGCGGTGCTGTGTCCGGCGAGGTCATGGTCTGCATCAACGCGGCAAAACGCCGTTTGAAATATGTCGATGAGTTGATCCTCTACCTCAAGGCGGCATCGTCTGAACTGGTCTCTGTGCTGTTGTCGCACCAGCCGGATGTTTCCAACAGGCTGATCGGTGAAAAGATTTTCACGCTGTGGGGAAAGCCAGCCATCACGGATACGCTTGCGGGCAATCTCCTCTCACTCTCCCCGCACACATTCTATCAGGTCAACCATGCGCAGTGCGAGCGTTTGTATGCGCAGATTCTGGCATATGCCGCCCAATGCGCGCCGCTTGACACGCTGAACGTGCTGGATTTGTTCTGCGGCGCAGGCAGCATCACGCTTGCCCTGGCGCGCAGGTGCCGTTCTGCGGTCGGCCTCGAAGTCGTCCCGGACGCCGTTCGGGACGCCGAGGCAAACGCGGCTCAAAACAACTTATCGAATGTACGCTTTCTCTGTGCGGATGCACAGGATACGGCTGAAAGACTGGCAGGAATCGGCTTTGTACCCGATTTAGTGGTCGTCGACCCGCCCAGAAAGGGGCTGGCCGAGCCGGTCTGCCAATATCTGACACAGCTTGGGATTCCGCATGTGATTTACGTTTCCTGCGACCCGGCAACACTTGCCCGTGATGTCGCGCGGCTCCATGAAGGCGGCTATACGGTTGAAGCTGTGTCCGGCTTCGATCTCTTCCCCCGGACGGCAAATGTGGAGACGATCGTTTTGCTGCGGAAGGTATAATCCGGCTGTCTTTTTCACCGCATTCTGCGGGGTTCAAAACGCACACTGCTTGCTTTTTATTTTCAGGAGGTTTTCAGATGAAATATGACGTGATTATTATCGGCGCCGGGCCGGGCGGGATTTATGCCGCTTATGAGCTGATGCACAAGAAGCCCGACATGAAAGTTGCCGTTTTTGAGGCCGGTCACGCTTTGAGCAAGCGTCATTGCCCGATTGACGGCGAGAAAATCAAGAGCTGCATCGGCTGCAAAAGCTGTTCGATTATGAGCGGTTTCGGCGGCGCCGGCGCTTTTTCCGACGGAAAATACAACATCACCAACGATTTCGGCGGGACGCTTTACGAATACATCGGCAAGAAACCGGCGCTGGATCTGATGCACTATGTCGATGAAATCAACCTGAAGCATGGCGGCGAGGGCACCAAACTGTATTCAACCGCCGGCACCCGTTTCAAAACGCTGTGCATTCAGAACGATCTGCACCTGCTGGACGCTTCCGTCCGCCACTTGGGCACAGACATCAACTATATCGTGCTGGAAAATCTGTATGCCGAGCTGAAGGATCAGGTTTCTTTCTTCTTCGACACGCCGGTACAGGCCATCGAAATCAAGGACGGCGGCTACGCGATTCACTGCGGCGACGCAACGTACGAATGCGAAAAGTGTATCGTCTCCGTCGGACGGAGCGGCAGCAAGTGGATGGAGCACGTCTGTCAGGAGCTGGACATTCCCACCAAGTCCAACCGCGTGGACATCGGCGTGCGCGTTGAGCTGCCTGCCGAAGTCTTTGCACATCTGACCGACGAGCTGTATGAAAGCAAGATCGTCTACCGCACCCGGCAGTACGGCGACAAAGTCCGGACATTCTGCATGAACCCGAAGGGCGCCGTCGTCAACGAAAACACCAACGGCATCATCACCGTCAACGGCCACAGCTATGAGGACCCGGCCAAGCAGACGGAGAATACGAACTTTGCACTTCTCGTGGCAAAGCATTTCTCCGAGCCGTTCAAAGATTCCAACGGCTATGGTGAATCGATTGCGCGGCTGAGCAATATGCTGGGCGGCGGCGTCATCGTCCAGCGGTTCGGCGACCTGATCCGCGGCCAGCGTTCGACGCCGAGCCGGATGCGTGATACCTTCATCACGCCGACGCTGAATGCGACGCCGGGCGATTTGAGCCTCGTGCTGCCGAAGCGGATTCTGGACGGCATCATTGAAATGATCTACGCGCTGGACAAAGTCGCGCCCGGCACCGCCAACGAAGACACGCTCTTGTACGGCGTCGAAGTCAAGTTCTATAACATGGAAGTTGAGGTCAACGAAAAGCTGGAATCCCGCTGCAAAGGGCTGTACATCATCGGCGACGGGAGCGGCATTACCCATTCCCTGTCGCACGCTTCTGCCAGCGGCATTCACGTCGCACGGGATATCCTGAGCGAGATGATCTGACAGCCGGCTCTGCTGCCCCGCGTCTTGCCGTTTGCTGCAGACGCATCCGTATTTTGTATTTTGACAGCTCGTTTTTCGGAAATACGGACCCCGTTCGCGCGCGCTGCACCGTGTTTCCTGCTCACATCCGGCAGGATCTCCGCTCAAGCAAATGAAAGGACGGTATCATGATGATTCCTTCCTGCGTTCGTTTTTCCATATCGGATCCAGTCTGGCAAAAGGTATATGATGCTGCTGAGAAGAAGGCTGCATCCAACGTCCGGCTCTGTCAAAACCGGCCGGTGTTGATTGAAGGCGGCGGTTACAACGGTCTATGGTTGGAAACGCAGCCCATGGGCGGAGACATGTATGCGGCGCGCAATCCGGAAGTTGCGCTGAACAATCAGCTCTTTTTCATGGAAAATATCCGTCCGGACGGCCGTCTGCCGTCTGTCATCACCTTTGATGAGGCGTCGGATCAGCCGCTCAATCTGATGTACTCCCACTTTCAGGGATACTGCTTCCCGCATCATGCGCTCAACCTGTATGAGCTGACCGGTTATGACCGTTCCTATCTGGAAGCGCTCTACGACACTTTGGAACGGTTTGACGCCTATCTCTGGCGCACGCGCGACTCAGACGGCGACGGCTGTCTGGAAACCTGGTGCATCTGGGACACCGGCGAGGACGGCTGCACCCGTTTTTATGATGCACCCTGCGCATGGCCGGGCGAAACGGCACCCTACGGTCAGGCGCGTCTCCCCTACGAATCCATGGACGTGATGGCCTATTCTGTTGACGGACGTCAAACCTTGTCTGAAATAGCAGGCATCCTCTTCCCGGATACCATTCTGGCGGAAGAATGGCAGAAAAAAGCGGACGCGGTCCGCGCAAAGCTGCGCACCTACCTCTGGCGGGATGATCGCGGCGCCTGCTTCGACCGCGACTGTGACAACCGTTTTTTGGATACCCTGATCCACAACAACCTTCGCCTCATGTATCACGGCGCATACAGCGCCTATATGGCTGGGCGGTTCGTCGGAGAACACCTCCTGAATCCGCAGGAATTCTGGACGCCGATGCCGCTTCCTTCCATCGCCGCCAACGACCCGCTCTTTTTCAGCCATCCCGACAACAACTGGAGCGGTCAGCCGCAGGGGCTGACCTATCAGCGCGCGATTCGTGCGCTGGAAAACTACGGTTTTTATCAGCTGATTCCGGTGCTTGGCCGCAAGCTCTGTACGGCGATCGGCGTCGTCGGTCATGACTGCCGCTTCACACAGCAGTTTGACCCGGAAACCATGGCGCCCAGCGAATTCGGCGACGGCTGTTACGGGCCGTCGATTCTGGCCTTTTTGGAATACACCAACCGGATGTACGGCATCCATCTGATGCGGGGTCAGATCCTTTGGAGTTCCGTTGCGGATGCATTTGAGAGCGACTATGTGCAGGTCTTCGGGGATACCACTTACCGTCTGCAATCCGTCGGCACGCAGTGTGAAGCATCCATCAACGGGCGCACCATTTTCCGCTGTGCCCGCGGGACGCGCACCGTCACCGATGCTTCCGGCCGCATTCTTTCCAGAGCGCTTCTCTGACAAACAAAACCACAGGCTGCTTTTTATCAGCAGTCTGTGGTTTTTTCGCAAAGGGACTTGACAGGTTCACTCGAATGTGTTAGACTTTAAGTCAAATAAAGGCTCTACGAGGTTAGAGTCCGTTGGCATGAGGTGATTTGTACGCATGGAAACGCCGAAAATCTATGAAAGCGAATACCGGTTCTGCCTGATTCTCTGGGCGCATGAGCCGGTTCGGAGCGGGATCCTTGTCACGCTCTGCGAAGAACAGCTGGGCTGGAAGCCGACGACCACCTATACGGTCATCAAGCGTTTGGCGGAACGCGGCGTTCTGGAAAACAAGCAGTGCGTCGTGCGGTCACTCGTTTCAAAGGCGGACGTACAGGCCGCCGAGCTGGATGAGCTGATGGAAAAGACGTTTGAGGGGTCGCTCCCCGCCTTTGTCGCCGCGTTTTCCAGACAGCAAAAGCTGTCTCCTGCCGAAATCAACGAGATGCAGCAGATGATCGATCACTTTCGAAAGGAGCATGAAAACCATGACTGACCTGTTTTTTCTGCTCATACGAATGAGTATCCCGACCAGCATGCTGATTCTGGTGATTCTTGCACTTCGCCTGATTCTCGCAAAGGCGCCGAAGCGCTGGCGGCTTGTGCTTTGGGGGATGGCCGCCCTGCGGCTGATGGTTCCCGTTTCTGTCGCCAGCCCTTTGAGCGTGGTGCCGTCTGTTGAATCGCTTCCTTCACCGCGGATCGCCGTCACGCAGGCTGCAGTCCCGGCGCTTACCGAACCGACGGCTGCTCTCCCGGCGGCGGCATCGAACAGCACTCAGGCTCCCGCTGCGTTTTCATGGCCGGACGCCGTCGCATGGGTTTGGCTTGCCGGAGCCGCGTGCATGATCGGCTATCTGCTCATCCAAAGCCTGCGCCAGCGCAGGCGGCTCGCCACGGCGGTTCGCGTGTCCGGGAACGTCTACCAGACGGATGCCGCCGCATCGCCGTTTGTGTTCGGGCTGATCCGTCCAAAGATCTATCTCCCTTTCCGCACACGCAGACAGGATCTCCCCTATGTCCTGCTGCATGAGCAGGCCCATATCCGGCACGGCGACGTCTGGTTCAAGCTGCTCGGTTTTCTGCTGCTGGCGGTCTACTGGTTCAACCCCTGCATTTGGGCTGCCTATCTGTTTTTCTCGCAGGATCTGGAGCTGGCCTGCGACGAACGTGTGATTCGCCGGATGCACTCCGCGGCGCGGGCAGATTACGCCGAATCACTGCTCGTATGCAGCAATTCGCATCGTTTGGCAGCCGGTCCGCTCGCATTTGACGGCGGGCAGCTCAAGGGGCGGATTCGTGCGGTGCTGGGGTTCAAGAAACCCACCGTCTGGATTCTGATTGCCGCACTGCTTGCCGGAATTGCCGTCGGCGTCTGTTTCCTGACCTGCCGGAGCAATGGCAATGTCCCCGCTCCATTCAAAGCGTCGGCTGAAGCCACGCTTTGGGTTGACTTGCGGGCTCAGGGAGCTGAAAACATCGACATACAGGAGCTTCAGTTGGACGCCTACCCCGGTGTGACCTTCCGTTGGAACGGCGGTTCCGTAGAAGCCGAACAGGATGGTGAAACCCGGCAGTTATTCGTCGGGATGCCCGTTTGGAATGTCTATCTCTGCGACCTGACCGGAGACGGCAAGCCGGAATTCTGCTCGACCGTAAGTTTCGGTTCCGGATGGATTGACGAACGGGTGATCATCTACGATTATGCGGCCATGCAGTCCTGGGAAATCGAAATGCGCCCGTCATACGACTACCAGCTTTCGCTTTCCGGCACCAATCTGATACTCTCCCGCAGGGTGATCATGTCGCCGGAATCACCGGTTCTGGAAACAAAATCGCTCTCGGACAGCGCATGGCTGACGCAGGAAGATGTGATTCGCCTCGCGTCGAAAGGATCCGATCTGGCGTTGGACGATTTCGCCATGTACCCGTTCCAGTACGGTCCCACTTCCGGCGTGGTGTCCCGGTCGTATCCCGTGGAAGGCGGGTACAGCCTCCTTCTGATCACCACTTCAGACGACAAGGGGGTCACCGATCTGATTCTGTCTGACGAAGACAGTTACCTGACGCTTCGTCCGGGGAATGTTTCCGAAAGGCGCATTCGAGCATTTTTCAAGTAAAGATCGTTCCATTCAAAAGAAAACGCCCGAAAATCGTTCGGTTTTCGGGCGTTTCTTTTGAATGTTTCTTTGCAGTATTGGTTGGCGCCTGCTCAGGCGTTCTGCGACATGGCGGCCACCGCGGCGCGGCCGGCGTTCACGGTTTCGGTCAATGCGGCTGCGCGCCGTTTTTCAGCCTCCACAACGTTGGCCGGAGCCTTTCCGATGAAGCCCGGGTTCGCAAGCTTGGCGTTCAGTTTTTCCAGTTCGGCTTCGTTTTTGGCCAGTTCTTTTTTGATGCGGGCAAGTTCTTTTTCCAGATCGACCAGTTCGCCGGTCGGGATAAAGAGCATATCGGTGCCGGAGAGGATGCGCGTCATCTTCGTTTCATCCAGCTCGGACGGATCGTTTGCGAAGTGCAGTTCAGACACAGACGCCAGCTTTTTGAGGAAGGGTTCTGCGCTGAGATACGCTTCATGGTCTGCCGCAATGACGGTCAGCGTCGCTTTTTTCGACGGCGGAACATTCATTTCAGCGCGGCGGTTGCGGATGGCGCGGATAACGGCCATCATATGTTCTGTTTTGGCGCAGTCTTCCGGGAAGATCTGTTCCGGAACGCTGACCGGCCATTGTGCCGTGATCAGTTTGCCTTCCGTTCCCGGCAGGCAGCCGTAGATTTCTTCTGTGATGAACGGCATAAACGGGTGCAGGAGCTTCAGGATTTTGTCAAGGACATACAGAAGCACACCTTTGGCTGCATCCGCCGCTTCGCCGCCGTCGGCAAGCATCGGTTTGGCCAGTTCGATGTACCAGTCGCAGAAGCTGTCCCACACGAAGTCGTAGAGTTTCTGTGCGGCGACGCCCAAATCATAGCGTTCAATGTTTTCGGTGACTTCGGCAATCAGGTTGTTGAGCGCGGTGAGAATCCATTTATCTTCCCGGCGCAGTGTCTTCGGCAGCGGATACGCCTGATCGCCGGTGTTCATCAGAACGAAACGTGAGGCGTTCCAGAGCTTATTGGCAAAGTTGCGGCTGGCTTCGACGCGTTCCGTCGTGAAGCGCGTATCATTGCCCGGGCTGATACCGGTGACAAGCGTGAAGCGCAGCGCATCGGCGCCGTACTGGCCGATGATGACGAGCGGGTCAATACCGTTGCCGAGCGATTTGGACATTTTGCGTCCCTGCGCGTCGCGTACAAGGCCGTGGATGAAGACCGTTTTGAACGGCTCTTTGCCCATATGCTCCATCCCGGAGAAAATCATGCGGGCGACCCAGAAGAAGATGATGTCATATCCGGTGACCAGCGTGCTTGTCGGGTAGAAGTAATCGAGTTCCGGCGTTTTATCCGGCCAGCCGAGTGTGGAGAACGGCCACAGCGCGGACGAGAACCAGGTGTCCAGCACGTCTTCTTCCTGTGTCAGATGATGGCTGCCGCACTTCGGGCAGGTATCCGGCGCTTCGCGGGCGACGATCGTTTCGCCGCAGTCTGCGCAGTACCAAGCAGGGATCCGGTGGCCCCACCAGAGCTGACGGGAAATGCACCAGTCATGGACGTTTTCCATCCAGTTCATATAGATCTTGGAGAAGCGGTCCGGGACGAATTCCACACGGCCGTCGCGGACAACTTCCATCGCGGCTTCAGCCAGCGGCTTCATCTTCACGAACCACTGTTTCGACGCAACCGGTTCAACGGTGGTGCCGCAGCGGTAGCAGGCACCGACGTTGTGTGCGTGCGGTTCGACTTTTTCCAGCAGACCCTGCTCTTCCAGATCAGCGACAATGCGTTTGCGGGCTTCATAGCGATCCAGACCGTTGTAGACGCCGCCGTTGATGATTTTTGCGTCGCCGTCGAGAATCAGGATTTCTGGGAGGTTGTGGCGTTTGCCGACCTCAAAGTCGTTCGGGTCATGGCACGGCGTAATTTTCACGCAGCCCGTTCCGAAGTCGCGTTCGACATATTCGTCGGCGATCACCGGGATTTCACGGCCGACCAGCGGGAGGATGAGCGTTTTGCCGACGATGTCCTGATAGCGTTCGTCTTCCGGATTGACGGCGACTGCGGCGTCGCCGAGCAGCGTTTCCGGCCGGGTCGTTGCAATGGTCAGATAACCGCTGCCGTCTTTGAACGGATAGCGGATGTGCCAGAAGCTGCCGTTCTGTTCACCGTATTCGACTTCGGCGTCGCTGAGTGCAGTGCGGCATTTCGGGCACCAGTTAATGATGCGGTTGCCGCGGTAAATGAGGCCTTTTTCCCAGAGGCGGACAAAGACTTCACGGACGGCTTTGGAGCAGCCCTCGTCCATGGTGAAGCGTTCTCTGCGCCAATCACAGGAAGCGCCCAGCTTTTTCAGCTGGTTAATAATGCGGCCGCCGTATTCGCGTTTCCAATCCCACACGAGGTCGACAAACGCGTCACGCCCATAGTCATAGCGCGTTTTGCCGGACGTCTTGCGGAGGTTTTCTTCAACTTTGATCTGCGTGGCAATGCCTGCATGGTCCGTGCCCGGCAGCCACAGTGCAGAGTAACCCTGCATCCGTTTGACGCGGATCAGGATATCCTGCAGCGTTTCGTCCATAGCGTGGCCCATATGAAGCTGTCCGGTAACGTTCGGAGGCGGAATCACAATGCAGTAAGGCGGTTTGTTTTCGTCGACTTCGGCATTGAAGCATCCGTTTTCTTCCCACATATGGTAGATCCGGTCTTCGACGTCGGCTGGATTGTAGATCTTTTCAAGTTCTTTGGCCATAGATCTGTCCCCTTTCGGTTGGTTTTGGACGGCACGCAAAAAACAGCGCCCGTCCGCGAAATCATTCGGGACGAGCGCTGTTGCTTCAACACCCGCGGTACCACCCGAGTTTGCGGTTTGACCGCACCCTCAACACTCTGTAACGGGAGCACCCGTTCCACGCTTAGCCGCATTCGGTTCGGCGGGAATGCTCACAAGCGACCTTCTCCGGTTTTTCGGCAGGCAACTCACACCACGGCATTTCTGCCGGCCGCCCTCTCTGTGCTGAATGTTCGGGTACTCCTCTTGTTCACAGCATTTCTGCATATACTGCATATATTATAGCACGTTTTTTTCGGTTTGTCAAGTTCAGTCCGCCAGAGACCCCATCGGATCCCACGGTTTCAGCAAAACAGGCGTTTCTGCCAGCTGTTCTGCATACTGCGCCAGGTATTTCCGGTGCACAACTGCTTGGAAGACATAAGCGTCGAACCATGTATCGCTGCAAACATAATAGCCTTTGTCGCCCCGCTCATCGCCCCAGCTGTTTTCGATCTTCCAGCGGTTTGGTTTGCCGTCATACAGATTAACGCCGGTCAGCACCATGGCATGGCTCATGGCGCTGATGCGGTAATCCAGCCGTTCCTCTTTTGTGGTGTGCAGTGAAAAACCGGCTGCCGATTCATAGTCATAGGACGCATCGTCCCAGATGCCGCGTTCGCGGTTGCCGCGGAATCCGACATCGCTGCCGAACCAGACCGGTTCCCCGTCGGAAAGCTGCGCCAAAATCAGCGCTTTGAATTCATCCATCGGCAGGTTCAGGTGGCGCACCAAGCTGCCTTCGACAACATTGCCCAGAAATTCCACGGTATACACCTTGTGGAACGGTTTATCCTGTGTCGGCGCGTTGATGATGCTGACGTAGTCTGCCAGCGAATTGCCGATGTAGCGTTCGGCGAACGAAAGCGGCGTATAGCCCGTTTCGATATGGTACGTCTGATCGCGGTCGACATATTCAAAGTCAAACGTCTTCGGCGGTTCGCCGTAGCAGGTGCAGAGGAAGCCGTAGACCTGACGGAGCAGTTCCGTTTTGAAAGCAGCAATCTCTGCCTCTGCTTCGCCGTCTGCCGCCATCCGGCGAAGCACGACGGCGTCGCCGCGGATTTTTTCATTGAGCAGCCGGCCAAGTTCGTTGGTTGCGCTGGATTGCTTCGTCTCGGGCATTGCATCTTTCGGGACAACACCGTATTTGTTCACGATATTCACGAACATATCCCACTGTCCGCCGTCCTGCACGCCGGTTTGCAGCAGATAGTTGACGGTTCGATCGTCGATATCCCGTTCGGCGGTTTGAAGAATCGCCTCGTAGAAATAATTGACGCGTTCAAATTTATCCCAGAATGCCGCATAGCTCTGCGACAGCTCAAAGAATTCAATGTTGTGCGCTTTGGCGATGGTTTCACGGATGAGGTTCAGCGCCGCAAACAACCAGCACCGGCCGCTCTGTTTCTGGTTGGTGACCGCCATGGTCGGGATGTCAATCGAAAATTTATGGAGCATCTTTTTCATGGCGCCGTCATCCGCTGCGGCATCCGCAATGGTGCAGTGCGCCAGAACATTGGTCATCGCTTTTTGCAGCCGGTTGGTTTCATAGGCTTCCGAGAAGTTGGCAAGCTGTTCTGCTGAAATGGCTGCGTTCTGTTTGGTGTTGCTGTTCATATCGTTTCCTCCTGTTGTTTGATGTTTGGCGTATTTCGCCCGGCTTAATCGCCTTGGAACCGAATCAGGCGAACCAGAAATTCATCCGTGTCGGCGACCCGTTTCCGTTCCCCGGTCGGATGGAACCCGTGCCGCGCATAGAAACGGATGGCAGACGTATTCTTTTCGAGCGCCCAGAGAAGCGTTTCCGGTTTGGAGGCCAGCGCGCCGTTGAGCGCATCCGTCAGCAGCGCCGTACCAATGCCTGCTCGTTGAAACATGGGCTCAACAAACAGCTTTTCAATTTCAGCGTTCCGAACGCGCAGAAAGCCCTTGACGACGCCATCGTCATAGACGTGTGTGCCTGCCAAGAGCCGCGGTTCTTTCCGGTATGCAGCCGCAAGGCGGCTGACGCGCAGTTCATCAAAATAATAGGTATCCTCGTGAAAAATCGGGTAAAAATTCAGCCGGTAGTTGAAGATTTCAATTTCAGCAAGCCGCTCGGCATCTGTTTCGTTCGCCGGGCGGATCGAACCTGAGGCTGTCATTGGTATGCGCCTTCTTTCAGTTTTTTCAATCTGCACATCTGCCGCCCCTGTCGAGAGCGCCGCGCAGCAGCATTACAGCAGGATGGATCTGCCGCCGGGAGACATTCCGGTTTTCGCGCCGAATCCCACCTGTTCTGATTCAGTATAGCGCAAATTTATGAAGATTTCCAGCACAAAAGAGGCAGCCAAGCAGGCTGCCTCCTAAAAATCATGATTTTGATTTGTGATGGGGACATGACCGGCTGCAATGTTCACAGCAGCCGTCGCATCCTCCGCCGCAGCAGCCGCCGCGTTTGACGGACTTTCGCCAAATGCGGAACGCGATCACCGCGCAGACTGCGACAATCGCCAGCAGGATCCAGTCCAGCGCATTCATCCGATCAGCCCCGCCAATGCGTATGCCGCAAACGATACAATCCACGCCACGCTGCACTGCATCAGAACGACACCGGCCGTTTTCAAGACGGAACCAAGCTCACGTCGGATAGTCGCCACAGCTGCGACGCACGGTGTATACAGCAGCGTGAAGACTAAGAAGCTCACAGCGGAGCGCGTCGAGAACAGTGTCGCGACGGAAGCACTGCCCAAAAGGACTTCCAACGTGCTGACGACGGACTCTTTGGCGACAAACCCGGAAATCAGTGCCGTCGCACAGCGCCAGTCCGCGAAGCCCAGCGGCGTAAAGATCGGCGCAATCACGCGTCCAACCAAAGCCAGCAGGCTGTTGGAGCTGTCTGTCACCACGTTCAGGCGGGTATCGAAGCTCTGGAGGAACCAGATGATGATCGTCGCTAAGAAGATGATCGTAAATGCACGCTGCAAAAAGTCGCGCGCTTTTTCCCAAAGCAGCAGAGCGACGCTCTTGAGGCTTGGCATCCGGTAATTCGGCAGTTCCATGACAAACGGAACCGGCTTGCCCCGAAATGCTGTTTGCTTCATAATCAGCGCCGCGACAATGCCAACCAGTACGCCCAGAAGATAAAGTGAGATCATCACCAATGCGCGGTATTTCGGGAAGAATGCTGCGGTGAAAAACGCATAGATTGATATTTTCGCGGAGCAGCTCATATAAGGGGTCAGCAGAATGGTCATTTTGCGGTCGCGGTCAGAAGAAACCGTCCGCGTCGCCATAATAGCCGGAACGGAGCAGCCAAATCCGATCAGCATGGGCACGATGCTGCGCCCGGAAAGGCCGATTTTACGCAGCGGTTTATCCATGACAAACGCCACGCGCGCCATATAGCCCGTATCTTCCAGGATGGAAAGGAAGAAAAACAGCGTCACGATGATTGGCAGAAACGCAAGGACGCTGCCGACGCCGGCAAAAATACCGTCGATGATCAGGCTGTGAACCACCGGGTTGATGCCATACGCCGTCAGGCCTTTGTCAACAACGTTGGTCAAGGCGCCAATGCCGAGACTCAGCAGATCGGACAGGCGCTGGCCGATGACGTCAAACGTCAGATAAAACGTCAGCAGCATGACGCCCAAGAAGGTCGGGATGGCCGTATAGCGCCCGGTCAGGATTTTATCAATTTTCACGGAGCGGGCATGCTCCCGGCTTTCATGGCATTTGACCACAGAAGCATCCACGACGCCTTCAATAAAGCGATAACGCATATCCGCCAGCGCCGCGTTGCGGTCCAGCTCCGTCTCCGCTTCCATCTGGACAATGCAGTGTTCCAGCAGTTCCCGCTCGTTCTGATCCAGTTCCAGTTCGTCGGCCAGATTGTCCCCGCCTTCGATCAATTTCGCCGCACAGAAGCGTTCCGGCATACCGATGCGCTCGGCGTGGTCGGAAATCAGGTGGACAACTGCATGAATGCAGCGGTGAACAGCCGAATCGTCTGCGCAGAAATCCAGCACCTTTGGCAAAATCTTTCCGCGTGCAACCGTCAGCGCCTGATTGATCAGTTCAGAGATGCCCTCTCCTTTGGCGGCCGAAATCGGCACAACCGGGATGCCAAGCGCACGGCTCATCCCTGCGACGTCAATGGTGCCGCCGTTTGCGCGGACTTCATCCATCATATTCAGCGCCAGCACCATCGGGACGCGCAGTTCCAGCAATTGCAGCGTCAGATACAGGTTGCGTTCGATGTTGGTGGCGTCGACAATGTTGATGATGCCGTCCGGTTTTTGGTTCAGAATGAAGTCGCGCGAGACGATTTCCTCCTGCGTATAGGGGCGCAGCGAGTAAATCCCGGGCAGATCAACGACTGAGCACCCTTTTTCGCCGCGGATATCGCCCATTTTCTGATCCACCGTGACGCCCGGGAAATTGCCGACGTGTTGGTTGGACCCTGTCAGCGCGTTGAACAGTGTGGTTTTCCCGCAGTTTTGGTTGCCCACCAGTGCAAAAATCATGCCTGTGCAACCTCCTCGATCTCGATTTTTTTCGCCTCTTCGACTCGAAGCGTCAATTCATATCCACGGATGCGGATTTCAATCGGATCGCCCATCGGTGCAACTTTTTGAAGCGTCACTTTTGTGCGCGGTGTCAGACCCATATCCAACAGGCGGCAGCGCAGTGCGCCGTCTCCGCCGACTGTTGCTATCACACCCGACCGCCCGACCTTGAGTTCGTCCAGCGTCATTTGTGTTCCCCTTTTCTGTTATCTTAGACTAACACATGTATGATAACACAGACGGGCAAAAAAGTCAACAAGATTCGACCGGTTTCGCCCGTTATTCGCAGATGCGAATAAAGCGGCAAAACCGGCCTTTACAATTTTCAGCATGTAAATTTTGAATCCTGGCGTTTGGTTTTCAGGTTTTGAACACCGCTTCAGGATTTGACATTCGGGCAAAACCGTTCGTTCAGCGCACACACCATCGTCCGGTAACGTTCCGTTGCCCGTTCATAGGCCTTGTCCACCAAATCCGCCATACAGAGCCGAATGGTTTTGTAGATAGACGCATAGATTGTTTCACGTTCCGGTGAGCGGTTGATCTGCCGAACGATCGCCGGGGCAATCCGTTTATATTCTCCCACCAGTTTCCGGCCTTCCTCCGTTTTCATCAGGATTTCATCCCGAAAACGCCGCAGCTGCGTCAGCTCTTCGCAGTCATCCGGCAAGCCGCGGGCAGCAACACAGGCGCTTGTCAGGAAGCAGGTGCTTGTCTGCCGGTCTTCATCTTCTTTTTTTCGGCTGTTTCCGCGATTATACCAGGCCGGGGCATACTTGCGGCATTCGTGGATGTTGGCATACGCCTCATCCCAGATTTCACACCAGCCGGTTCCCGCCGGGAGCCGTTCTCCATTGCGTCCGCGTTCTTTATGGAAATTCTGGCAGCTAAAGCAAGGCATTGCGTCTTCCCTCCTGTTTTTGCAGCAAATCAACTCGACAGATGAAAGTGCTTTGCCAGTGCGGCCAGCATTTCCTCGCGCGTGTCGCGGCCGTCACTGGCCGAACTAATGTGAAAAATCCGCTGTTTTCAAAGGCAGCGTAGCGTTCCGGGCTGTTGACCCGGGCAATGTAGGCTTTGAAATTCTGCATCGCCGCTTCCGGGGCCGGGCAGGATTGAATCACGGAAAGCAGGAACTGTTTTTCCGGGTCCGGCCTGTCAAAGAAATGTTCCACCGACATTGACTGCGGCGACAGCAGAATGGCGACATGGTCTTCGTCCGCGATTTCCCGCAGGATATCACATGGGATGTTGGTATCGACAATCACCTTGCGCTCCCCGGAAATCCGCAGCAGCTCCGCCACCTCAAAGGCCGCCAGCTCTCTTGAATTGCCATCCACCCATGCTTCATATTCTTCCGGTGTCCGGCTGACAAAATGCTGCCACGACGGTTTGGTCTGCATATAGCAGAGATTCGGCTGCTGTTCCGGTACAGCAGCCTTCAGAAACGCATCGAGTTGGTAATTCTCGTCGCAGTGGATCATGTCAAACCGCTCGGCAAGCATGGCACACATGGTTGATTTGCCTGCATATGCTGTTCCGTTGATGAAATAGCAGTTTTGGAGGGCATATCGAAGGATATTGTTTGGAATCTGCATATGTTTGTCTCCTGTTCTCCGTTCAGAGAACGCGGTTTTGTTTGGTCGGAACCGTATTTTTGAGCATTTGCTGAATTTCTGCCAGCGTTTCGACAAAGCAGATGCCCTGCTGTCTCTCATGGGAAGAAAGCCCCAATTCGATCATCCGGTTCAGGAGCGTTTTCAGCCCGTCATAGCAGCCGCTTAGGTTGTAGAGGATGCACGGAGCCGACAGCTGTTTCAGGGACACCTGCGACATGACTTCGGCAATTTCTTCCAGTGTGCCGGTTCCGCCCGGGAAAGCGATGAATGCGTCGCCGAGTTCAATCATTTTCGCTTTGCGCTCCGACATATTCTGCGTCACAATCAGTTCTGTCAGGCACTCCAGCTGAAATTCCTGTTCGACAAAGAACTGTGGTTCAACGCCGATCACTTGCCCGCCTGCGTGCAGCGCGCTTTCGGCCAATTCGCCCATCAACCCTGTCTTTGAGCCGCCGTAGACCAATGTGTTCCCGCTGGCGCCAATCCATGCGCCCAATGCCCGGACAGCCGCTTTCAGTGCCGGATCGTTTCCTTCGTTTGCGCCGAGGTAAACCGTGATGTTCATTCAGATGCGCTCCTTTGCGTTTCGTCAGGCGTCCGCTCCGTTGCCTGCGCTTGTGCCGCCGGCCAACCCCGATTTGCTTCAGGTAGGCCTCGTAGTCCGGCGGAATGCCGATGTCATAGTTCTTGTAGTAGTGCAGGAACTCATAGGGGAATCTAAAATCACCATCAATGTACAGCCCGGCGACCAGTTCTTCGCCGGTGAAGATATCATACGATTCCAAACATGCATAAGCCGGAGACAGGGACTCTATATGGCGAATAATTGCATCCCGGCTTATGGTGTTCCTGAACTGTCTGTAATCGTCAAAGTCTTCCTTGCTGCTTTTATAGGGCATCCCCTTGAAGAAACCGAAAAGCCTCATTTGAGTCGTCTCCTTTCGTTTGGCTTGTAAGTGATACCGGTCGCCTGCGGCGATCAAGTGCGTATTTTCAGTCTCGTGTACGACACCGTCTGCGTCATAACACAGAACGACATAGGGTAAGGACGCGATATCGTTGCAAAGTCCGTTTGGCTCAATATCTTTGTTCCTGACTGCGACAACTACGGCCCATGACCGTTGATACCCATCAATAGCCGATTCGTCAAGGTTATTTGCCCGACAGTAGTCTCGCATCGCCGAAACGGCCGCGTCCATATTGATTTTTTTAGCCGGGTATCCCCATTTCATACAGTTGCACCTCAGAAATCAGATTACTTCCATCAACTTACCAACCCACAATCTGCCGTCTGTTGCTGCGAGACAGGTCAGTACCACATATCAATCAACTCCGCAGGCAGTTCGGCTCGAGAGATCAACCGTCGAAGCGTCAACGCTGCATGTTCAGCGTAGGTTCCCAGAGGCTTATCGTATGAGGTGCCTTGGTACCGGACGATTTCCCCTGATCGAATATTCACACATATAAACCCTTTTTTGTCGCGGTCTTCCGGATAATAGTCTGCGCTGATTTCTTTGTCATTTCTGACGATATTTTTTAGGTGAACCATAATCGGCTGTGCCCCCTTGCTTCCGTCGGAAACCTTACGCCAGAAGACACCGTCTCCCAATCTTTCAAATCACGAATCAAATCACGAACGATATTTATTTCAAGCGTGCCGTTATGCAGCTCAAGAAATGTGCTTTCCCTTCTTTTGGAACTTTTCAGCATAGCAAGTGCCTAAAATCACGTAGTTGTGGCCTTTGCAGCGTGTTTCCGTGTGCTGGTTCCAGCATACTATCCTAATTATATCATGTTTTCAGCACACGGTCAACCGGCGTTCCCTCCTTCGACAGGATCTCCACTTGACACCGCGGCGCATCCGTGATATAATAACAGTGTATATGGGGGCGTACCGGTTTCGACGGGGAGGTCGAGCGCCGGTAAGCGGGCAGAGGTGCGGTGCCTCTATAAAAATCGCAAAACGTTATAAATTAAATAACGAAGATTACGCACTCGCTGCCTAATTAGGCGGCCGTCTGACCAGAGAGGACCACGGCTTTGGATCAGGCGTCATTTAGTGGTGAACGCATGCGCGGTAAGCTTTGCCCGCGCTGTGTAAAATGAAGCTACCAAGTCCGGAAGGCTGCCTGCCGCCGTTCGGATGAGGGAAATTCAATAGACAGGCTGCGCCCGGAGAAAGCTATCGCAAGGCCCTCTCGGACACGGGTTCGACTCCCGTCGCCTCCACCAAAACGCACAGGTACGAACTCTTCTGGTTTAAGAACGTGTTCGCCCTGA
>CAJLFQ010000032.1 GCA_905205975.1 uncultured Eubacteriales bacterium | reverse complement strand
CGCGCAGATTTACCGGATTTACCTGAAGTATGTCGCGCCGGAGGACATCCATGTCTATTCCATCGATGAGGTTTTCATCGATGCGACCGCCTACTTGAAGACCTACCGGCTGACCGCAAGGGAATTTGCCGTCAAAATGATGCTCGACGTTTTGGCGACCACCGGCGTCACCGCAGCTGCCGGAATCGGCACGAACCTCTATCTCTGCAAGGCTGCGCTCGACATCGGCGCAAAGCATGCCCGGCCGGATCAGAACGGCGTCCGGATTGCGGAGCTGGATGAGATGACCTACCGGCAGACACTCTGGACGCATCGTCCGCTGACTGATTTTTGGCGCGTCGGTCCCGGTTATGCGCGGAAGCTGGAAGCACACGGTCTGATGACTATGGGCGACATCGCCCGCTGCTCGCTTTCGCAGGAGGATCTGCTCTACCGGCTGTTCGGCGTCAACGCAGAACTGCTGATCGACCACGCATGGGGATATGAGCCCTGCACCATCGCCGATATCCATGCATACCGTCCCGCCTCGCAGAGCATCGGTTCCGGGCAGGTTCTGCACCGCCCGTATGCGTTCGACGAAGCGCGGCTCATTCTGCGGGAGATGACCGATCTGCTGTCGCTCGACCTCGTCTCCAAGCGGCTCGTCACCAATCAGCTCGTTTTGACCGTCGGATACGACGTTGAAAATCTGACGCGGCCGGAGATTCGGGCGCGTTACACCGGTCCCGTAACCACCGACGGATACGGCCGCCAGACGCCGAAGCATGCGCACGGCACGGCCAACCTGGAACGGTATACCGCGTCGACCCGCTTGATTCTCGACGCGATGACGTCGCTCTTTGACCGGATTGTGAGTCCGCTGCTGCTCGTCCGGCGGCTGACCATTGCGGCGAACCGCGTGATCCTTGAATCCGATATCCCCCGTCAGCAGGCGCCGGAGCAGCTGGATCTGTTTACCGACTATGAAGCGCGCGCCGAGCAGGAAGCGCAGGCGGAAGCGGCGCTGGCGCGGGAGCGCCGGATGCAGGAGGCCATGCTGACCATCCGTGAAAAATTCGGGAAAAACGCCGTCCTGAAAGGCATGAATTTACAGGCGGGCGCCACCGCCAAAGACCGCAACAATCAAATTGGAGGACACAAAGCATGAACACACAGGTGCTTTATTTCACCGGCACGGGCAACAGCCGGTTTGCCGCCCGCAGCATTGCAGGCGCCCTCGGCACGGCGCCCATCGACATGGGCAGCCGGATCCGCCGCGGCAATACACAGCCCATCGACGGAGAACAGCTCGTTTTCGTCGTGCCGACGTATGCGTGGCGCATGCCCCGCATTGTGACGGCCTGGATCCGGCAGACGCCGTTTCCGTCGGCACAGCGCGCATGGTTTGTACTGACCTGCGGCGGCAGCATTGGCAATGCCGCCCGGTACAATGCACAGCTCTGCCGCAAAAAAGGCTGGCAGCACATGGGGACGGCACCGGTCGTCATGCCGGAGAATTACGTCGCCATGTTCCCTGTTCCGGATGCGGCGCAGGCGGCGGCCATCCGTGTGAAAGCGGCGCCGTCGATTGAAACGGCCGGCCGCTGGATCTCGGAAGCACGCCCGTTTCCGACGCCCGCCATCCGTCTGAACGACCGCTTTTTAAGCACGGCTGTCAACCCGATTTTCTACCGGTTTTTCGTCAAGGCAAAGGCTTTTACCGTTGATGCGCGCTGTTCCGGATGCGGAAAATGTGTTTCGCTCTGCCCGCTCCAGAACATCCGGCTGGAAAACGGCCGGCCGGTCTGGGGCAGCCGCTGTACGCACTGCATGGCCTGCATCTGTGCATGCCCGCAGGAAGCCGTTGAATACGGCCGGAAGAGCGTTGGCAAGCCGCGTTATTACCTCGCATGAGCGGACCGTATGACGATATCATTGGGCTGCATCGCCCGGTCTCCCGGAAGCATCCGCCGATGTCCGCGGCGGACCGCGCCGCACAGTTTTCACCGTTTGCCGCACTGACCGGCTATGCAGACATTTTGGCGGAAACCGGCCGGCTGACTGAGCGGCGGATGGAACTGAGCGATGAAGAAAAAGAGCGGCTCGACAGCCGCCTTCGCATGGCGCTGGCGCGTTTCGCCGAGTCGCCGGTCGTCGCCATCACTTATTTTCAGCCGGACGGGAAAAAATCAGGCGGCGCATATCAGACCGTTTCCGGCGTCGTCCGGCAGATAGACGCGCTGGCGCGTTCCGTCCGGCTTTCCGATGGAACGCAGATCCCGCTCGATGAGATTTCCGCCGTGGAAGGCGATCTATTCGAATCATGGAAACCATTTGATCAGGAGGAACTATGAGCTTCACCAATTCAAGCGGCAGACCGTTCCGGTTTGCCATCATGGGCGCCGGGCACATCGCCGGAAAATTTACCGAAGCGGCGCGTTTGGCCGGTGCCGAAGTCGCCGCCGTCGCCAGCAAGTCGCGCGAGCGCGCCGAAGCGTTTGCCACGGCGCATGACATCCCGTCTTTCTACGACAGCTATGCGCAGATGCTCGCCGAAATCCGGCCGGACTGCGTGTATATCGCCACGACGCCGCATCAGCATTTTGCGCTGTCTGCGCTCTGTCTCGACCACCGGACGCCCGTTTTGTGCGAAAAAGCGATGTTTCTTTCCCATCGGGACGCGGCGTGCATTTTCAGCCGTTCGGAGGCGGAAGGCGTTTTCGTCATGGAGGCGATGTGGTCGAAGTTCCTGCCTGCGCTGAATCAGGTCAAAGCATGGATGGACAGCGGTCGAATCGGGCGGATCACGCTGGTCGATTTCGGCATCGGCTTCGCGGCGCCCGGCGCACCGGAGAGCCGGTATTTCAACCCCTCTCTGGGCGGCGGCGCCACCTCCGACATCACCGTGTACGCCTATGAAATCACGCGGTTTCTGCTCGGCGGCGCGCCGGACAGCGTACAGCTGAACGCCGTCTGGGATTACGGTGTCGACGTCACCGACACGGCGATTCTGCGGTTCGGCGAAACGACCGCACTGCTGAAAGCGACGCTGACGGCGCCGATCGAAGAACGGCTCGCCGTCTACGGCACCGCGGGCAAAATCGTCGTGCCGGGGCCGCACTATGCCTCGACGGCGACGCTGTTCCCCGCTTCCGGCGATGCAGAAACGTTTGCGGACACCGAGACGAAAAACGGCTTTGTCTATGAAATTTTGGAGACGATGCGCTGCATTCGCGCCGGGCTGACGGAGAGCCCCGTGCATCCGCACAGCGAAACGCTCGCCTGCGCCGCACTGTTCGACCAGATCAACGCCCTGCGCGGGTGACCGATCACTTTTGCCCGTCGGCACATCCATCATCTGCCAATCAGCCAGATAACGGAGAAATCATATGGAGATTCGTCAATTTCGGTTTCACGTCGGCTTGCCGCGGGAAGTCCGGCTTCTTCACACAACCGACAACCACCTGTGCCTTGCGGACGAGCGGGACGGCGCGCGTAAAATCGCGCTTGCCAAAAACCGCGCGGAGGCGTTCGGCGCTTCCGCAGACGTCCTGTGCGAGCGGTTTCGCGCCTCTGTGGCATATGCGAAAGAAAATCGCCTGCTTTATCTTTCCACGGGCGACATTCTGGATTTTGTATCGCTTGCCAACCTTGAATTTGCCCGGCAGACGCTTGAAGGGTGCGATTATCTCATGGCGGCAGGCAACCACGAATACAGCCTGTACGTCGGTGAAGCGTGGGAAGACGAGGCGTATAAACAGCAGTCGTTTGCGCTGGTGCAGTCCTATTTCAAGCCGAACCTCGTCTTCGACGCCCGGATTGTCGGCGGCGTCAATTTTGTCACGCTCGACAACGTCTACTACAACTTTACCGCGTATCAGCTGATGCGGATGAAAGAAGAGGCAAAGAAAGGATTTCCCATCATCCTCTGCGTCCATACGCCCTTTTATGCGCCAAAGCTGTATGATTTCATGATGGAGACCGACGGTTCCTGCGCCTATCTCACAGCGGCACCGGAAGAAAAAATCGCCTGCTACAATGCGCACCGCTACCGTCAGCAGAAGGCGGACGCGGCAACGCTCGCCTTTGTGGATTTCGCCGCCCACGAGCCGTCTGTCTGCGGCATCATCGCAGGGCAC
This sequence comes from uncultured Eubacteriales bacterium, assembly GCA_905205975.1. Classification (GTDB taxonomy): domain Bacteria; phylum Bacillota; class Clostridia; order Oscillospirales; family QAMX01; genus QAMX01. The sequence continues at coordinate 17,652 of CAJLFQ010000032.1, read as the reverse complement.
TGTCATCACCCGTTTGCGGATACATTGTCATGGTACCGCAAAGTCCCCATGCTGGTGGGCGGTGCCGGCTGCAGCGGCTGCGCCGCCGAAATCATCATTGACTGACGGCGGCTGCGCGGGCATCCGATTGATTCCATACGGATCATCTGTGCACGCCGCACGGTTCCAAGCAAATACCGTCCAGACAAATACCCCCTGCCCGCAGTTTTCTGCGGGCAGGGGGTATTTGTCGCGGAAAGGATGAACGGTTTTTACGCCATGCGTTCAAAGCCGGACGGGGTGAGGCGATAGCGGACGATGGTCGTATAAAAACGGTCGCTGCCGGTGGGAACGCTGCCGTCCTCCGAGAAGTAATAGGTGCCGTCTCCGAGCGCGATGATGCCGGTCGAACCGAGCGGGAAATCCACGCCGGTGACGCCGGTTGATGCGTCAGTTTGCAGGCACAGGCCGACTGGCGTACCGTCGGACGCTTTTGCGCTTTGGTCTGCGAGCGCCATGCGGCTGCCTTCCGGGGTAATCACGTGTTTTGCGGGGTTCAGCCAGAACATCGGGTAATTCGGCCAGCACGGCTTTGTGCCCGGATAGACGGCCGCCATCAAAAGACCGGTATACGGGTCGTATTCCAGATTTTGAATGCCATATGTCGTATTGCCGGTTTCGGCAAAGCATTTTTCCGCACAGCGGATTTCGCCGTCTGCCGCCAGCGCCGCGGTCAATTCCGTCCACGGATAGCGCGCCATGACCTGCCGGTCGTTGTCGGTTCTCGTTTCGTCGCCGTAGATGCCGTAAGCCACCAGCACAGACGGCTCGCCCGCCGGATCCGGCAGGCAGGTGATGCCGTCGATGCCGCTGCAGCCGTACCGGTGTTTGACCGTGCGGCCGTCGTTTTCCACGCTGGCTGCATAATCTTCGCAGACGTCGGTCAGTCTGGCGAGCTGCATGACGCCGTCCGTTTGGGCGTCCATGTTCATCCGGTCAATCCGTCCGGTGTCAAACCGGGCAACGAAGAAAGCGTCTTCCCGGCGTTCGGTTTTGCCGAGTGCTGCGAGGATACCCCGGCCGATGGCATCCTGTTTGTATTCAAGAGAACCGATGACGGTTCCATCCGGCGCCGAAGCGATACACCCGAGGTGGCCGGTCAGGCCGGTGACGGAACCGACCGGGTTCCCCTGCAGATCGATTTTCAGGAGCATGGTGGTAAACGAAATATAGAAATATGCGCCGTCCGTCGCGATGCCCTGCACATGACAGACGCCGTATCTGCCGGAAAAGACCTGATCCGGCCATGATTTTGGCTGCATATCATTCGCCTCCGGATTCTGCGGGTCAGTCCGCTTTCGATTCCGTCAGGCGGCGCAGATCGGCAGCCAGCGTGAGCGCGCCGTTTAGGATGCTGCCGACGTCGGAACCGGCAGAGATGAAATCAACGCCTTTGTCGAGCCAGAATTGCAGTTCCGCCGGATTCGTCGTGCCGACGGAGAGACCGATCGGTTTCCCGGCGCGGTGCGCCTTTTCGACCGCCAGCGCAATCAGGCGCGTCGTCTCTTTGCCGTCCATGATGTGGCCGAGCTCGTGGACAGACCCGCTCAGATCCATAGGGCCTAAGATGAAGCCGTCAAGATACGGGATCTCGGCCATGCCGTCCATCGCGTTGACGGCGTCTTCGCTTTCGATCTGGACAAAACGGCAGAGCTGTTTGCTGATGCGGTCGATATAGTCGCGGGCGCTGTCCATGCCGTACCGCACGGCGCGGCATGGGCCGAAGCCGCGTTTGCCCTCCGGCGGGTAGATGCAGGTATCGATGGCCTGCCGGGCCTCTTCTACGCTGTTGACCATCGGAACGACAATGGCGTCCGGCCCGGCCTCCAGTACGCGTTTGATCTGCGGGATTTCGTTCCACGGGACGCGGACGAGGCAGGGCGTTCCGGCTGCTTTGGCCGCGATCAGATGGCGCTCCATGTCGGCGAAGCTCGTGCCGACGTGCTCCATATCGATCCAGAGGTAATCAAACCCAGCCTGCCCAAGAATTTCGCAGATGCGGTAATCCGTCAGATTGACGTGGGTGCCGATCAGGCGCCGGCCGGATGCAAGCGCCTGACGGAATGCATTTTCGGAAGCATTTTTCATCGTTGATTCTCCTTTTATCCCGCCGCACTGCGGGATTTCATCGGTTTTGGTCAGATTTATCATACCGCATTTCTCCGGTCTTGTCAACCGGCCGGCGATGCTTTCAGCAGAGAATCTGTGCATGGCTGCCGTCCGACGGCGTTTTTCGGACGACAATCTGGCGGTCGATCTGTTCTTTCAGCGCGGCGACGTGGGAGATGATGCCGACCAAACGGTTTCCTTCCGTCAGACCCGCCAGCACTTCCACCGCCAGACGCAGCGATTCCTCGTCGAGCGAACCGAATCCCTCGTCGACGAACATCGTATCGAGCTGAATCCCGCCGGCATAGGACTGGATTTCATCCGACAGACCGAGCGCCAGCGCGAGCGACGCCAAAAACGATTCGCCGCCGGAGAGCGACGCCGCAGGGCGCCGGGAACCGTTGTAGTGGTCGAGGACGTCCAGATCCAATCCGGTCTGACTGCGGTTGTTGTCGGCGACGGTTCGGCGCACCAGCTCATACTGGCCGTCTGTCATTTTCATCAGGCGCAGGTTGGCTTTTGCCAGCACGCGGTCGAAATACGCCATTTGGACATACGTTTCGAGCATGATTTTGTCTTGTCCGCTCGTCTGCCCGTTGGCTGTGCTGGCCAGTTCATCCAGCCATGTGCGCGTCTGCTGAAGCGCGTCGATTTCCCGCAGGCTGCGGCGCAGCGCCGTCAACAGTCCGCAGTTCCGCTCATGGCGGGCGGAAATCATCCGAGCGGCCGCTTCCGCTTCGTTGATTTGGCGGATGAGGCCGGACTGCTCCGCCCGTGCCGCCTCGGCGCCTTCCGCCGCAGGCAGTTCACGCAGGTTGACCTCTGCGGTGTGCAGTGCCGCTTTGGCGGCGCTGACGATGCGTTCTGCCTCGTTTTTCTTTGTTTCTGCGGTCTGAACCGACCGTTCCAGCTGCTCTTTTTCACGGCTCATGCGGTCAATGGCGCGTTCCGCTTCCGGCTGTCCGGCATAGGCAAGCCTGCCGTCCAGTTCCGCAAGCGTCGTTTGCAGGTGGCGCTGTGCGGTCTGTGATTCGGTCAGCCGGACTTCCGCTTCGCGGATGGCCTGTTCGATCGCCTGCACATCCTGCTCGATCTGCGGGATCTGTGCCTCCAGCGACGTCTTCCGGCGGCATGCGTCTTCGGCATGCCGGACGCCCGCTTGCAGGCTTTTTTCCGCCTGACGCTGTGCCAGCATCTGTTTTTGAAGCCGGTCCGAAATCTCAGCCCAGTCGGACGTGTGCAGCACTTTTTCGCCGAGCGAACAGACGGCAGCCGTTTTTTCGTCTGCGGCTGCTTTGGCTGCCGCAGCTGCCGCCCGCGCCTCGGTCATCGCCCGGTGAAGCGGCTCCAGCGCGCGGCTCGCCTTTTCTACCCGTTGTCTTGCCGTCCGCGCCGCCGCTTCCGCTGCATCGACCGCGTCGGCAGTCGGCGCATCCGCCGGTTTTTTCGCCGGATACGGATGCGTTTCCGAGCCGCAGACCGGACAGGGTTCGCCCGGGCGAAGCGTTTCCGCCAGCAGGCCTGCCTGTGCGGCGACAAATGCCTTTGTTTTTTCGTTCCAATCATCCTGCGCCCGGCGGAATGCCGCATTTGCTGCTTCGAGTGCGGTCTGCGCGGCTTCAACTTTTTGAACCGCTTTTCGGGCTTCTTCCTCCGCAGCCTGACACCGCATACCGAGCGTCTGCCCGTCATGCAGCGCGGTTTTCAGCGTTTCGAGCGATTCAATTGTTTGGCGGACAGCCGCCAGTTTAGCCGTCTGCCTGGCCAGTTCCGCCCCGGCGTCGGCAAGGGCGCGGTACTCCGCCCGGCAGGCGGACAGCGTTTGTCCGCGCTCCGCCAGACGCTGCCTTTGCCGTTCGGCTGCCGCCGTTTCGGCGTGAATTTGTTCGGTCAGCGCTTCCAGCGTCCGGCGCTGTTCGTCCCGCCTGCCGTAATCGGCCAGCTGTTCTTTCAGGCGGATGATCTGTTCATTCCGCTGTTCTGCCGCCTGTTTCTGCGCCGCAGACTGCTGGCACGCCGTTTCCGCCGCCTGTAAATCCGCTTCCGCTTTCGTCATCGCAGTTTGGCTGCGCCGGACGTTCTGCGCCGCGGTTTCACAGAGCTCCGCCCGGGTCAGCAGTGCCTTGCAGGCGTCCAGCTGTTTCTGCAAGGCTTCTTTTTTCTGTTCTTCATCTGCGGCAGCCGCTTCATCGGCCTGAAGAAGGGACGCCAGCGCATCCGGCACCCGTTCAGCGGGACCGGTTCCACGGAACGCTTCTGCGTATGGGCTGTCCGGCGGGCAGTCGATCTGCCGGATGAGCGACGTCTGCTGCGCCGTTTTTTCCCGCACTTCAGCAGCCAGCGCCGCAGCATCGTCTTTCATGCGCATTTGCAGGCGGCTGAAATTGCCCGTTTCAAAAATCTTCTGGAAAATCTTCTGCCGGTCTTTCGTATCGGCCAGCAGCAGCCGCAGGAAATCGCCCTGTGCAATCATGGCGATCTGCCGGAACTGCTCCCTCGTAATGCCGAGCACGTCTTCCATCGCACGGTTTACATCCCGCAGACCGGTGACCGGCGGACGCCCGTCTGCAAATTCAAGGGTCGCGTCCGCTTTCTGCGTCGTGGTGCCTTCGCCCCGGCCTTTGGGCCGTTCATACTCCGGGCTGCGCGTGACAGTATACGTTTTCCCCTGATAGGAAAACGTCAGGCAAACCTCCGTTTTCTCCTGCGGCGCCGCGTATTTGGAGCGCAGCATGGCGTCTTTTCGGTTGTCGCCGCTGGGTTCGCCGTACAAGGCAAACGCAATCGCATCAAAAATCGTCGTTTTTCCGGCGCCGGTATCGCCGGTGATCAGATAAAGCCCGCTCTCGCCGAGCTTGTTCAGTTCGAGCGTTTCCTTTCCGGCATAAGGCCCGAAGGCCTGCATGGTCAAGCGGATTGGTCTCATTCGTGATGCCCCCAGATTTCTTCGATACAGGATGCCAGATAGGCCGACTGGTCTTCCGTCATCGGGTGACCGCTGCGTTTTTCAAAAAATTCCGCGAACAGCGTCTGCGGCGATTTGCTTTCGGGCATTTCTGTGCCGCCGGCTGCGCTTTGCGCCAAGCGGGTGCGCGCATTGTCATAGTCGAGGCGCAGCACGTTCGGGTAACAGGTTCGCAGGCGGCTGACGGCATCCGGGATTTCCTGTTCGTCTGTCAGGGTAATGCGCAGGAGATCGCCCTGGACATCCGGCTCTCCCGCCATTAAGCTTTGAAACGCCCCCTTCAAAACGCGCAGATCACGCGGCGGCGTCAGCGGAATCGTCCGGATTGTGAGATTCCGCTCGCCGTCCAGTTCGGCGACGGTCAGCGTTTTCTGCTGTCCGGCTTCGTCAAACGAATATTTCATCGGCGCACCGCAGTACCGGATGCGTTCCCCGATCTGCTGCGCCGCGTGGATATGGCCGAGCGCGACATAGTCAAACGGCGCAAACACGGCGGCATCGACGTTGTCCGCTCCGCCGACATGGATGGTCTCTGATCCGGCGCTCTGTGCACCGGTCACAAACTGATGTGCCACCAGCACGTTTCGCACGTCCGGGTTCAGCGGCAGATGCTCAATGGCCGTGTGCAGCGCGTCGGTATCGGATTCGATGACCGCATCCGGGAAGCAGGCGCGCACCGCCGCCGGTTTCAAAAATGGCAGCATCCAGACGCAGACGGCACCGGCGCCGTCATGCAGCTCGACCGGCTGAATCTGTCCGTCATACACCGGCGCCATAAAAACGCCGCTCGGCGCAATCAGCCGTGCGGCAAACGACAAGCGGTCCGCCGAATCATGGTTGCCCGCAATGAGAAACGTTTTGCAGGGGCGTTGTGCAAGCCGGACGAGAAAATCGTCAAACAGGTGCACGGCTTCTGCCGGCGGAACGGGTTTGTCATAGATATCTCCGGCAAGCAGCACAGCGTCCGGCTGTTCGCGGGAAACGGCATCAAGCACCTGCTCGAGCAGGCTGCGCTGTTCGTCCAGCAGGGAACGCTCATGAAAACGCTTGCCGAGGTGCAGATCAGACAAATGGATGAATTTCATACGTCGGGACTCCTTTGGAAAGCGGTTTGGATTCAAATATGCCGCAGTCCGACACAAACGCCGGACTGCGGCCTCAGAGACCCCGGCTGGCGCCTGAATCTCGCGTTTCATATATCATAGCATATTTCAAATACGGCGTCAAACCCGCCTTGTTGTTGTAATCTGCATTTATTTTCCCTCCGTAGTAGAACAGTCGTTCTATTTCTATTATACATGATACGTTTGTTCTTGTCAAGGGGCTTCGCGATATTTTCTTGCGCAAACTCAAGTGTAGAATTGAGACCCAAGCTCAAGCAGCGACATCTGAGGTATTACTCTTGTCACCCATTCCCACTTCCCATTGCGACACGCCCACAGCTCCCGCCATCTGTAAAGTTTATCGGAGGCAATGACCATCATTTTGTCTTTGGAAACCCATTCCATAATATATATGATTGGCCCAATTGTCCTTCGTGCTCCTCTCGGAATGTTACCGTTGTTGCTCACAATTTCCTTCCAATTTTCAGGCGGCTTGCACGGTTCGCCGGTGACTTCATCCCACCCCCAATCTCTTCGGACTTTTTTCAGTTTGTCTCCCCACTTCTCCACAAAGGACTCGTTGTGCTGGCCATACACTTTGTAGCTCATTTTCCCGGCTTGGTATGTCTCGTCCCGAACCATTTTATCAACCATCCAGTGGTAGACATCAGGATCGGTGTCAATCAGGTATTGTACATCATATGCAACCGGCAAATTATACACGTCTTTTTCCGCCTGCAAACGCGCCTTGGCCTCAAAAACAAAATCCCGTTCGACATACGGGTCGTTCGCAACCTCTTCACGTCGTTTCTTCATATCATGATTGTACTTGATTTGTTTTCCTGCGGCATATGCGCCAAATCGTTTTTCGTTTCCTCCTCCTTCTGCGCCCATTATATCACAACCCCCTGTCCAATAATCCGGACAGGGCAGCCTTTTTTCTCATCTTTTTTCCGTTTTTTTCTGCCGCCGCGCAGAAAGGCGCCGCCCATTCTCATGGGCGGCGCCTTTTGTTTGATCAGTTCTGTTTCAGGATATGCTGTGCCGCTAAGACGAGGAAGAGATAGTGCGACGAGCCGCCGCCGAGAACGTATTCGGTCTGCTGCCAGAGGAACGGGAATTCAAGCAGCTCGGGGAAATCCGGGCGGATCAGCGCTGTGCCGGAGATGACGCCGCCGGGGATAAACGACCAGTCCGCACGGTTGGCGCCGTAGGCGACGGTGGCGGATTTCGCGCCGACGCCGGAGGCAAACGACGACGTGTTCGACCCCGGATGACAGCCGAGGACAAAGTTCAGCGCGCTGAACACGAGTTCCGGCCCGAAGAGTTCCGGGAATGCATCGTGCAGGAAATAGTATTGAAAGCCCATGGACTGAATGCCCCAGCCTGCGCCCCAGATGTGCGGGCGGTACGGGATGCCGTACGGCGTTTCGCCGCACTGCGCTTTCAGCGATTCGACCAGCTTCGGCAGGGCGCTGCGGACGGTCTGCGTGAACGCTTCATCGTTCAGCGTGCGGACGACTCTTGCCGCAATCCAGCCGAGGCTTTCGATGTGTTCGGCGATGAAATCAGCCGATTCGAGCAGTGCCTCGCGGTATACCGCTGCACCGGTCGTCAGGAAGAGTTCGGCGGCGGCATGGATGCGGGCAGAGCGGACGTCATCCTTCTGAGCCGGCGTCTTTTGGAAGATGTTTTCCGCCGCTTCGAGCGTCTGCGCGGACAGTTCATCATTGAAGCCGCGCATTGCGCGGGCGGAGGCCGCCAGATGCGACGCCGTCATCAGGTCGCCGGACGGATTTTCGACGGTAAAGACCCAGCGGTCATCGTCGTTTCCAGGGATGCCGTCGGTCATGGTGGAGCCGTCGCCCAAGAGGACATACTGGCGCAGGTGGCTGCCAATGATGCCGCGGTACAGCCTGCCCAAGGCGCGGTATGCGCCGACGACGGAGAGCAGACCGTGTTCGATCTGCTGGAGGATATCGTTTTTGCCGTCCGGCTCGTGAATTTCGACGACTTTGCGCTGCTGGTCGATCGTCGTCGCGTCGTATTGGACGTGGAACGCCTCGTACGCCATCGTCAGGATATAGCATTCGCCCGCCTGCGATTCGACGCGCAGATCGTAGTCGCCCGCATCGTGCCAGCCGCCGACGTTCAGCCCCGGAACGTGTTCGCCCGGCTGATACGCGGTCAGCGTGGACGGGCCCTGATAATAGCCGTCAAAGTGCGTATGGTTGACCGGCGCCATGCGGGCGTCGTCATTGTGGCAGAGGCCGTGCCAGACGCGGTATTTCTCATTGACGCGCATATGGCACATCTGAACCGGCAGGAAGTATTCCAAAACGGGCTGCCAGACGCCGCGGTCATACACGTCTTCGCCGATGCGGAAGAGCGGCGACAGCGCTTCACCGAACCGGATCTGATACATTCCCGGTTCTGTCACGCCGGTAAAGTCCGCCTGAAGGTATTCATACCGCAGGAATCTGCCCCACGGTTTTCTTTTCAGCGTTTTGACCGGCTGCATACCGGATTCGGTCAGCTTGAGCAGCTGGATATCCGGGCGCGCCGTATCGTTCGGGTCCAGCTCGATCAGAGCCGTTTTCGGCTGCGCCGGGTGATAGCCGACCTGCGACGTCTGCACGGTCGGCTTGCCGATCCAGCCGTCTGCGGCGTTTGGCCGGATCGTCCAGCGGATGGCGTTTTCGGTGACGCCTTCCGGCACCTCGCTGCTTACGACAAACCAGCCGTTGTTATGGTTCATGCGGCCGTCATAGAGTTTCAGCAGTGCGCCGCTGCTTTCGATCGTCAGGCGGCTCAGATCGTCATCCGGGCGAACCACCAGACAGTGTCCGACGGCATAGGGCTCGGCGATCAGGTCGTCGGCGATGCTCGGCTGATAGCCAGCAGCGTGATCGGTCAGCATTTCCCGGCTCATGCCGCATTCGGGCATGGGGCGGCTCTGTGAATGGGCATAGTTGGCTGGCTGCTGTTTGACCGGGCCGTTCGGCTGTGTCGGGAAGATGCCCGGCCGGCCGTCCATGAGCCACGGTTTGCCGAACAGGTCGCCCGGGAAGAGTTCCAGATTGAAGCAGAGCTTTCCGGCAAATTCCGGCGGAACCGGCCGGTCAAGATCGACCGTGACGACGATATGATCGCCTTCGCCGCGGACAGTCACCTGATAGTTGAGATCCAGATCCGGGTAAATCAGCGGGTTGCTGCCGCAGAGGTGCTGGCTGTGATCGGGGTAAGAGAGCCGGGTGACAATCGTATTGTTTTCTTCGGAAAGGATGCGTTCGTTCTGTTTCGGGAAGGGCTGCCACTGCCCCGGTGTCTGCTCAAACCGGATGTCGCCGTTGGTTGCGACGCGGCGCCCGTGCATTAAAATGCTGACGCCGGACTGATGCCCGCACGGGTAAATGTCGTCAAACGCCATGACGTTGACGCCCTGATTTTGAAAATAGCCGCGTGTTTTGGAAAGCTGGAAGCCGTTTGCATGGTTCACGCTGATTCCTCCCTGTTCCGGTCGGTGCCGGATGCTGTCGGTTTGATTGTACCATGTTTCGCAGGTACTGTCAAGCATTTTTGCTGCAAAAAGCGCCTTCCGCAGACGCGGAAAGCGCTTTTTTTGTCAGCCTGTATGGATATCTAGGGGTCAGTCGTCCCATTCGTCGTCGATCTCTTCGTCGAGGACGGCGCCTGTCGCTGCGTCGATTTCGTATTCGTAGCTGTACCGTCCGGCGGTGAATTCGACTTCATAGACGCCGTCGTCCAGTTCGCAGACCACGCGGTCATACGTCTTCGTGCGGCGCTGGAGCTCTGCGAGGGCAATGGCCTTCGCCTGTTCTGCGCTGATGGATGCCGCGGGGGTTTCAATATCATCGTCGACGTCGATCTCTTCATCGAGGACGGCACCTGTCGCTGCGTCGATTTCGTATTCGTAGCTGTACCGTCCGGCGGTGAATTCGACTTCATAGACGCCGTCGTCCAGTTCGCAGACCACGCGGTCATACGTCTTCGTGCGGCGCTGGAGCTCTGCGAGGGCAATGGCCTTCGCCTGTTCTGCGCTGATGGATGCCGCGGGGGTTTCCGTTTTGACAATGACGGTATTTTCCGGAAGTCCGCACGCCTTTTCCGCTTCACGGATGCAGGCTGCCAGTTCCTCCTGATATCCCGCTTTGGGATCGACGGTTTCGCGTTCCAGCTCCAGAATCAGATGCTGTGTGCTGCGGAAGAAATCCGCATGATATAGCGCACAAATCAGCGTTTGAAGCGTCGTTTTGCTGTCTTTTCCAACGGTTTCCCGGAAATCCGCAAGCTGAATGCCCGTCCGATCGTTGACGCCTTCCAGTTCCAGAATGCGTCCATTACGGTCATATGTCAGCTCAATCTCCGGATACCGGATTGCTTTTGCCGTCTGCGTACCCTGATCGACCGCTGCCAGACGGCTGACTGCGGCGCCGTTTGTCCCGGTTTGCCGGATGGGTTCTGATTCGACCGCCGTACGCACGGTGCAGCCTGTCAGCGCGGACAGTGTAAGCGCCGCTGCGGCGGCGAAGAGCAGCATATTGTTTCGTTTCATCAGTGGATTCTCCTTTTTGATTCTGAACTGAGGGACTTCAGAGAAAGAATACGGAATCCCGTTCTGAAAACCGGGGTCAGCACCAAACTTTTTCAGGATTTTTTCCCGGGCGTATGGCCGTCCGAATCGTCGTCAGGTTCATCGTCATCCGGATCGTCGTCGTCCGGATCATCGTCATCCGGGTCGTCGTCGTCCGGTTCATCGTCATCCGGGTCGTCGTCGTCCGGATCGTCGTCGTCCGGATCGTCGTCGTCCGGATCGTCGTCGTCCGGATCGTCATCGTCCGGATCGTCGTCATCCGGGTCGTCGTCGTCCGGATCGTCATCGTCCGGATCGTCATCGTCCGGGTCGTCATCGTCATCTGGGTCATCATCGTCCGGGTCGTCGTTGTCAACGACAACGGTGAACCGCTGTTCGAGATGCTCATCCAGTTCCGTGCGCAGCAGGTTCTCCAGCGCTGTTTTCCAGCTGATTTGATTCGACTCCACACGCACCGTGATCTGTTCGCCCTCCGTCAGGTAACCCATCTCGACCGCCCGATCCGCCAGACCGTCGGAGACTTTCTGAACCGTCTGGCCGTAGGCATGATAGCCGCGCAGGAGCGCCTCCCCTTCTGTGCCTGTCCCGGCCGAGGACACCACACGGTTGAAGCGGTTGACACGCAGCCGAACGCCGGGGCTCAGATGCAGTTGAACGGTTCCGACCGGCTTCTGCCAGAGGATTCCGCCCAGAAGCGCAAGACACAGGCAGGCTGCCAGCACCGCAAACCGGAGAATCCGTCCGGCAGATGTCTTTCGAACCGGCGATTCGGACAGGATGACCACATCCCGGAGCACCTGTCCGACTTCATAGTTCAGATTCGGCACTTTGAAAAACCGGCCCGCTTCATCTGCAACGACTGCATGGCTCAGATTGCAGGACATGACAAGATATTCCATTTCAGACGCGTCCTCCTTTTTGCGGTTCCATTTGCCGGAGATGTCCCCGGATGATTTCATAACCGTTGGTGTAGGCCAGCAGAACAGCCACCAGATACCGGCGGTGGCGTTCCAGCGTTTTGCGTTCGACTCCGCTGCCTGCCGCCAACGCGGCGACCGGCAGCTTCCGGGCAGTTACCAGCTCATTCAGCAGTTCCGGCGTCCGCCGCGCATAGGCGAGCACCTGTTGGCAGGCCGCCAGCGTTCTCGACTGCTTTGGGCTGTTTTCTGCGATATCGGTCAGCGTCAGACCGAATGATGCGAGCTGCCCGGCAAATTCACGGATTTCCGTCTGTGCTGCCGTGCGGTTATGGCGTTCTGCGACGTTGTCATGGCCGGTATCGAGCTGTTCCGAAAGCGTTCGGCCGCATTCTTCGCCGTCTGCCGGCTGATCCAGCGAAATCTGATGGGCATGCCGGGATTCTCTGCGCCGGAAGTCGATCAGGCGGTTCCGGATGGCAGCTGCCGCCAGCTTCAAGAAAGCGCCCCTGGCAGGCCGGTACGCCGTGACAGCTTCGTGAAAGGCAAACATGGCGATGCCGAGTTCATCGTCGCGGCCTTCTACCGGCGGACGGTTCAGAAATTTCGCCGTTTCCGATTTGATAAACGGCAAATATTGCCGGATCAGTTCGTCGGCTGACCGGGTATCTTGCTGTGCGGCCTGCACTTGGCGCACAATCTCGTGATCATTCACGTTATGCACACTCCTGTCTGTGGATAGTATACGAAGCGATCTCCCTCTTTTCGGGGTACGCTGAAAAAATTGGTTTTGCGCGGACTCATTCTACCATGTTTTCCCGTTTTGGTCAACAGGAGTCCGCCGCCGGTGTTGCGGTCACACAAATTTAATCTGATGTGTCTGTCTTTGCATAGACAAGCGCGCCGAAAGGTGGTACGATAGCGGCAGCAAACGGCTGAACGCTCAGCACGATTGTCAGCGCAATTGAGCGCGGTTGAATGAAAGCCGGGCTGAGCTGAAGTCAAATTGAACGAATTGAATCGGAAAGGAGGTGTACCGGGAGACACTGTGTGTGTTTCCTGCTGTGGAAATGAAAGACTGCAAAAAAGGCGCGTCCGCCCTCAGCATCTGCTGTTTGATCCTCCGAACCATCTGTCTGGCGCTCGCCGCCGTATCTCTCATTTATGATCTGATCGGGCGGTCGGACGAAGAAGACGACGACTATGACGAAGAAGCGGAAGAATAACCCGTCCGCACACCGTTTTCCGCATGGCACCCGCCCTGCCGGAAAGCAGAAAGCAGCTGCATCACCGTTTGAAAGGAGGTGTACCGGGAAACGCCGTGTGTGTTTCCTGCATTGGGATATGGATACAACGATTTTGATTCTGCTCAGCATCAACATCTGCTGCTCCCTCGTAAACGTTATCTTCAGCGCGAACAACCTCAAACGTGATCTTGAAGCGAAAAAGAAAAAAAGACAAATAACTGCCCGCTCAGCCGGCGCAGAAAACCGCGGCAGGTCTTGAATCCATCAAGACCCGCCGCGGTTTCTTTTTGAGTAAAAACACAAAGCAGGGGGAAAGGCAGAAAAAGCGCTCAAGGCACCGGGATTTTGTTCCCGGTGCCTTGAACTGACACAAGTTCCGCCGGATGTCAAGGGGAGGTGCGCTGCAGCCGTTGTATGCCGGCAGGGGCATCATTCAGCCGGATGCCCGGCGGGCGCAGGGTCTCTGTCAGGCAGAAACCAGCACGCAGCAGTCCAGCCGGGACTTGGTCGTAATCCCTGCTTTTCCACTGCGTCTGCGCCGGAGCATCAGCCGGAGGCGGTCGGTGACCAATCCAGACGGCCTTCGGTTTGCGGCAGAACCATACCCATGCCCTTCAAGGCGGCGCATAAAAATCCGGCAAAAACGGCCGAGCTGAAAGCCGCAAGCACCCGGATTTCACATTGTTTCGCCGTTTGAAACACACAAAGCAGCTGCTGCCTATGGACGAGTGAATTGTACCACAGCCGCCTGTGTTTGTCAAGCGGCTGTTGCGCTGTTAGTGTCGCGATTTTGCGACATGTGGCGTTTTTCGCCGGTTCATCCCGTCCGATGGTGCGGTTTTTCATTTTTGCAGAGTGCAGTATGCGTCAGCCGGACAAACCGTCCGACGGACAGAAGAAAAGCCCATCGTACCGGGTATACAGCCTGGTCAGCAACTCCCGGATACGATGGGCGCACAACCACCGACAATCGGCGTTGCTCTTATATGATATCATAAGCGGCGCCTTTTGTCAAGCAAAAAAAGGAGACAAAAACATGACTCAAGGCAAAATCGAAAAAATCATCCAAGGCAGACTGGCAGCCGCAAAGCTGGACTACCAAATCCGCAGGCAGGAGCTTGCATGGAGAGCAGCCTCAAGAGCAGAGCTGCTGGACCTCGCCAAGGCCGATAAAGCATGCACTGAGTACCTCGGCCGAATCGCGGCACTGAGAGAAGTGCTGCTGTCCATCGGCGTGAAGTACGAAGACGGCAGCTTAGCCGAAGCGGCCGAAGCCAAGGAAATCGCGAAGGAAATCGATAGCCGCTTGGCGACAAAAGAGCTGCACTCGCTCTGCTAAGCCCCAACAACCGGGCGGGACATGACCACCCCCGCCCGGTACCGGGAAAAAGATATCATATGAGGAAGGTCGAAAATCATGAAAACCAAAAAAGCGGAAAAGACAAGCTATCCATACACCCTGCTGCACTTTACCACATGGGATCCCGAGCACGGCGAGTGCAACCGCGAGAGCACCTACCGCATCCAGAGCGCGGACGATCTGGCATACCAGATGGAGCGGATGAAAAGCGAGTGGATCTATGAAGAGTTCGCCGTAGAGGAGTACCACGAGGATGCCGCAGCCGTCCGGAAAGCCATCGCAGCCGGTGAGCACATGCGCGCATGGATCACCCAAGACACCGAGGATGGCGAGATCGAGCTGGCGCGCAGTGAGATGCCCCTCGCCGACTACGCAGCCGCGCTCGCACCAGCCATCACAGGGTAACCGCCCTAATCGGTCGGCGGCAGATCGCCCCGCTTACGCGGGAAAAAGATGCTTTGTCGGAAAAAAGGCAGAGAGTCCTGTGCCGGATGCTCATAATCCGTCACCGGAAAACAGCAGGCTCGACACACGGCTCTCTACCGATAGTATTATACCCGATTCTTCCGAAAAAGTCAACCCAAAAATAAAAAAATTCCGGATTCCCCGCGAATGCGTGAAAGGAGTGGTGGTTTAGAAAAAGCAGCGCGGTCTTGATGTCGGCTTCCTGGTTTTTGCTGGCGCGGAGCTTGTCCGTATCCAGCAGAGCGGCAATGGCCTTGGCATTGCGGCCCTTGGCGGCAGTGATAGCGTCTTTGATGCGTCCGTCAAAGGCCATACCGTCCAGCTTTTCCTGCCACTGCTTGTCCTTGTCGGCCAGCTGGCCAGTCAGCTCGGTGATTTTGCCCTGGAGCTTATCAACATCCACATCCTTGAATGCGGCAAGTCCATCCTTGGCGGTCTGAAGCTGTTCCTTCAGAGACTCATAGTCCTCAAAAGGCTTCTTGGCCGCCTCGATGTCTCTGCCGTTCTCATCCATGATGGCGTCAATGATCTCCTTGGGCAGAGGCTGTTCGCCCACTTTGAAATTCTGCAGAAAATCGCGTTTCATAGGTCCCTCCTGCCGCTACGCTTTGGTGACGGGGGTCGCGTCCCCTGCGGTGCCCGTTTTGTACGCCCTGGGCGGGGCAAAAATGGGTATGAAAAATGCACAGCGCCAAACTGTGGTGCTGTGCATCTGTCATTAAGTTGTGCGTTACGCGGGTTAATCCGCGTATTCGATTCTATCAATTTGGCTCATCGGGATGATTGTGCTGCACCCCACATCAAGACAAGGCTCTTTCTCACCGAATAGCTCCTCGGATACTTCAGCCCCATAGGCCCAGCATTGACCAACCAAAACGCCACCATCTGTGCAGGTGACCCGCACATTTCGGCGGGAATCCATAAAATCGAACATTTCCTTTTCTGTCACTGTCATTTCTGGCACTTTGCCCCTTTCTTGCTCGGATAATCCGGAGAAATATGTGTTCCGTCTTTGCTGTAGTGGATGCAAAATACAGAGGTATCCGCTTCCACCCCCGTCCGGTCATTTACGGCCACCCCGATTTTTTCGGGGTATACCGTAATTAACTCGACGCTCCTCCATTGCCCGTGTTTATCGCGCGGCAAAATCCCGGTTCCCTTGTATGTCTCAATTAGTTTTTTTACATCATCAACGGATATGGTTATACGGCTTGGCCCATATTTGCTTTTTTCCCGCATTTGATCAGCATATTGAATATACTCTCTTGTGTCTGGAATATGCTTATTCTGCCTTCCAATGTGAATATCAAGAGGGAATTCACAGGCCTTGATTTTTCGTCTTATCGGCAGATCTCGCATATATGCTTTGACATTTTCTTCCTCACTGCCAATATTATACATCGCGTTTGCTGCATTTGCAACCCTTTCATACTCTGTGCTCGCAGCGCCTGCCTGTTTCCAGCCGAAGTTGACAGCCTCGGCGCGTTCCGTCTGCGTCCGAAGTCCGGCGGCTCTGGAGAAGCGCGCGTATTCCTGCCGCTGTATTTGCAGCCGGATTTGATCAGCTTGCAGCGCCTCGGCGTTCCCGGCGGCTTCATCCACAAGAATCTTCCGCTTCTGCCGCCGCATGGCTGCCTCCAGCCTTCGCTGCCGCTGTGTGGCCGCATAACCGGTGTAATGCCGACCGTTGTATGTAATGCCCGTTTCGTTCTTTTGCCGCATTTGCTCCAGCTCTTCAGGGCTATACTGTGGAGGGCTGACGCCCATGATAATGGGGTGGGCGGAATGTCCGCAGTTCAGTGTGCCAATGCGCCGGATCAGGCTGTTGTTGAGCGCGGCGTAGTCCGCATCGCTGTATTGATGGCCCTGTATCGGCTCATGGTCCGGGGCACTGTTGCTGTGTGCGTCGATCTCCCAGCCGTCGGCGCCCAGATCATCGTGGGTGCGCTGGCTGATCTGCTCCTGCATAAGCCCCAGACCGCCCATTACATTTCGCCGCACGGCGGCTTCCAGCGAAGTATGCACACCGCTGCCGTACTCGATCACATATAAGCCCTGATCGGCCAAGTTCTTTGTTGCCTGCCGGATGGCGGTATTGTAATCCGCTGCGCCGGTGGAGACCTGCATAAACGCGAAGTCCATGCACTTGTGGTACACTTCCTGCAAGGGCTGCACGCATCCGTAGGGGGGAATCGTCAGCCTTGTGTATCAAATTGGATCATCACCCCCGCTTACGCGGGGAAAAGGGTTATGTACCATATGATAATTATATAGCAAGAGGATCACCCCCGCTTACGCGGGGAAAAGTTGCAACGGACAACTCCGCTGGTACGACTTCTAGGATCACCCCCGCTTACGCGGGGAAAAGCTAAGGGGTTTCCCGCATATTCGGGGTTTTTTAGGATCACCCCCGCTTACGCGGGGAAAAGTTATTTGATTTGAATGTTCCGGTTTTCAACCAAGGATCACCCCCGCTTACGCGGGGAAAAGTTATTCAAATTATCCTGAGCCGCTTCCTGTGAAGGATCACCCCCGCTTACGCGGGGAAAAGCGGCAAAACATCTTTTTTGGCTAAAATTGCTTAGGATCACCCCCGCTTACGCGGGGAAAAGTATCATCCGGAACTACAATCGTATCCTGAAGAAGGATCACCCCCGCTTACGCGGGGAAAAGATCCGTTTTCGTTTCCGTCGACCATTCGACGGAGGATCACCCCCGCTTACGCGGGGAAAAGTTTGCCATGCAGGATATCACCTTTCTCGACAAGGGATCACCCCCGCTTACGCGGGGAAAAGATATCGATTTCATCCATAATCGCAAAAAGCAAAGGAT
>CAJLFQ010000031.1 GCA_905205975.1 uncultured Eubacteriales bacterium | reverse complement strand
CGAGATACAAACTAATTCCCTACAAGACAATCTTCCGATGCAAAAAACATCACGCAGAAATGAGGAACGCTATGCTACATCACATGTATCACCAGTCAACCGAAACGCTCCATGTGGGAACAGAAGCCCCGCGCGCTTACTATATCCCATTTTCCTCCAAAACCGGCGCATTGTATGAAAAGCGCAATGCCTCGGATCGTTTCATCCAGTTGTCGGGCGAATGGGATTTCCGCTGGTATCCGACAGTCGGTGAATTCCGTGAATCGGATCTTTCGCGTACAGACGGCTGTGACCGGATCTCTGTGCCGCGCAACTGGCAGACTTACTTTGACCGTCCATACGATAAACCTCATTACGCAAACCTGGAATATCCGTTCCCGGTGGATCCGCCGTATGTCCCGGATGACAACCCGTGCGGACTTTACACGCGGACGATTGAACTCGAACCCCAGAAGGGCGAATCCTATTACCTGAATTTTGAAGGTGTCAGCAGCGCGTTTTATGTCTGGCTCAATGGCCGCTTTGTGGGATACAGCCAGGTCAGCCACTGCACAAGCGAATGGAACGTCACGGATTATTTGACGCGCGGCATCAACCGCCTTGCGGTTCTGGTCGTGAAATGGTCGGATGGCAGCTACTTGGAGGATCAGGATTACTTCCGTCTTTCCGGTATTTTCCGGGAAGTATATTTGCTGCGCCGTCCGCAGGCACACATCGTCGATTATCAGGTTCGTCAGACGATCCATGCGGACTTGGAAATGGCTGAAATCGATGTGGCGTTTACCATGGCCGGCGATGTCACGGCACACTGTGAGCTGATTTCACCGGATGGCGTCAAACTGGCAGCTGCGTCGGGCACAGAAAGCGTTCATTTCACGGTCGAGGCTCCTGTACTCTGGAACGATGAACAGCCGGCCCTGTACACACTGCTGATCGAAGCGAACGGCGAATGCATCCGTGAACGGATTGCACTGCGGCGCCTTGTCATAGAAGACGGCGTTTTGCTCCTGAATAACCGTCCGCTGAAGCTGCGCGGCATCAATCGCCATGATTCACACCCGATACTGGGCCATGCTACGCCGGAAGCGCATATGCTCCGCGACCTTTATCTCCTAAAGCAGGCAAACTGCAACACCATCCGAACCTCTCACTACCCGAACGATCCGCGTTTCCCCGAATACTGCGATGAACTCGGCATGATGCTCGTCGATGAAGCCGACCTGGAAACACACGGCATGGGTTACGACTGGGAAGGCAAATGGGATTGGACGCGCTGGTCGATGCTCTCCAACGCACCGGAATGGCGGGAAGCATATGTTGACCGCGCCGCAAGACTGTATGAACGCGACAAAAACCGCGGCTGCGTCATTTTCTGGTCGCTCGGGAACGAATCCGGCTGCGGCGTGAACCATCGTGCCATGCGAGAATACATCAAAGCGCGTGATCCGCAGGCGCTTGTCCATTATGAAAATGCGCATCTGGAATTCAAAGCGGTTCCGGAAGGGGAATGCTTTGCCGATATTTCCGACGTTGAAAGCCGGATGTACGCGGGGATTCCGTATATCGAACAGTATTTTGATGAAAAGCTGTCCGACAAACCGTTCTTCCTGTGCGAATATGTCTGCTCCATGTCGACGGGCGACGTTTTTGCACACTGGAACCAGGTGCTGGAACACAAAGGTTTCTGCGGCGCCTGCATTTGGGAATTCTGCGACCATGCGTACGAAATTGAAAAAGGCAAGTTCTTCTACGGCGGAGATTTCGGCGATTCAGAGAAAAATGACACCGGCTGTATCGACGGCTTGGTTTTCCCGGACCGTCGTCCGCGCCCCGGTTATTATGATATGAAACAGGTTTACCGTCAGGCGTCTGCGACATATGAAAACGGCGCTGTTACGGTAGAAAGCCGGCGCTACTTTGCAGATCTGACAGATATGGATCTCGTTTGGAAACTGGAATGCGACGGCAGAATTTCGCATCAGGGCCGCATTGCTGGTCTGGAGATTGCACCGCAGGGCGAACAGCGGTATCAGCTCTTTGATGCCTCTGAAGCGTACGGGCATGCCATTCTGACGCTCTCGCTTGTCCAAAACCGGAAGACCGCATGGGCAGAGCCGGGTTATGAAACCGGGTTCGAGCAGTTTGAAATTCCGACCGCCAAAATGCCGGTATCCGTACATCGCGCAGGCGTTCTCCGGGCAACCGAGTCCGGCGAAACGATTTGTCTGGAAACCGGAAGCATGGCATATGTTTTTGATCTGCAGCATGGCTGCATTTCGCAGATTCGCTGCGGCGGGCGCGAACTGCTGACAGCGCCGATCGGCTTCTCTCTGTGGCATGCGCCGACCTATAACGGCACGAGTGCAGACTTGTGGCGCAAGCTCTTTTTGGATCGAGCAGCACAAAAAACGTATGCGGCAAAAGTGGTGGAACGTTCGGACGGCGCCGTTGACATCGTGGTCGATCTTGCATTGGGTGCTCCGTCTTCTCTCCCGGCAATGACAGGGAAAATGCGGTATACGTTCTGTGCAGATGGTTCTGTGGAGCTCCGTTTCGACGGCACGCTGAAAGAAATCATTCCGCGGCTGCCGCTGCTCGGCCTCGAGGTACACTTGATTCGTGAACTGGATCAGGCGCACTACTATGGTCACGGCCCGATTGAAGCGTATTCCGATCGCCATCATTCATCAAAAGTCGGCCTCTATGAGACAACCGCAGACGAGAACCCGACGCCGTATATCCGCCCGCAGGAAAACGGATCCCACTATGGGACGCTGTGGGCAGAAGTCGAGAACGCAGAAGGGCAGGGCATTTTCTTTGCACCGCTGCCCGGATCAGAGCTTTGCTTCAACATTTCGCGATTCACTTCAAAGCAGCTCTATGAAACGATGCACAACTTTGAACTGGTTCCGCGGGATGAAACCATTGTCCGCCTGGATTACCGCATCACAGGCATCAGCGAAAACGGTGCCATCACACAACTGGAACCGGAGCGTGACGCTTTGGCCGCCAGAAATCAGCGCTTTGGCTTCCGCATTCTCCCGTACCTGAATGCACCGGATGCCTTTGCCGAACTGAACTGAAACCGACGCCCCCTCTGCACCCGGCAGCGTGCCGGGTGCGGAGGGGGCGCAGGAGACATACAAGATGAGCAAACAATACAGCGACTCTCCAGACGTCCTGCGCCGATTCCTAACCTATGTTGAGACGATTCAAGGAAAGTCCTCAAAAACAGCAGATGAATATCATCTGGATCTCCGTTTGTTTCTGCGGTATCTGAAACAGCAAAAAGGTCTGGAACCGCCGGATAAACCGCTGGATGAAATCGACATCCGGGATGTCGACGCGCCGCTGCTGAAATCCGTCACACTGATGGATTTATACGACTATATGAGCTTTCTGGCGAGAGAACGGAAACCCGAACATCCGCAGGGCGCAAAGCCGGGCATCGGCAATGCGGCACGCGCGCGGAAAGCCGTCTCGCTCCGAATGTTTTTCCGGTATCTGACCAAACAGGAGATGATGCTGGATGAAAATCCGGCGGCCATGCTCGATACGGCCAAAATCAAAAAAACGCTGCCGGTTCATCTGACGGAAGAAGAGAGCGTCGAATTGCTTTCCAATGTCGAAGGCGGAAACACGGAACGCGATTTCTGTATTCTGACGCTTTTTTTGAACTGCGGCCTCCGTGTTTCCGAATTGTGCGCCATCGATGTGACGGATCTGCGCAGCGACAATACGCTGACCGTTACCGGTAAGGGCAACAAACAGCGCACGATCTACTTGAATGAGGCCTGCTTGGATGCAATCCGGGCATATCTGCCGGAACGTGCCAAACAGGCGGCGCCAGGGGAACAGGCGCTCTTCGTGACGCGGCGCAGAACCCGCATCAGTCCAATGACTGTCAAATGGCTTGTCAAAAAAAGGCTCGGAGAAGCCGGATTGGACACCGACAAATACTCCGCGCACAAACTCCGCCATACGGCAGCGACTTTGATGTACCAAAATGGCGTGGATGTGCTGGCGCTGAAAGAAATCCTTGGGCATGAACAGCTGAATACCACGCAGATCTATACCCATGTGAACAATGACATACTGCGCCGTGCCGCAGAACAGAACCCACTTGCAAACCTGAATCGCCGGTCTGCCGCTCAACAGCGGCATGGTGACTCGGATGGAGGAAATGATGAGAAAGAAACTTAGCCCGGCGGTCATCGTTGTCTGCCTGTTGGCCATTACCGCATCCATTCTGTGTGTGATGTTCGCCATGCAGGCAAGCGCCATGCGGCGCGTGTATGGCAGTGAAATCCGCAGAGACATTTTTGAAATCAATACGCTGACCGAAACGCTGCTGAAAAATCTGCCGGAAGATGCGTCGGAAGCATCCGAAACGATCCATACGGCGATCGATGATGCCGCCCTTCTGTTTGAGGCCGGCGCGCTGGAACGATGCGACCTTGGCGGCCGCATCCATGAACAGTATGACACCCTGCGCAATGCGGCGATTCGAGCTGTCCGCGCCTATGCAGAAGCATCCGTCAGTGCATATGAAACAGAATGGTCAGAAGAAGCGCTTCAAAAACTTGCGCAGGAAGCGCGGCTGGCGGTCAAACAGCTGCGGAGCGCAACGCAGTATTTGATGTCTGAGCTGAATAGCACGGATGTCAATCAAATGAACCGTGCATATGAGCAGGCGATGGACGCAAATGCCAAGGTCTATAAGCGCCTGACGCACTATATTGAAAACGAACTCCCGCAATCTTAACACCCGAAAGGAATGGAATTACCGTGATTAAACATGTCGTCTGTTTCAAACTGAAAGATAATTCAAAGGAATCCTGCGAAGCAGCGCAGAAAATCCTGCTCAGCATGGAAGGCAACGTCCCGATGCTTCGGGGCTTATCCGTCGGCATTGATTTCCTGCATTCTGAGCGTTCCTATGATATCATCCTGGAAGTGCTTCTGGATGACCGTGCAGCGCTGGACGCCTATCAGAAGGATCCTTATCACTGCGATATCGTCAAACCGTATATGCACAGTGTCCGCAGTGCAAGCATTGCAGTCGACTGCGAACTGTAAACGTAAGATACAGCAAAAAAGAGCGTCTGCCGCTTGGTGTGCGGCGGACGCTCTTTTTTTAATTCAGGAGAATAAACGAAGCAGATGCCCGTTGGCACGCAGCCAGGCGCGCTGCGCTGCTTCATCCGGCAGAATTGAACGCACAAGCGCATGAAAATCAGCGCCGTGGTTTTTGTACCGGATGTGTGCCAGCTCGTGGACGACGACGTAATCCAGCGCCTCCGGCGCGCAGAAGAGGATGCGCCAAGCGAAAGAAAGACGGTTGCGCGGAGAACAGGAGCCCCAGCGTGCCTGCGCACCGGTGACGGAGACGGCCGTGGGGGATAGCCCCATCTGCGCCGCAAACACATCCACGCGTGACTGAACAACAGACAAAGCCATGGCGCGGAGCCAAGCGGTGAGATCTGCATCAGCTGTGCCGCTGGGGAGAATCAGCTGATCTTCGAGCAGCTGTATCGCATCCGCATGACGGAAGCGCACGATGCGCGGTTTGCCCAAGATCGATAGGGAAGCGCCTTCACGCAGCACAAACGGCGGCGGGAGTGCGTCGATCGCAGCGCGGTGCCGTGTAATCCAATCGCGGTGGGAGGAGACGATTTCATCAATCGCCTCACGGCGCAGCGACAATGGCGCACGCACGGTCAATTTACCGGTTTGGTCAAGAGAAAGCCCAACCGTTTTTCGGCGCGAACGGATCAGCTCATAATGCAGCACATCTGTTTGAACGGATTCAGTCATAAGGCAATCATCCAAGGCATTCAGCTGCATTTCAGCGTAATCAAAACCAGCTCCGGCGGGTTGAAGACGCGCGGCACAGAGACGGTATTGCCCAACCCGCGGCCGACAATCATCTTTGTTCCGCTTTCATCATACAAGCCGGCGGTATAGTCGGGGAAAAACTCCTGTGTCGGCGATACCAGGCCGCCGATCAGCGGGAGGCGTACTTGACCGCCGTGCATGTGTCCGGAAATAACGAGGTCAAACCCAAGGGTTGATGTGACGGGAAAGGCGTTTGCGCGGTGATACAGCAGAATATTGAAGGCGCCGGGCATTGCGGTTGCGACAAGGGAATGCTCGCGCAGAAAGCCGACGGTATTGTTTCCCCAATGCGCGGGATCGTCATCCCCGTGCAGATAAATGAAATCGCTGCCCCGGGTGATTTTTTCACGCCCGCCGCGCAGAAGCGTCACACCGTACTCGGTATACAGCGCCTGAAGCTTTTGAAACGCAGAACGGCTGACCCAGAGATCGTGGTTCCCGGTGACCGCATACATCGGCACCTTGCCGGAAAATGCAGCACAGAGCTCACGCGTCGGTTCCAGATCCAGAAGGTGCTGGTCGTTCATATCGCCGGTGAAAACGATGATATCCGGTTCAAGCGATTCAATTTTTGCGCAGAGTTCCGCCTGCCGGTCTCCGAATCGGGCACAATGCAAATCGGTTACTTGGACAATGCGGAACCCGTCAAATGATTTTGGCAGTGTGTCAAAGGAGACGGTATAACGAGAGACCGTCAGCCGCTGCCAGAATGCAAAAAACAGCAAGACAGCCAACAAAAGCAAAATCAGGATCAGCAGGCCGGCCTTCTTTTTTTTGCGCTTTGCGGTCATAGAAAACGGTCACCGCCTTTTTGAAACGTTGGGTGCATCATTCAACATGCCAGCCGTTCAGATAGGCATGCTGTGCCTCGGTCAGCGTATCGATCGAAGCGCCGACGGCAGCGAGCTTGAGGCGCGCGACCTGTTCGTCAAGCGCGTACGGCACATCAATCACTTGACCGGCCGGAAGTTCAATGCCGTGCTTGGCGGCAAATTCGACGCAGAGTGCCTGAAGCCCGAAACTCATGTCCATAATTTCCGCCGGATGTCCGTTGCCGGCAGCCAGATTGACCAGGCGGCCTTCGCCCAGCACATTCAGCGTCCGACCGTCCGGCATCTGATAGCCGACGATGTTTTCGCGGCGCTCCACACAGGAAACAGCCATCTCACGGAGATCGCGGACGGAAACTTCGACGTCAAAATGCCCCGCGTTGCAAAGCAGGACGTCGTCCTTCATGCGGGCGAAATGTTCCTTCGTGATGACGTCGCGGCATCCGGTTGCCGTGATGAAGATGTCGCCGAGCGGAGCTGCTTCACGCATGGTCATGACGCGGTTGCCGTCCATGACGGCTTCCAGTGCAGCGTGCGGCGCAACCTCCGTCACGATGACGGAAGCACCGAGTCCGCGGGCGTTTTTGGCTATGCCGCGGCCGCAAAAGCCGTATCCGGCGACCACGACTGTTTTGCCGGTCACCATGCGGTTCGTCGTGTGCATGATGGCATCCCAAACGCTTTGACCGGTGCCGTAACGGTTGTCAAACAGGTGCTTGCTCCCGGCGTCATTGACTGCAATCATCGGGAATTGCAGTTTCCCTGCGGCTGAGCGGGCACGCAGACGGTGGACACCGGTTGTCGTCTCTTCACAGCCGGCAATCACCCGAGCCGCAAGGTCCGGACGGTCTTCGTGGAGAATATTGACAAGATCGCCGCCGTCATCCACGATGATCTGCGGCTTGTTTTCCAGTGTACGCGTCAGATGGCGGCGGTATTCTGCCGGTGAAGCGCCATGCAGTGCATTCACGCAAAAACCGTCGTCCGCCAGTGCTGCGGCAACGTCATCCTGCGTGGAGAGCGGGTTGCATCCGGTAACACGCACGTTCGCGCCGCCTGCGGCCAGAACATGTGCAAAATACGCAGTCTTCGCTTCCAAATGGATGGAAATGGAAATATCCAGACCATTCAGCGGCTTCTCAGCGGAAAAACGGCGGTGAATGGAGGAAAGAACAGGCATAGAGGATTTGACCCATTCGATTTTCTGGTGTCCGGTCGGAGCGAGCGACAGGTCAGCGGTTTCGCAGTAGTTGTCTGTGAACATCTCAGGAGTTCCTTTCTGATTGTTGTTTCAACGGCAGACCTGAACAGCGGCAAACTGAACCGTCTGACGCTGGAAGGTATATGTCATATAAAGCATATCGCCGTCTGCAATGATTGCGGGATAGGAATATTCGCCGGGTTCCGTTTCGAGGTCCAGCCGATGCCCCCATGTTTTTCCGTTGTCTTTGGAGAGCATCAAAGAGATGGGGAAGCGGTCGCCCCAGTTAGCGGCAACCGGATTGAAAATGAGCGCCAGCGTTCCGTCGTCCATTCGAACGACGTCAATCCCGCTGTTGTTGTTGGGCTGGTCTGTCGGATAGGCACAGGACCATGTCTTGCCGAAATCGGTGCTGTCTGCCCGGTAGATGTGTCCGAGGCTGGAGCGCGCCAACAGGTGCACATGGCCGGGGTGGTCTTTTTCTTCCCAAAGCGTCGGCTGAATGAGGCCGCCGGATTTAGCAGGCATCTCCGAAATCGAGGCGTACACGCGGTCAGAACCTTCCAGCTGCATGGGAACGTAATCGGTACGCCCCCAGCTTTTGCCATGGTCTTCAGAACGATCCAAAAAGAGCATCCAGCGATGCAGATCGTCTTCCTCAGAAGAAGGAGCCAGCCATGTACCGTCGGACAGACAGATCAGCTTGTCTTTGACCGGGCCGCGCGGAAAGGTGTCACCGGTGACAAGTTCTTCCGGCTCGGACCAGGCTGCACCGCAGTCGGAAGAACGCGTGACCATGGTATGCCAGCAGCGCGGAGTCAATCCTTCTTTATAAAAGAGCCAGAGGAGACCGCTGAGCGGGTCCTGATACAGAACCGGGTTCCAATGTGCAATGTTGTTGTCCGGTGTAACGCGGACAGGTGTTGTCCAGCCGTTCGCTTCGCGGACAGAAAACCAGATACAGACATCCGGATTGGATTCGTTGGAACCGCCAAACCATGCAGCAGCAAGACGCCCATCGGTCATGCGGACGATGGTGGAAGCGTGACAAGAAGGTGTTTGAGCCGATTCGATGGCATAGATCGGACCCTTTTCAAGCAGTTTCAATTGCATAGGAGGACCTCCGAACAAAAAAAGATACCTATATCATAGCATATTTCCCGAGAAATAACAAGCGGAAAAGGGCTGAAAAAAACGAAGAGACCAATTCATGAACCAGATAGACAAAACGGCGGAAGTGACTGGTTTTTGCATAAAAATGTGATGGTGTCTGTTTTCTGGACAACCTTTGGAATGTGTCCGTTGTCTGAATCCATGTAAAGGCGTAAAATAGAAGCGCATCCTGACACGGTAAAATGCAGTATAACCCAAAAGCGGAACGGTCGCAGAAAATGCGCGCTTCCGCGAAAAAGAGTGCAAAACAAAAAAATGCACCTTGACATATGCGGCGAAATTTGGTACAATAACGAAAAAGCGGTCAAATTTGAGACAGCCCAACCGGGCTTTTGAAGATGCGGAAAAGGGGTTTTGCGCAGATGGATTTAGAAGATATCCAGAAGATTCTGGATGCAGAGCAAAAGGCAGACGAACGTCGAAGCAACGCCGCAGCCCAAGCCATCCAGATTCTGGAGCAGGCAGAGGCGGACGGACAACAGATTTTCGATCGGCTTGTGCGTGACGCAGAGGCGGCGGCAGATGAAATCCGGCGCTCTGCGGAAGAAAAGATCAGAAGGTCTTCTGAGGCGGCTGCCGATGCAGTGGCACATGATTGTGTCGCTGTGAAAAACGATGCTGCGCCGCGTTTGGATGCTGCCGCGGAGCTGATCTGCGAAAGGATTGTGAACGGCTGATATGTCCATCGCAAAAATGAAAAAGCTGACGCTCGCTGCGCCTGTTGACAGCTGTGAGTCTCTCATTGCAGAGATGATGCGTCTTGGCTGCATTGAGGTCGAAGAGCTCTCTGCCCAGTCACCGGACTGTGCCAAACTGCTGGAAGAAGGAGCAATTCGTCTGCAGGTCGGCGATGTGGATCAGATTTTGGACGACCGTGAAAAAATCGAAGAGGCCATTGATCTGCTGAATCGATATGCCCCGCAGAAAGCCGGTCTCTTTTCTGCCAAACCGATGGTCCATGAGCGGACGCTGTTCAACCAGCATGAAGCGGAACGGGCGGTTCACTTGGCGGAATCCATTGTAGCCGACGGCGAAAAGATTGATGCGCTGACAGAGTCACTGCGTACCTGCACGGCCAATGTCGAGCTGCTTGCCCCCTGGAAAAACTTGAAAACCCCGGTCGAGTTCCAGGGCGGTCAATCGTTTGTTCAGCGCTGCGGCACGCTTCCGGCCGGTACAAAGCTGGAAAAAATCCGCGAAGAACTGGCTGAAAAGGCGCCGTGCACGGAGCTTTGGCTGATTTCTGAAGATAAAACGGCGTTTTATCTCTCGATTCTGACTGCCAAAAGCGAAGATGCTGAGGCGATGAAAGTTCTGCACAAGGCCTTCTTTGCCGAACAGACATTCAAAGGCATGTCCGGCATGGTGGCCGACGAACTGGCACACTTCATTGCCGAGAAAACAGAGCTCGAACAGCAGAAGCAGGCCGCACAGGATCGAATCACAGCAGCACGCAAAGAAGCGCGCTTCCTTCGGATGACAAGTGATGCACTGGCCAACTGCGCCGAACGCGAACGTGTCAAATCCAACTTGATTCGAACCGATACCGTTTTCTTCCTGGAAGGCTGGTTCCCGGAAAACAACGAAAAAGAAGTGGTTCACCTGATGGAGCGCTACGATGCGTCTTACTCCATCCGCGAACCAAACGATAAAGACGATGTCCCGGTCCGCTTGGACGAAAACAAAGCGGTTGAGCCGTTCGGCGAAATCACACAGATGTACGGTATGCCTGCATATGGTTCCTTTGTGGACCCGAACCCGACCATGGCGATCTTCTTCTTCCTTGCGTTCGGCATTATGCTGTCCGATGCGGCATACGGCATTCTGCTTTCGCTGGGATGTTTGTTCATGCTGAAAAAGACGAAACCGTCAGGATCCATGCGCAATATGCTGACGCTCTTTTTCTTCGGCGGCATTTCCACAATCATTTGGGGTTCCGTTTTCGGCAGCTGGTTCGGCAATGCCATACCGGTGATCTCCGCAGGCGTTTTCGGACACGAAATTACACCGCCTGCATTGATCGACCCGATCAATGAACCCATCCAAATGATGGCGCTTTCCTATGCGTTCGGCGCTGTCCAGGTCATGACAGCCATGTTCCTGGAAGCTTATCGGCGCTTCAAGCGAAGGGACTGGCAGGGCGCGGTTTTTGGCATCTTCGGCTGGTATGTTTTGTTCGCCGGTATCGGAATGATGATCCTTCTGGATTCGCCGGTTTCAAAATATGTGCTGATTGTCGGTCTGCTGATGGTCATGTACGGCGGTACGCTGGATAAGAAGGGGCTTGCCAAAATCGTCGGCAGCTTCATGGCGCTGTACAATATCACCGGCTTCTTCTCTGACATTCTGTCGTATTCCCGTTTGCTGGCGCTCTGCCTGTCGACAGCGGTTGTTGCAAACGTCGTCAACACCATGGGGGCGCTCAAAGGCTTTGGTGTCGGCGGGTCCATCCTGTTCACCATTGTTTTCATTGTCGGTCATATCTTTAACCTCGCATTGAACCTGCTCGGTACATACGTCCATACAAGCCGGCTGCAATACATCGAATATTTCGGCCGATTCTATGAAGGCGGCGGCAGAACCTTCCGCCCGCTCAAACTCACCACAAAATACGTTGACATTGTCAAGGAGGACTAATCACATGGCTGAATTCACAGAATTTCTGAAATCTCTTTTCCAGGGCGGCAACCTTGCTCTCGCCGGCGCAGCGCTGGCACTCATTATGGCGGGCATCGGCTCGGCACGCGGCGTCGGCATCGTCGGCGAAATGTCTGCCGGCATCGTCTCGGAAGACCCGGATAAATTTGTGCGCACCCTGATTCTCCAAGCCCTCCCTGGCACGCAGGGTATTTACGGCCTGATCATTGCCTTTATGGTCATGATGAAGGTCGGTATCTTCG
Source organism: uncultured Eubacteriales bacterium (assembly GCA_905205975.1). Taxonomy (GTDB): domain Bacteria; phylum Bacillota; class Clostridia; order Oscillospirales; family QAMX01; genus QAMX01. Next base: position 10,103 of record CAJLFQ010000031.1, on the reverse strand, counting down.
GCGGCGATGTCGCATTTGAAGCCGTTACGATCGCACAGGGCGCAGCGCTGTTCTTTGCTTCTCTGCCGATGGCATTTGTTGGTTACCACTCCGCAATTTCGCAGGCCAAAGTGGCGGGTGCATCCCTGCAGATCGTTGCCAAACGCCCGGATGAATTTGCCAAGGGTATGATTTTTGCCGGCCTGGTCGAAACCTATGCCGTTTTCGCCCTTCTGATTTCCTTCCTGCTGGTTTCCGGCATTCAGGTCGGCTGACCGTACGCTGAGACGGAGGCTGAAATGAACGGGATCGAAAACCTGATCGGAAAGATCAATGAAAAAGCAGATGCCTCGTGTGAAGAGCGGCTGGCAGGCGTGCGGCACCAGGCGGATGAAATCCGCAGAGAATACCGCACGAGGGGAGAAGCTGCAGCGCAGCAGATTCTCGACAAAGCCAATGCACAGGCAGCTTTGGACGTGCAGCGTGCCGGCGGAAATGACACGCTGGAACGCTCAAAACGGATTTTGGCAGCAAAGCATGCCATGCTTAACGCGGCGTTTGAACGTGCGCGCAGCAAACTCACCAACCAGGATCAGGCTGGCCGGCTGAACTTCGATGTGAAAATCCTGCCGAAAGCAGACGCTGCTGGCGATGAAGAAGTGATTCTGAACCGCCGGGATCACGATGAAATGGGCGAAGCGGTTGTCGAAGCGTTTAACCGCTGCCTGGCATCTGCGGGTCTGCCTGCGAAAATGACACTTTCAGACGAATGCCGCGAAATTGACGGCGGCTTTGTCCTGAAGAGAGATCGCATCGAAACAGACTGTTCCATTTCGTCTGTTCTGGCGCAAATGCGCAATGAACTGACGGACGACGTCGTAAAGGTGCTGTTTGCATGAAAAAAAGCAAAAAACAAGATGATTCTCTCCGCTATCTGGCGGCATCCGGTATTATTCGGATGCGTGAGAATGATTTGGTTGACGATGAACGGCGAGACAGGATCCTAGCGGCAAAAACCGGTGCAGAGGCTTACCGGGTCATCAGAGAATGCGGCTATGATTTGACGGATGTCCGCGTCAACAAAACGGGCGTGGAAGGCATGTATGTCTTTTCGGAATTGATGCGTCGTGCGCGCACAGAGCTGTATGCGTTTGCAGACAGCGTGACAGAGTCCCGCGCAGTGACGGATTTCTTTCGCGTCAGAACGGATTGTCACAACATCAAAACGATTCTGAAAAGCCAGGCGGCGCACATTGACCCGAAACCGCTGCTGCTGCCCGATGGAACCATTCCAACCGATGAGCTGCTCCGCAAACTTTCATCCGGAAAACCCGGCGCATTAGACGGTGCATTCGGTGCCGCAGCCGACGAGGCGCGCCAGATCCTGGATCGATTGGGCGATGGGCAGAGAGCTGATTTTCTGATCGACCGGGCCATGCTTGATGAACAGGCGCGTCTGGCAGAAGAGTCGGAAGTCGACTGCTTGAAAACCTATGCGGAACGGTTGGCCGATGGTGCTAATCTGCGAACGGCGGTTCGGCTGATGCGTCTGCGTGACGGCGCAGCACTGTTGAAGGATGCGCTCTCTGAACGCGGAACGATCGATCAAAAAAAGTTGATCCGGGCTGCGCAATCCGGCACGCTGCCGGAGCTGTACCGCGGAACGGTCTTTGAAAAGGCCGCAATGCTTGCGAATGAGGCAGAAACCGGCGCAGAGACACTGGCTGCGTTGGAATCCGCATGTACAGAAGCGGAGAACCAACTCTTTGATAAAACGCAATACGTTGCTGCGGGTCCGATCTTGTTGGTTCATTATCTGGTCCGGCGTGAGCAGGAATTCAAAATGCTCCGCAAGCTGATGTCAGAAAAGTTGCGTGTCACCGCATAATGCGGCGGCCTCGAAAATGGAGCGTGAAGTATGTCTTATCAAATCGCAGTGGTTGGCGATAATGATTCTGTCCTTGGATTCCGTGCAGTCGGTTTTGAAGCTGTTCCGGCGGACACGGCAGCGGGCGTGCGCGCTGCGCTGAAAAAACTGGCGGCAGGTCCGTATGCCATTGTTTACATCACGGAACAGGCGGCCAGTCTTGCGATGGATGAGGTTGCAAAATATGCAGATCAGCTGACGCCGGCCATCATTTTAATTCCGGGCAAAAATGGCTCGCTCGGCATCGGAAAAACGGCTGTCAAACAAAGCGTTGAACGGGCGATTGGCGCGGATATCATCAGCGGAACGCTTTAGAACCTGCGAATTCTTGATACGAAAGGTGTATTCCCAAATGGAAATCGGTAGAGTCGTTAAAATAGCCGGTCCGCTTGTTGTTGCCGAAGGCATGTCCGGCGCAAACATGTTTGACGTTGTGCGTGTTGGTCCGGATCGTCTGATCGGTGAAATTATTGAAATGCGCGGCGACCGCGCATCCATTCAGGTATATGAAGAAACATCCGGCTTGGCGCCGGGGGCAGAAGTTGTCTCGACGGGTGCTCCGCTGTCGGTGGAGCTGGCGCCGGGGATGCTGGAGCAGATGTTCGATGGGATTCAGCGCCCACTGGATGTTCTGCGCCGCTTAACCGGCGATACCATTCAGCGCGGCGTTGACGTTACGGCGTTGGATCATACCAAAAAATGGGCGTTCCATCCGCTTGTCAAGCCGGGGGATCGCGTCATTCCGGGCGATATCATCGGCGACGTACAGGAAACGGTGATTGTCTCCCACAAAATTATGGTTCCGCAGGGCATCAAAGGTGAAATTCTTTCGATCTCTGAGGGCGAATTTACCATCGTGGATCCGATCGCGCGCGTCCGCTGTACAGACGGCACGGAGCGGGATCTGCAAATGCTGTCTTACTGGCCGGTGCGCCGCAGCCGCCTGTATCAGACCAAGCTGCCGCCGGAAGCCCCAATGATCACGGGCCAGCGCGTCATCGATACCATGTTCCCGATCGCGAAGGGCGGCGCTGCTGCCATTCCGGGGCCGTTCGGCAGCGGAAAGACCGTTGTTCAGCATCAGCTGGCAAAATGGTCAGACGTCGATATCGTGGTTTACATTGGCTGCGGTGAACGCGGCAACGAAATGACGGATGTTCTGCGTGAATTCCCGGAACTGAAAGACCCGAAAACAGGCGAGAGCCTGATGAAGCGAACCGTTTTGATCGCCAATACGTCTGATATGCCGGTTGCCGCGCGCGAAGCATCCATCTATACCGGCATCACCATCGGCGAATACTTCCGCGACATGGGTTATGACGTCGCCATCATCGCAGACTCCACTTCGCGCTGGGCAGAAGCACTGCGCGAAATGTCCGGCCGTCTGGAAGAGATGCCGGGCGAAGAAGGTTACCCTGCCTATCTGACATCGCGGATCGCACAGTTCTATGAACGCGCCGGTCACGTTGTCTGCCTCGGCAAGGATAAACGTGAAGCGACCTTGAGCGCTATCGGCGCTGTTTCGCCTGCGGGCGGTGATATTTCTGAGCCGGTCTCTCAGGCGACGCTCCGCATTGTCAAGGTCTTCTGGGGGCTGGATGATCAGCTTGCATACCGGCGTCATTTCCCGGCGATCAACTGGCTGAACAGCTATTCGCTTTACCTTGACCGTGTTATGCCGTGGCTGAATGCGCACGTCAATAAAGATTTCCGCCAAAACCGTGACCGTGCCATGCATCTCTTACAGCTTGAATCCGAACTCGACGAAATCGTCCGTTTGGTTGGCGTTGACGCTTTGTCTCCGCAAGACCGTCTGACGATGGAAACGGCTCGGATGATCCGTGAAGACTTCCTTCAGCAAAACGCATTCTCAGATACCGACAGCTATACCTCACCTGAGAAACAGTTCGCCCTTTTGAAGCTGATTCTGGCGTTCCATAACGCGGCGGAAGCGGCAGTCGAGAAGGGTGCAGAAGTTGATCAGCTCTTGAAACTGCCCGCGATGGAACAGATTGGCCGTGCAAAAGATGTCGGCGAACAGGATTATGAATGCCGCTATGCTGAAATTGCTTCTCAGATGACCCATGATATCCGTGGGCTGGCAGTGGATGAGGATACCCTCTGATCGAATGGCCAGATAAGTTGCAGGATTCTGCTGGAAAGGACCGCATCACACTATGATTAAAGAATATAGAACCATCAGCGAAGTTGCAGGGCCGCTGATGCTGGTTCAGAACGTTCAGGGCGCTGCATATAACGAGCTCGCCGAGATTGTTTTGCAAAATGGCGAAGTCCGCCGCTGCAAAGTGCTGGAAGTTGACGGTACCAATGCTTTGGTGCAGCTGTTTGAAAGCAGCGCGGGCATCAATCTTGCCGACAGCAAAGTCCGTTTTCTGGGCCATGGCCTTGAAATGCCGGTTTCGGAAGATATGCTCGGCCGCGTGTTCGACGGGCTGGGCCGTCCGGCGGATAACGGGCCAGAGCTGCTGGCAGAAAAGCGGATTGACATCAACGGCGTTCCGATGAACCCAACGGCACGCAATTATCCGTCTGAGTTTATCCAGACCGGTATTTCCAGCATTGACGGTTTGAATACGCTGGTTCGCGGACAAAAACTGCCGATTTTCTCCGGCAGCGGTTTGCCGCATGCACAGCTGGCGGCGCAGATTGCCCGTCAAGCAAAGGTCTTGAACTCGGATGCAAAATTCGCCGTCGTCTTTGCGGCTATCGGCATTACGTTTGAGGAGGCGGATTTCTTTATTTCCGACTTCAAGCGTACGGGCGCCCTCGGCAGGACGGTTCTCTTCATCAACCTGGCCAATGACCCGGCCATTGAACGCATTGCGACGCCGCGTATGGCGCTCTCTGCGGCAGAGTATCTGGCGTTTGAAAAGAATATGCACGTTCTGGTCATTATGACCGATATCACGAATTACGCGGAAGCGCTTCGCGAAGTGTCGGCAGCCCGAAAGGAAGTGCCGGGCCGGCGCGGCTATCCGGGATATCTGTATACAGACCTTGCAACGATGTATGAACGTGCCGGACGGCGTATGAGCAGTGAGGGCTCCATCACCATGATCCCGATCCTGACCATGCCGGAAGATGATAAAACACACCCGATTCCGGACTTAACCGGATACATTACCGAAGGGCAGATTATTCTGTCGCGTGAGTTGTACCGGAAAAACATTCAGCCGCCGATCGATGTAATGCCGTCTCTTTCCCGTTTGAAGGATAAGGGTGTCGGCGCTGGGAAAACGCGTGAAGATCATGCCAACCAGATGAACCAGATCATTGCCTGCTATGCCCGCGGCAAGGAATGCAAAGAACTGATGACGATCCTTGGCGAAGCGGCGCTGACGGATATGGACAAACTCTACGCCAAATTTGCCGATGCGTTTGACAAAGAGTATGTTGCACAAGGCTACGAGACAGACCGTTCAATCGAAGAAACGCTCGAGCTCGGCTGGCGCCTGCTTGAGATCCTGCCGAAATCTGAGCTGAAGCGCATCAAACCGGAACTGATCGAAAAGTACTATCACCCACAGCAGACGGCGGACAGCGAAACAGTGCACGCATAACAGACGGAGGCGAAAAGCTTGGCGGTCATGAACATCAATCCGACGCGTATGCAGCTGAAAAAGCTGAAGCGTCGCCTTGCCACAGCGACAAGAGGGCATAAGCTTCTCAAAGACAAAAACGATGAGTTGATGAAGCAGTTCCTGAACGTTGTGCGCGAAAATATGCGCTTGCGCGCAGAGGTTGAGGAAAAAGTTTCCGCGCTGCACGATCATTTTACGTTGGCAGCGGCGGCGATGAGCCCGGAATTTTTGAGTCAGGCGCTCCTCTTGCCGAAACAAACGGTTTCCATAGATCTCGAAGAGAAAAATATCATGAGCGTCCGCATCCCGGAATATCATTTTCAAACACATGATGAAAATGAAGGAACACTTTTGCCGTACGGCACCGTGAATACGGCGGGCGAATTGGATGATGCTGTTCAGGCGGCATCGGATTTGCTGCCGGATCTGCTCGCTTTGGCGCAGGCGGAAAAAGCGGCCTCCATGATGGCGGCTGAAATCGAACGGACGCGTCGGCGCGTGAATGCGCTGGAACATGTTTTGATCCCGCAATACCGTGATACAATTCGATATATTACGATGAAGCTGGATGAAAACGAACGTGGCAACATCACACGGCTCATGAAAGTGAAAGATATGATGCTTGCCGAGGCCATGGAAAGCAAACGACAATCCATGCATGCCGGCTCAACATCCAAATAGCGGATCACTGAAAAACAGATAGCCGCCCTTTGTGTGCTTTGACATACAAGGGGCGGCTTTTTGCGGCGCAAAATGGAATATGCAGCGCATGAAAACAGCTCAAAACGCACACAATATCCATGCACGCCAGATGCACAATCACCAAAGGCAATGAAAGCATTGAAAGGAATGAAAAACGATGAGTCCGAAAGAATTGCTCTATATGGAAGACGCACTTTCTCATGAGCAGATGATGCAGCAGAAATGCACCGACCTTGCCAACCGGCTTCAAGATCAGGAACTGAAAACGTTTGTCCAGCAGCTTGCCAGCCGTCACCAGAAGAACTTTGGCGAATTATTCGGTTTGCTGAAGTAAGCCGGCCGCAAAACCATGCATATGACAGAGAAAGGGAAAAACAATGGACGATAAACTGATTATGGAAGACATTCTGACCACCGTCAAAGGTGCCGCCGACCTGTACCTCCACGGAACGATTGAGTCCGCAACTATCAACATTCACCAAGCATTCGATCAGAAACTCAACGATACGCTTCAAATGCAAAACGAGATCTACTCAAAAATGTCGCAGCGCGGCTGGTATGCCGAAGAACAGGCAGAACAGCAGAAAGTCGATCAAACCAAGCAGAAGTTTTCGGCCTGAAACCAAGCAAAACAGCGCGGTTGTCTGACAGACAACCGCGCTGTTTTGCTGCTGGGACAGATTAAAAGATATTGCCGAGCGTCAATTGATCCCGTCCGGCCAGCGAGGTGATTTCCAAAACGGCAGAGGCAAGTTCCAGCTCCATGGCGGAAGCTTCACCCGCTCTGGCACAGATTTCCGCCCGGCAGAGCGCTGCAATGATCGAGTCCACATAAGAATGGTGCTGTACGACGGTGAAAATGACTTTTTTGCGCTCTAGGTTTGCAGCCAGATCGGAAATGCGGTCGGCGCTCTTGTCGAACTGTCCATTTCGTGCATAGTCGAGCGCCTCGGTGATGCCTGTCTGCGTTTTGCCACAGACATCGTTGGTGAACGCCTGCGCAGTACAAGCGAGTGCAAACATCACGCCCAAAAGCAGAAGCGCCAACAGGGAATAGCGGATATTCATCAAACAAATCTCCTTTGATTCAGTCGTTTCGGATTACGCGCATGTTTCCGCCGGCGTCACAGGACATATAGAAGACATCGGAGATGCGATCGATGTTCCGCTTTGCCAGCTCAGTAAGAACGGTCTCGCGCGCCATACCAAGGCGGCGCAGATTGGCACGGATCAGATGACCGTTCGCAATCAGGGTATAGGATAGGGGAGACGGCTCGTTTGGCTGAACATGGAGGTCACGTCTGGTTGCCGGACTGTCGCCTTCGTTCAGCAGAACGCTCAATTGGCCGTTTGTCTCAATGATGCCGAATCGAACCGTCTGAATGTTGGTGACGTCCTTCAGACGCAGCTCTTCAGCGATTTCGTCGACGCTCAGCCGGAGACGGCGGATTTCCAGTTGATTCATTTTGCCGTTTTCAATGATAATGCTCGGTTTTCCGCAGATGATTCGCCGCAGAAGCGGGCTGGCGACAGTCACAACGGAGCTTAAAAGCCCCAGCGCAAGCAAAACGATGATCGGAACAAGGCCGGTTGCCAAAGGCTGCGCCGAATCCTGCATGGGGATGGCAGCCAGCTCGCTGATTAGGATGGTGATGGCCAGCTCGCTGGGCTCCAGCTCTCCAATCTGCCGCTTTCCAAGCAGCCGCATGGAAAAGATGACGACCAGATAGAGCAAAATGGTTCGAACGAATGAGATCAACATAACATGCACCGCTTTCCAAAAGTCAACCGGATTCCCCGATTCAACGGATAGTGTCCCCGCAGAACTGGATCAATATGCGTTTTGCGGAAAAAACCTGCGAATTGGCTTGAAAAAAAGAGAAAAAACGTGTATAATATAGCAGAGCTTATCAGACCGCAGGACCGGGCGGCGCTGCGGATTACAAACGGGAGATACAGCTTTTATGAATGAAAAAATGAAAAACATGCACTTCGACGAGCTGTTTCAGGCGGTTTTGTCCCTGAAAACAGAAGAAGAAGTCAGCGCCTTTTTTGAAGACATCTGTACCGTGAACGAAATGAAGGCTATGCTTCAACGGCTTCAGGTTGCACAGCTGCTTGACAAAGGCGAACAGTACAGCCGGATTGTGATGGAAACCGGTGCCTCCACTGCGACGATCAGCCGCGTGAACCGCTGCCTGCAATATGGCTCAGACGGTTATCGGTTGGTTCTGGACCGGATGAAGCAAAAAGGGGAATAGCGCATGGCAAATTATGCCGTCATGGCGCACTTCTACGACGAATTTACGGAGGATGTTCCTTACCGGGCGTGGGCGGATTTTATCCAGTCGGTCTTTCAAAAATACGGCGCACAGCCGGAGATTGTTCTGGATCTTGCCTGCGGCACGGGTTCGCTGACAAAACTGCTTGCGGAAGCCGGTTATGATATGATCGGAACCGATATGTCTCCGGAAATGCTTGCAGAGGCTTCTGAAAAAACGGCTTCGCTCAACCCGCGGCCGCTTTTTCTATGTCAACGGATGGAAAAGCTGGACCTGTATGGAACAGTCGACGCTGTGGTCTGCGCATTGGACAGCGTGAACTATTTGACCTCGCAGCATACGCTGGAAGCGGCATTTGCACGGGTCGGCCTCTTCTTGAATGATGGTGGTCTTTTCATCTTTGACGTCAACACGGAGGCCAAATTCCGCGCAATTGATATGCAGGCCTACATCCGGGAATCTGACCGGTGTTTTTGTGCTTGGCAGGCGGAATATCAGCCGGCTAAACGCCTGATGGATTACTACCTCGACTTCTTCGTCGCACATGGAAAAGGAATGTATGAACGCAGCTCGGAGCACCATGTGGAGCGGGCACACACACTCGAAGAGCTGAAAACGGCATTGGAAAAAGCCGATATGCAGTTAGAAGGCATCTATGGCGAACTGACGCTGGCGCCGCCCGAAAAAGACGCCGGCCGATTTTTTTGCGTTGCCCGGCGCAGCCCGCGGACGGAGGCGAACCGGACATTGGAGGAAAGAGAATGAGCGATCAAATCATTCATGCAATCAGCGGAGACGGCATGGTTCGCATCTCCGTAGCGGATATGCGCGGCGCTGTTGAACAGGCGCGCCAATACCATCAACTGACGCCGACTACAACGGCGGTTTTGGGGCGGCTGCTAATCGGCGCATCCATTATGGGCTCAGACCTGAAAGATGAGCAGTTTTCTGTAACCCTGCGTTTGACAGGGGATGGCCCGTGCGGAACGGTGATTGCCGTTTCCGACGGGGACGGTTTCTGCCGGGGCTGCATCCAGCATGCAGATGTGGACCTGCCCCTCAACGAAAAAGGGAAGCTGGACGTTGGCGGAGCTGTCGGCGCAGGCACGTTGACGGTCATCAAGGATCTCAAAATGAAAGAGCCGTATGTCGGCATGGTCGACTTGGTTTCCGGCGAAATTGCGGAGGACATCACGGAATACCTTTATACGAGTGAACAGCAGCCCGGTGTATGCGCGCTGGGCGTTTTGGTCGATCGGGACTGTTCAGTCCGTACAGCCGGCGGGTTTATTCTGGCGCTCATGCCCGGTGCAGACGAATCGGTCATCTCACGCGTCGAAGCTGACATAGCAGAGCTGCAGCCGGTCACGCAGATGCTTGACAGCGGCATGTCTGCGGAAGACATTGCAAGAGCAGCCTTGAAAAGCGACTTTGGCAGCGTCGTGAAGACGCAGGAGAGCGGTTACCGCTGCCGCTGCTCGGAGGAACGCGTGCGTGAAATGCTGGTCAGCCTCGGCCGAGAAGAATTGGAAAAACTGCGTGAAGAGGGCGAATCGGTCGAAGTTGTCTGCCACTTCTGCGACAAAAAGTATACAATCCCGGTGGAAGAAA